>CAKZML010000060.1 GCA_937128475.1 uncultured Chromatiales bacterium
CGCCCCTGTCCGGATGTTGACCCTCGCGAAACCCGGAATAGGACACGGCCATGACCTCACCGACCAGCAGATCACCCACCGACTGCCTGGCGATTTCTTCCTGGGAGCCTGAAGAGCAACCGGCTATAGCGACAAGCCCAACCAGGAGTCCACGAAACAAATTCAAAATAAGTCCTTCCAAAAAGCCAATGGCCGCGACGTTGCCTGTTCAGGCAGGTGGGATCGCGAGTTCACCTCTAGTCGGCCTCGATGAGTCGAAACTGCGTTCCCAGGGATGCCTCCGAACTGCCACCAATCCAGGCGTGAAATTTACCCGGCTCAGTAAGCAGTCGCATGTCACGCCCGTAAAACGCCAGTTCGTCGGTATGCAAAGTGAACTCCACCACCATGGACTGACCCGGCTCCAGGCGTATCCGCCGGAAACCCTTAAGTTCCCTCACTGGCCGGGTGACGCTGGCTACCGGGTCCCGCAGGTAAAGCTGCACGACTTCATCGGCGGCGACCTTTCCGACATTGCTTACCGTCGCGCTGAGACTGAAGGTATCTCCAAGAGGGGTCTCCGGCGCACTGACCCGAATATCCTGGTACTCGAAGCGGGTGTAGGACAGTCCATAGCCGAAGCTGAATAGCGGCGTATACCCGGCATCCAGGTGAAACGCGGTCATCCCGAAAGAGGTTTGCGGCGCGCGAGTTTTGATCTCGTCAATATGTATGACGCCGCCAGGGAACGGCGGCTTGCCAGTATTTTTCTGATTGTAATAGATGGGGATTTGGCCAACCATCCGCGGGAAGGTCGCAGGCAATTTTCCTGAAGGTGATTCGATACCAAATAATAAATCCGCGATGGCCGGGCCACCCATGGTTCCCGGGTGCCAGGCAAACAAGATTCCATCCACATGGTTGACGATATTCGTCAAGGTCAGCGGTCTGCCCGCCATGATCACGGCAATCACCGGCTTACCGGTGCGTCGAATGCGTTGCACCAGTTCCGCCTGGTCACCAGGCAAATTGATGTCGGCCCGGGAATGCGCCTCGCCGGATAAAATGGATTCCTCGCCCAGGAACAGGAGGGTCACATCCGAGTCACCGGCTATTTCCACAGCCTCGTCGAATCCTTCATCAGCCTTGCTGCGGGAGGTCTCCATTGCCCTGAGGTAGCGAACCTCAACATCAGAACCCAGCAGGCTGCCTATCGCCTGCAAGGGCGTGACGCTGAGTTGCTCGTCACCGTCAAAAATCCAGGTACCCAGTTGTTCGTAGGGCGCATCGGCCATGGGACCGATAATTGCTACCGAGGCAAGCTTGCCTGCGGATAAGGGAAGAATTCCGCCGTCGTTCTTCAGCATCACCACGCTTTGCAGGGCAGCCTTTCTCGCCGTGTCTAGCGCCTGCCCACTGGCAATATCCGGGAGCGAGGCGGGATCAGTCTGTGCATTCTCAAACAGACCGAGGCGGAACTTGGTACGCAGGATGTTAGCCACAGCGGCGTCAATTTGTTCCACGCTGAGCCGGCCTTCTTCTACCAGGGCCGCCAGGTGCTTGCTATAGGCATCGCCAGCCATTTCCATATCCACCCCCGCCGTTGCAGCAGCGAATGCGGATTCTTTGTCATTCTCGGTCAGCCCGTGAACCTGCAACTGGCGAACCGAATCCCAGTCGCTGACAACAAAACCGTCGAAACTCCATTCCTCGCGCAATATCTGGCGCAGAAGGAATTCATTCCCGGTGGCCGGCACGCCGTTCAGATCGCTGAACGATGTCATCAGCGTGGCGACCCCGGCCTTGATGGCGGCATTGAATGGGCGCAAGTGCACATTGCGCAGTTCGTTCTCGGATATATCGGTAGTCGCGTAGTCGCGCCCGCTTTCGGCGGCACCATAGCCGGCGAAATGCTTTGCGCATGCGGCAATTGATCCAGGACTGGAAAAATTCTCACCCTGAAAGCCCTGGATCATGGCGCTGGCCAACTGGCTGGTCAGGAAGGCGTCTTCACCAAAGCTCTCAGCTATTCGACCCCAGCGTGGATCACGAGAGACATCCAGCATGGGCGCAAACGTCCAGTTTATCCCGGCCGATGCAGCCTCGTGGGCGGCAACCACTGCCCCTTGCTGCACCAACCCGGGGTTCCAGGTCGCGGCCAGGCCCAGGGGAATGGGCATGATGGTGTTGAATCCGTGAATGACGTCCCGGCCAACCAGGAGGGGAATACCAAGACGACTTTCCTCAACCGCGATACGCTGGAGTTCGTTGATGACCCCAACATCCACCACATTGAGAACCGAGCCGATACGACCGGCTCGCAGGTCCTCAGCAAGATAATCAGGCGCATAACCCTCGCCTGCATTGACCTGGCTCATCTGGCCAATTTTTTCAGCCAGGGTCATCTGGGAGAGCAATGCACTAATTCGCGGCTCTACCCTGGATGCGTCTTTCAATGGATTTGGAATGGAGGCGTTCATATATCCAGTAGGCAGCAAGCCACAAAGCACGAGCATGATACAAGCAATCGAGACGCCAGAATAAGATCCCCGAATGTTCATGGGCCAGGTAGGACTGCCACACCTGTCGTAGATAGCGCTGGAAGCAAACCGTGTGAGTCCTGTCTGGTTGAAATCACATTATCTCAAGAACGAGATACCGCCCTCGAACAGCACCCTCCTCCCGTCAACCAGTGCGATGAACACCGATCAAGGTCGTTTTTATCAGTATTTGACAGCGCTGTCAATTTGGTGGACGATAGCATATTACACATATATACGGGCAATCGGGAATACTAGCCAGAATGAGCCAAGAAACCCATTACAAAACGGCACCCCAGGACAGAATCCCGACCCACCAAAAACTGATCTATGGACTCGGGGCATTCGTCAATAACTTGCTGGCAGCAGCGATTGGCGGAATGGTTATTGTCCTGAATCTTGGCCTTGGCATGAACCCGGCCCTGGTGGGCCTGGCAAGCGCCCTGCCCCGACTGACCGACGCCTTCACCGATCCGTTGATGGGTTATATTTCCGACAACACCAGGACCCGCTGGGGTCGCCGCCGACCCTACATCTTCGTTGGCGCAATCGCGGTTGGAATAATCTATGCCCTGCTCTGGCAACTGCCCATCGGCAAGAGCGAGACATTTTATTTCTGGTACTTCCTTAGCGGATCACTGATTTTCTACCTTGCCTACACGGTATTTGCCACACCGTGGGTCGCACTGGGATACGAACTCACTCCGGATTATCACGAACGCACTCGCCTGATGGGCGTGCAGAACTTTACCGGCCAGCTGGCGTATGTCGTTGCCCCCTGGTTCCTGTTGATCATGCAGAAGGAAATCTGGTTCGACGACATGATCGACGGCGCTGCCGGCCTGGCAATCATCATCGGCATAGTCGTTGCAGTGGTTGGCGTACTGCCCGCCATATTCCTTCGCGAGCGCTTCAAGGCAGTCGCCACGGCAGAAACACAGGACAAGCTCAAGAAAAGCGAGAGCAACGGCACCATCATTCTTCGCGGCATAAGCAATTTCTTCCAGGGATTCGCAACCACTCTCAAATTCACGCCATTTCTAAAATTGTGCGCAGCGACCTTTCTCGTATTCAACGGATTCATGCTGGTCGCCTCGTTTCAGTTCTACGTGATCATTTACTACGTTTTCTCCGGCGACATGGTTTTAGGCGCGGAGTACGCGGGCTACTCAGGCACCCTGGGCGCAGTCTCCACGTTCTGCGTGATCGTGTTCGTGGCATGGCTGGGCACCAAGATCGGGAAACGTCGCACTTTCTACTTGACCACCGGGATATCCATGATTGGGTACGCCCTCAAGTGGGTTTGCTACAACCCGGAAATTCCCTGGCTGCTATTGCTGCCGGCGCCGTTAATGGCTTTCGGCCTGGGCGGACTGTTCACATTGATGCCCTCAATGATGGCTGACGTTGTGGATGCGGACGAACTCAATACCCATGAGCGCCGCGAGGGCATGTACGGCTCAATCTACTGGTGGGTGGTCAAACTCGGCATGGCCGCTGCCCTGGCTGCCGGCGGATTCCTGTTGAACGCCACAGGATTTGACGTTGATCTAGGCGGCAACCAAAGCGAACACACCATCTACCTGATGCGAATATTTGATGCCTTCATTCCATTCGTTGCATCTGGCATCGCTATCTGGGCGATAGCCACCTTCTCGATAACCGAGGAAAAGGCTCATGAGATTCGCCTGCAACTGGAAGCACGGCGAGGAAGCGTTTAACCGCCACCGACAGACACTGAACCGACTACGGGCCGAAGAGCAATGCACATAACTTCTCGACCCGTTTGAACGAACACTAAGGACCAGACTTGAAATCCAGCGAGACAACAATCAAGGCAGTTACCGGTGAATTCCTCGAATTCAAGGGTGAACGCTATTACCTTATTGGCAACGTCGACAAGATGGCACCATTCTTTATCAGCGTCATCTCCAACGTGGATCACTGGCTCTTTGTGTCGTCCACCGGGGGACTTACCGCCGGCAGAGTCTCACCGGAAACCGCCCTCTTCCCCTATGTCACGGTAGACAAGATTCACGAGAACATTACCCATACTGGCAGCAAGACCATGCTGCGAGTGAAGACAAGCAAGGGAATTTCGTACTGGGAACCCTTTGATCGGGAACAAGACGGCCACTATGAGCTAACTCGCAATCTCTACAAACACACACTCGGCAACAAGCTGTGTTTTGAAGAAATCAATCATGACCTGAAACTGGTATTTCGCTACACCTGGTGCACCAGTGACAGTCACGGTTTTGTGCGCCAGTGTGAACTGCAAAATCTCGGCGCCCATGACCTGGACATCGATCTTGTCGATGGACTTCAAAATATCCTGCCCGCCGGAACACCACGCTTTGCCCAGGCCAACACCAGCAATCTGGTTGATGCCTACAAGTGGACAGAGCTGGACGAACACACCGGGCTTGCCTTGTTCACCCTCTACTCCGGTATCAGTGACCGCGCCGAGCCTTGCGAATCTCTCAGGGCCAATACGGCATTTTGCCTGGGACTGGACAACGCCAGGGTACTGATTTCATCAGACCAGCTTAATAACTTCAGGGTGGGGACAGAGCTTAAGCAGGAAAGTCATCGCCGGGGAATTCGTGGTTCCTACATGGTGAGCGTGAACCTCCAGATGGCGGCCAACACGTCCCGTTCATGGCAGATTGTTGCTGATGTAGAACGCAGCCAGGCCCAGGTAGTAGAGCTTCTTCAGCAACTTGGCGATCCAACTGACGTGGAAAAGACCATTGGCAAATCCATAGCCAGGGGTTCGGACGACCTGGCTCGCATCATGGCCCGCGCAGACAGTTGCCAGTCAACCGCCGAGGAAAACGTCTCCGCACACCACTATGCAAATGTATTGTTCAATGTCCTGCGCGGCGGCATATTTGACAACCACTACGTCATTCCCTGCCGTGACTTCGCCCGCACCATCAAGCACTTCAACAAGAATATTTATCAGGGCAACCTGGATTTCTTCGAGAATTTGCCCGAGACACTGAAATTACCCGATCTCCTGGAGCGAGTCAGGCAAACCCATGACGCCCAGTTGGAGCGGCTTTGCCAGGAATACCTGCCCATCAGGTTCGGACGCCGCCACGGAGACCCCAGCCGGCCCTGGAATCAGTTCGCAATAGAACTCAAGGACGCATCGGGCAATCACCTGCTTTCTTACCAGGGCAACTGGCGCGACATCTTCCAAAACTGGGAGGCCCTGGCATTTAGCTACCCAGAGTTCGTTGAGAGCATAATCGCCAAGTTCGTTAATGCCTCGACCATGGATGGATACAACCCCTATCGAATCACCAAGGAAGGCATAGACTGGGAAGTCGAGGAACCGGACGACCCCTGGAGCTACATCGGCTACTGGGGCGATCACCAGATTATCTATTTGCTGAAATTACTGGAATTGTCCAGGCGCTTCCATTCATCCCTGCTCGGCGATTTACTGCATCGACCGATTTTTTGTTACGCCAACGTGCCTTATCGAATCAAGCCCTTCGAAGCCCTGCTTGAAAACCCCAAGAGCACCGTGGTTTACGACAAGGAACTGGCTGCAAAAATAGAACAACGTATTCATGCCATCGGCGCGGATGGCAAGCTTGTCCTGGATCCCAGCAACAATGTTTACCAGGTCAACCTGCTCGAGAAACTACTGGTAACGTTGCTTTGCCGACTTGGCAACCTGGTCATTGATGGCGGCATCTGGATGAACACCCAGCGGCCCGAGTGGAACGACGCAAACAACGCCCTGGTTGGCCAGGGACTGTCCATGGTGACATTGTGTTACCTGAGACGGTACGTCTCCTTCTTACAAGACCTGCTGGCCGGGCAAAGCCACCCCGTCAGCCTGTCCGCCAATGTTAGCCAGTGGATGTCCGAAACAAACTCTGCATTGGCTCAAGTACGACCACTGCTAGGTGAAAAGCGGATCAGCACCACCGATCGCTATCAAACCCTGAAAAACCTGGGCGAGGCATCGAGTCGCTACCGCAAGGCGATTTACTCACAAACACCCCTCTCAGGCACCGAGGAAGTGTCGCTGGGCTCCATCGGCGTGATGCTGGAAAATGCATTGGCTGCCATCGACCACAGCATCAATACCAATAAGCGCGATGACGGCCTGTACCACGCGTACAACCTTCTTAACCAGCAAGATGGCCAGGTTGCCATCAACACGCTATATCCCATGCTGGAGGGCCAGGTAGCGGCGCTTAGCACTGGCGCGATATCTCCGGATGAGACTGTTGCGGTAGTGGAAACACTGTTCACTAGCGATGTATTCCGGGCAGACCAGAATTCGTTCATGCTTTACCCGGACAGGCATTTGCCGGGGTTCCTGCAGAAGAACCGGGTTCCCGCTGAAGACGTGGACGCAATCCCGGTGTTGAAAAAAATGCTCTCCGAAGGAGACACCCGGATCATCTTGCGCGATGCACAGGGCTGCTATCGCTTCAGCGCCGGACTGACCAATGTAGGCAAGCTCAACGAAATACTCGACGCATTGGACAACGAATACGGCGATCAACTGATTACAGCAAGAAAATCTCTACAGTTTCTTTACGAAAAGGTTTTCGATCACCAGACGTTCACAGGACGCTCCGGCACCATGTTCGCATTCGAAGGCCTGGGCAGTATTTATTGGCACATGGTCTCCAAGCTTCTTCTTGCGGTACAGGAAAATTACTTCGCGGCCGTTGAGAACGAACATGACGGAAAAACCTGCCAGCGACTTGGCGAGTTGTATTACCGGGTTCGGGAAGGATTGGGATTCAACAAATCACCCGCCGAATATGGAGCCTTCCCGGCAGATCCATACTCGCATACGCCTAAACATGGAGGCGCCAGCCAACCAGGCATGACTGGCCAGGTGAAGGAAGAAGTGCTGTCACGCTTCGGAGAACTTGGCGTCCACGTTCATGACGGCGCTGTGCGCTTTGAACCAAGCTTGCTTCGTGCCAGGGAATTTGTTTCTGAGCCCGGGAAATTCCGTTACCTGGACCTGGATAACGTTTGGCAAGAACTGGTTGTTCCTGTTGGCGGACTGGCTTTCACCTGGTGCCAGCTCCCCGTGGTTTACCAATTGCACGACGGCGAACCCACCCTGGTTATCGACTGGAACAACGGTGAAGAGCAAACGCTTTCGGGACTCACTTTATCCCCTGAAGCGAGCGCCGAAATTTTCCAGCGCACCGGGGAAATTCGCAAACTAACCCTGAAATTCCGAACAGACCAGCTATTCCAGGGTTAATCTTTCAGGCCTGCACACCTGCCGACTGCGAGATGAGGATTGAATAAACGGATGGCTCAACGAGGGAGAATAAGCAATTCCAGGAGCCGTGAAGGCTTATAGCATCGTGCCAAAAAAACACGATACAGACTCCCTTGGGCAGCAAATGCACCTGCAGCCCAAGTAATGCGAGCCAACTACTAACGGTTGAAATTGAAACTGTAACCAATCGGAAAAACCAGTAGAATCACCCTAGCCAACAGACCGGACAACCATGCGCAAAGCCAACATTAACGACGTCGCCGAGCAGGCAGGTGTTTCTATCAAGACCGTGTCGCGAGTTGTCAACAACGAACCGAACGTGCGCGAGCTCACCCGGGACAAGGTCAACGCGGCCATCGCCAAGCTAAAGTACCGTCCCAACCAGTCTGCCAGAAACCTTGCCAGCCTTCAGTCACACCTGATTGCCCTGATTTATGATGACCCCAGTCTTTACGAGATTGCCGGGTCCGGTTACGTCGTAAGAATGCAGCAAGGTACGCTACGGGCGTGCGGATCAGCCAACTACGAGTTGCTTATTCACCCCTGCAACTATCGAAGCAAGACTGTTGGCAGCGAACTGAAAACCCTGATTGAGCATGTCAGACCCGCAGGCATCATCCTCGCGGCGCCACTGTCGAATATGCCCAGGATTGTTCGTGCCATTGAGGCAACGGGCACACCTTTTGTGCAATTGTCACCGGGCACCAATAGTGAAAAGCATTACGCTATTGCTACCAATGACCGAGAGGTCTCTGAAGAGATGACCCAATACCTGGCGAAGCTGGGTCATAAGCGGATAGCCTTCATCAGCGGACACCCTGATCACAAGGCCGTGCGAAATCGCTTCCTCGGATACAAGGATGGCCTGCGCAAAAATGGCCTGAAGTTTTCCGAAGAACTGGTTGTGGCCGGCGATAATTCCTATGGGTCCGGGGAAGAATGCGGGGCCCGGCTGCTGGGCCTCAAGAACCGACCTACTGCGATATTCTCAGCCAATGATGATATGGCGGCCGGCGTGATCGGCACCGCAAATCGCCTGAAGATTGATGTCCCCGGGCAACTCTCGGTTGCAGGCTTCGACGATACGTCACTTGCCCGTCACATCTATCCGACCATGACGACGATCAGGCAACCCCTTGCCACCATGGCAGAGAACGCCGCCCTGGCCCTGATAGGCCGATCGCGAAGTGACTCACCTCTAATGGGAACGGACATCATTCCCTCTACCATGCAGATTCGCGAATCCACCGGTCCGGTGCCCTCAAGTACCAAGAATTAGTTACCCAGGTCCGTCCGAGCAGTCAATACCACTGCCAGGTGTGAAGTCGCTGCTAGCGTGTTTCGCCCCCGGTCTTCCTTGCCTCTGCCAGGTCATCTATGTCGATAGCCTTGAATGCCCTGGACAGTGATTTCTTGTCCAGCGCATAGGGGTCCAGGTGCCAGATCCGGGACAGCACGTCATAGCCGATTCTTGGCCGTGCGAGGTAAACGCCATCGGAGTCAGCATCTTCCAGGGCATTAATCCCGAACCACTCCTCGTTCATGTTGTTCTTGCCATTTATCCAGTCGAAGGAATAGCCACCATTGCCCCACGAGGCATTGTCATCGTGAACGTCCAGGTTTTCGGTCTGCCTGAACTTCCACCATTCGTCGCGCCACTCGAATACAAAGCCTCCGATCGAATTTCCTACCCGACCATTACCATAGGCATTGGCGTACATATCTTGCCATTGGGTCTTAAAGAAGTTGGCCTGGGCCGCCTCATCCTCTTCACCTGTTTTCGCGTTGAAGGCATCACTGCCAAACTCGAACAGGGCAACCGGTAAATCCAGCTTCTTCTGTGCGTCCTTCCACAGCGTGGTGAAGTTCTTTCCCCGGTATGCGTTGCTACCCAGCAGGTCCAGCTCGGGGCACAGCTTGACGATCACATCGATGTATTGAAGGTCGCCATTGACGATGGTGTACAGGTGGTGCGGAGCTACCTTCCTGGAGGCAATTATTACGTCATTGAACAGACTGTAGAGGTACATTGCCTTTACCGTTTCCTGATCACCTACCGGAAGATTCTCTATTTCATAGCTTGACCACGAAAGGCCGTAGTTGCTTTCGTTTCCGAATGCGAACATCAACACCCCGGGTGTGTCTTTATAACGTTCCACCTGTTTTACCGTATCGGCCTTCAGGGTCAGGCGTGTCAGCACGTCCGAGTAATCAATGACCGGAACCCATTTTCCACCGACGTTGTGACCGTATCTTCCCATCAGCGGATTAATGACAGTCATGATCCCGTATTCCTGGTAGATATACGTGACCCACTCAGGCGGAATGGTGGCAAAGCTGCGAATCGTGTTGACCCCGGCGGCTTTCATCATCCCAAAATCGTAATCGATGACTTTTCTAATGTAGTCCTCTGGCTGCCCCCACAGGTTGTACTCGTAGTTCTCGTTTTTCGGTGTGTAGCCCCAGACGACGCCCTTGATGTAGTAGTCCTCACCATTAACCTGCAATTTCCAGCCATCTTCGTCGTTGAACGTCGTCACCTTATCGATGGCCGGACTGGCGGCCGAGGTTGAGACGATCAGAACCAACGCCAGCGCGCTGACAGACTTTCGAATGCAGACAGAAATTCCTGAATTGAATATAGCCACTACTCTTTGCCTCTAGTCATCTGGTTACAAATTTCCATGAAAAACAGCCGTCACGTGCCGCTGGCCCGTTGATAGACCCGGATATAGTCCACCAGCATGGTCTGCGGATATGTCTCCGTACCATCCGGCGGTTGATCACCGTTGGCGACCTTGCCTCCCATGGCAACATTCATTATCAGGAAAAATTCCTGTAGAAACTCTTCCATCGCACCCGGCTCTATAGCCAGGGTGAAATACTGTATACCGTCTATCTTCCCGACGATTTTCTGCTCATCCCATTCGGCTTCCAGAACATGAAAGTCATCACCCAGTGAGGTCGGAAAAGACAGGGATTGAACTTCATGAACCCAGCCATCCGGATAAGAACACACATCCGGCGCCTGCCTGGCCTCATCACACCAGTGCATCATGAACTGGACGGTTTTCTCATCCGAGTAGAAATTGTGAATCTCCATGAAACCAATTTCTCCCGACCTTGGCCAGTCGACCTCGGGATGATTCACACCAAGGGCCCAAAGGGCCGGCCATGCAGCCTTGCCCACGGGTGGTTTTATACGGGCTTCAAGCTTGCCGTACTTAAAACTGAATTTATCCCGGGAGTTTATTTTTCCTGAGGTAATCGAACCGTCACGTATTCCACATGGCGCCTTTGGACATTGTGCGGAAAGCACCAGGTACCCGCCCTCCACTCTGACGTTCTCGGGGGAGTCTGTATATTCCTGCCACTCGTTATTCCCCCAGCCATCGTTGTTGGACCCGTACCCGGTTTCTATCGTCCAGTTCGCTGGCGAAGGCGATGTGCCCGTATCAAATTCATCCGCGAAGACAAGCTCATAAGACTGGCCAGTGTCATCGCAAAGGGCATCCGTCTCACAGTCAAAAGAAGATTGTGAAAGTCCGGATGTCGAATCCGATTCCGGACCGCTGGCCAGGCATCCGACCAGTAGAAACAGAGGCAAAGAGATGCCCAGGCGGAACAAACGTGAGCATTTCAAATATGTTGAGCAAGTCACTCAAGTCTCCAGGCATGTCCGTGAGGCCAAAAATAGCCAATTCATCACGAGGATCGACCAGCTGTTCAGCCTATCCGAACCAGGCCGTATCTCCCCACAAAGGTAAATACTCAGGTATTATTGACAGCGTTGTCAATTTTGTCGGCAAATCATCACTGATAAACGGTTGAAGGCGAAATAACCTGCACGCCTGTGCGCAAATCTGATATTTTCCCAAGCTGAAATAAAAGGTATCCCGGTTCACGCATGTCGCAGATCAAACCGCCGGGTCATAAAGAAACCATGCGAATAATGACCCGAACTACCAACATTGTACTGTTCGCCCTGCCACTTCTTGTTTCAGGCACGCTATTTGGCGACGACACGGTGCTGGACCCTATCCATCCCCCGCTGATCGAAACCCTGCAAGTTACCGCCAGCGCGCGGGAACAAAGCGTTCTTGAGTCAGCCACCGCCGTCACGGTTGTCGGCAACGAGCAATTGCGCCAGCGCCGGGCGAATGTACTTCCCGAAGCATTGCGCGGTGAAGTCGGCACCTGGTTCCAGCAGACAACCCCGGGGCAGGGAACGCCTGTCCTGCGTGGCCTGAAAGGATCCCAGGTGCTGAACCTTGTAGATGGCATGCGCTTGAACAATGCCTTCTTCCGCAGTGCTCCAAGCCAGTACCTGGCCCTGGTGGACAGCATGAACGTGAGCCGCCTGGAAGTGGTTCGCGGCCCCTCCCCCACGCTTTACGGCCATGACGCAATGGGCGGCGTGGTAAATGTCATCACACCCACTCCCTCCCACAGGCGGGAGTGGAGCCTGGACAGCAAGGCCTATGTTTCGCTTAACAGTGCTGAACAACTGAAACTGCTGCATGCCGAACTGGAAGCTGGCGGGCCAACCCTGGCCATGCTGGGCGGGGTAACCCTGCGTGACACCAATGACCGGCGTGTTGGTGGAGGCGAACATATCTCGCCCAGCGGCTATAGCTCACGTTCAGCCAACGCCAAGATGCTCTACACACCCGCAGCCGGCCATGAATTCATGCTGGGGGGACAATTTACCGAACAGGATTCCACTCCCCGGGTGGACGAGTTGATTCCCGGCTACGGGCAGCTCACCCCAAGTTCGGAAGAGTTTTTCTTTGAACCCAATTCCCGTGAATTTGTTCATGGCCGCTACCAGTGGACCCCCGGCGACGGGGTACTGGACAACATCCAGATACACGTGGCCAGGCAGGTTATCCAGGATGACCGGCGCACCCGGGAATACGGCTCCGAACTACGCGTACTTGAGCAAAATCGCAGCACCCTGGACGGACTCAAGATCCAGGCGGAGATTGTTCCCTACGAGGACACATTCCTGACCCTGGGCATAGAGAGCTATCAAGATGAGATCCTGAGCGCCCGCCAGGGGCTCTGGCTGGACACCGGCGACACTGAAGTCCGGTCCCCGCGTTTCCCCGATGGCGCAACAATGGACAGCTTGGCCCTGTACACCCACGGCCAAGCCAGCCTGGCTGAGAACTGGACCCTGGGAGCCGGGCTGCGTTACAGCCGGTTCACCATCCAGGCTCCCGCCTCACAAAATGATGGATTCCTTCTCGAACCCAGTGACCTGACCGGTAACCTGAGCGTGGGCTACGAGGTGCGCCAGGGACTGCGCTTCTCAGCGAATGCAGGACGCGGGTTCCGCCCACCAAATATTTACGACCTGGGCACCCTGGGCCCCAGGCCCGGCAATCGGTTCAATGTCGCCAACACAGACCTGCAGCCTGAATCTGTGATCACACTTGATGCGGGTGTGAAATACAGTGCCGGCGCATGGGAGTTGGAACTCTATGCATGGCAGAGTCGTTACCGGGACCAGATCAGCTCGATGGACACCGGAGAGATCACCCCGGAAGGTCGCATCGTGGTTCGCAGCGAAAACCTCAACGAGGTCAACCTGCACGGACTGGAATCGGGATTTCGCTATTACGGCACATCCGGGTACAGCCTGTACGGCACCCTGAACTGGACCCGGGGCCAGGAATACAGCTCGGACGGACTTAGTCAGCCGGCAGACAGGATTCCGCCCTTGAACGGCAAGCTGGGACTGGACTTGCCCCTGGGAGACACCCTGGAGGCAGATGTCTGGATGATCTTCGCAGGACACCAGGACAGGCTGAGTTCAAGAGACGCGTCAGACCCGCGGATCAACCCTCTTGGCACCTCGGGATGGGGCAGCACAAACCTGTCGCTGCGCTGGCAGGCCAGAGACAACCTGGTATTGGGGTTCCGATTGGAGAACCTGGTGGACAAGGATTACCGCGAACATGGATCCGGGGTGAGCGCCTCCGGCCTGAATGTCACACTAAGTCTGAGCGCCGGTTACTAGGAAGCTGACTCTTCGGTTTCCTCAAGCATGCCTTCTGCGGCACGAATCTGTGCGATCCGCTCATCCTTGGCCCGCCACAACTCCCGCAATTGTCCCTTGAATTTTGCCCTGTATACCTTGTCACCCTGGTAGTCACCCCGGGGCAGCCAGGATTCCACTTCATGCTGGCGGACATCCACAATGACCCGGTTTATCCGTCTGCAACACAGGTCCCACATGCTGGGAATACCGTCCACGTACACGATAGACACGTCAAGTAAGGCGTGTAGTGACTCTCCCAGGGCGCTGACAACAAACGCCGCACCACCGGGCCTGGGCGGCAACAGGTACTTGTAGGGGGAGTTCCGGGACGCGTGTTTGGCAGGCGTAAAACGGGTGCCCTCAAGAAAATTCATTACGCTGGTGGGGGTTCGGGAGAAGTGCTCGCAAGCCTTGCGGGTCGCCTCCAGATCACGACCCCGCATTGCCGGGTTCTTCGCCAGGAATTCCTTCGTATAGCGTTTCATGAAGGGCATATCCATGGCCCACCAGGCCAAACCCAGGAATGGCACCCAGATCAGCACCTGCTTGATGAAAAACTTTAGAAACGGAATACGGCGATTGAACACCATCTGCAGAACAACAATATCCACCCAGGACTGGTGATTGGAGACCACCAGGTACCACTGGTCTCGTCTCAAATTTTCCAGGCCCCGAAAATCCCAGCTGATGTTCTGGGTCAAACCGATGATGCCGCGATTAAACGTGATCCAGTTTTCCCCGTAACGCATGATCCAGCGACTGACCATCACCCTCCATGCATCCAGCGGAATCAAAAGCTTGAATACGGAAACGATCATTATTGGGATAAACCACAGCACCGTATTCAGCACGAACATGAGCATGGTGACCGAGCCCAGCAGATTCCTTGCCACCAGTCCTATCATTCTCCCTCGGCTCCCGATTTTGAGGTTGTCATTTTTCGCCTGAAACTGTCGACCAATTACCAGTATTATATGCAATTAGAAACCTCGCGGGGTGACTTCAATGCCCGACTGGATTTCGGGCACTTCGCGACACTGGTTTTTCAGCATGTACAAGCACGGACAGAATTACATATGAAAGCACCAAAAATCGGACTGGCACTGGGTAGCGGTTCTGCCAGGGGCTGGGCTCATGTTGGCATTATCCGGGCCCTGGAAGAGATGGGAATCAAGCCGGACGTGATTGCCGGAGCCTCAGTGGGGTCACTGGTAGGGGCAGCCTGCGCCAGCGGTCAACTGAACACCCTGGAAAGCTGGATAATGAGCCTCACCAAGCGCGATGTCTGGGGCTTGCTGGATACCGCCTTCAGGCAGGGCGGATTCATGCGCGGAAACAAGCTCATGCGAGCCATTGGTGAACAGATAACCGATTACGATATCGAGCAATTGACCATTCCTTTCGGCGCCGTCGCGGCCGACCTGTACACCGGCCAGGAGGTCTGGTTACAGGAGGGTTCAATGCTGGATGCCGTGCGCGCCTCCAGTGGTCTGCCTGGATTGTTCTCACCCATGTGGCACCAGCAACGATGGATGATTGATGGCGGCGTGGTTAACCCTGTCCCGGTGTCCATATGTCGAGCCCTGGGGGCGGACTATGTGATTGCCGTTAATTTGAATTCCCACTACGGCAAGCCCACCCGCTTTGTTCGACACCAGGATCCCAAGAGCAGTGACAGCATCATGGAAGCTGAGGAACAAGACAGCAGCGCCAGCTGGACCAGCCTTGAGAAATGGTCTGAACTGGTGGACGGTCTAATGGATACCTTCCGGGTGGACCACTCCGGCACACCCCAGGCAAGCAACCAGGCGCCGGGAATGTTCGATGTCATCGCCGGTTCGGTGAACATTATGCAGGATAGGATTACCCGCAGTCGGATGGCCGGCGACCCGGCAAACATCATGCTCAGTCCCGACCTGTCCGATTTCCAGTTGATGGATTTTCACCGGGCTGCCGAGGCTATCGAGGTCGGCAGAAAGGTGGTCAGCCGCGCCGCAGATGAATTAGCCGAGCTTAGGCACTGGAGCGCGTAATAACTCTCAGTTCCGAGTGACTGCGGTTGTGTTAGCGTGTACGACAATGAGCACTGCACCGGACCAGACACCTTTTTCCACCCTAGACCCGGATTCGGTGCTGGATGCTGTGGAATCCCTGGGATTTGAATGCGACGGACGCCTGCTGGCGCTAAACAGCTATGAGAACAGGGTTTACCAGGTAGGGCTGGAATCTGACACTCCCCTGGTAGCCAAGTTTTATCGACCGGACCGCTGGAGCGACGAGGCCATTCTCGAAGAACACGCTTTCAGCCTGGAACTGGCCGGCGCAGAAATTCCGGTCATCCCTCCGATGATTCGTAACAAGCTCAGCCTGCATCATTTCGAAAATCACCGGTTCGCTGTCTTCGAACGGCGGGGCGGGCGTTGGCCGGAGCTAACCGATCCCGACACTCGCTTGTGGCTGGGCCGATTCCTTGGCCGAATACACATGGTGGGCGAGGCCAGTGACTACGAGACTCGACCGGTACTGTCTGTCGAGGAATTTGGCGACAACGCCCGCAACACCCTGCTTGAGCAGAACTGGATACCGCCTCACCTGGAAGAGGCCTATGACTCGGTCACCGTGGACCTGCTGGACGGGGTGGACCAGCGCATCGCAGAAGCCGGAGAAATGTCCTTCATCAGACTGCATGGTGACTGCCACCCCGGCAATATCCTGTGGACTCCGGATGGACCCCATTTTGTCGACCTGGACGACAGTCGGATGGGGCCCGCCGTGCAGGACCTGTGGATGCTGCTTTCAGGTGACCGGGAAGAGATGACCGTCCAGCTTGCAGACCTGCTTGAGGGCTATAACGAGTTCGCTAACTTCGACCCCCGGGAGCTCTGGCTGATCGAGGCCCTGCGCAGCCTGCGAATGATTCACTACGCTGCCTGGCTGGCGCGACGCTGGAATGATCCCGCCTTCCCGTTGGCATTCCCCTGGTTCAATACCACCCGCTACTGGGAAGACCATGTGCTGAGCCTGCGTGAACAACTGGGGGAGATACACGAGCCTCCCCTGCCCTGGCGGGCAAAATAGCCAGCTAAAACACATACGGAGCCAATAGAAACTTCCACTGTTCTGAGACCAGCCCGAGGTTCACGGGCAAGCAAGATTGCTGCACTGCCAGATAGATTAATCGCCCTGTCATGTGACATCCTTGGCAGACCTGCACGGCCCGAGTTCCTCCCTCGTTCGCGACATTCTTGAAAGTAGTCACAACGCGAGCAAGCCAATGGCCCGGACCGAGCATTTTTTCGTGCGAAAAAGAACGATAACTATTACCAAGGAAGTTGGACGATGAGCTCAAATAAAAGCAGCTTTAACAAAGAAGAGCTGCTGGATGCAGGCCACGGAAAACTGTTCGGACCGGACAATGGCCGCCTGCCCCTACCCAATATGCTGATGATGGACCGAATCACTCACATCAGTAGCGAGGGAGGCAAATACGGCAAGGGCGAAATCATCGCCGAACTGGATATCAACCCGGACCTGTGGTTCTTCCAATGCCATTTCGAAGGCGACCCGGTGATGCCCGGATGCCTGGGCCTTGATGCCATGTGGCAGTTGGTGGGTTTTTTCCTGTGCTGGACCGGCACTCCGGGCAAGGGTCGCGCACTGGGTGTTGGCGAAGTTAAATTTCGTGGACAGGTTTTGCCCACGGCAAAGAAAGTCACCTACCGGATTGATCTCAAGCGGGTCATTCTTCGCAGGCTCGTGATGGGCATTGGCGATGCCACCATGGAGGTGGACGGCCGGGTAATTTATGAAGCTACCGATCTTCGGGTTGGTCTGTTCAAATCAACTGATGATTTCTAGGAGACGCACTTGAGACGTGTCGTAGTCACCGGTCTGGGCGTTGTATCCAGCATCGGCAATAACAAGCAGGAAGTTGTAGATTCACTGCGTGCCGGTAAATCAGGCATCGAGTTCAGTCCGGTATACGCGGAACTGGGATTTCGAAGCCATCTGCACGGACCCATCAAGTTGAATCCGGCCGAGCTTATTGACCGCAAGACCATGCGCTTCCTCGGCGACGGTGCGGCCTACAACTACCTGGCCATGCAGCAATCCATCGACGATGCCGGGCTGGAAGAAAGCGACGTATCAAACCCGCGCACCGGAATCATCATGGGTTCCGGCGGACCCTCGTCGTCCAATCTATTGCTGGCCTGGGACACCATGCGTGCAAAGGGCCCGAAGAAAGTTGGTCCCTTCATGGTCCCCCGGACCATGTCCAGCACCAACACGGCCACCCTGGCCACACCCTTCAAGATCAAGGGTGTGAATTACACGATCACCTCGGCCTGCGCCACCAGCGCCCATTGTATTGGCAACGCATTTGAGCAAATCCAGTGGAACAAGCAGGACATCGTATTCGCCGGAGGCGGAGACGAGGTGCACTGGACCACGTCGGTACTGTTCGACGCCATGGGCGCGTTATCCTCCAAGTACAACGATTCTCCCACCACCGCCTCACGCCCCTATGACGTCACCCGTGACGGATTCGTGATCGCCGGTGGTGGCGGCGCACTGGTCCTGGAAGAACTGGAACACGCCAAGGCCCGCGGCGCGAAGATATATGCGGAAGTTGTGGGCTACGGCGCAACCTCCGACGGCCACGACATGGTGCAACCCTCGGGCGAAGGCGCGGTACGTTGCATGCAGCAGGCCATGGCCACCGTCGAAGGACCTGTGGATTACATCAACGCACACGGCACCAGCACCCCGGTGGGCGACACCAAGGAGTTGGAGGCGGTACGAGAGGTGTTCGGCGACACTATCCCGGCACTCACCTCAACCAAGTCCCTGACCGGTCACTCCCTGGGTGCAGCAGGTGCCCACGAGGCGATCTATTCCCTGCTAATGCAGGAAAATAATTTCATCGCTGCCTCGGCCAACATTACCGAACTGGACCCGGCCGCGGAAGGCGTTCCCATCGTGCGCGAACTGCGCGAGGGCGTGACCCTGAACACCGTCATGTCCAACAGTTTCGGATTTGGCGGCACCAATGCCACACTGATATTCCAGCGCTACAAAGACTGAATACCGCACAGGATCGGAGGCCCTTGAAAAAGGGCCTCCTTTTTTATGCCTGCCGGGAGTTTCCCCGGAGCCAAAACCAATCAATCTTGCCGCAAGACAGTACAACCCGGATCGCAAGGGTGCTGCCCCCGGGCATTAACCGCTATTGCTTGATGATCACCGGCGGATCAATGACTTTGCACTCTGCACCCGCTGTAATCGAGTACTCGTAAATTACTCGATCAGCCATTTTTGGTGCCTTTTTGATCGGGACAATTCTCTGCGGTTTGACTTCCCCTCCTTCGGACTCAAAACTACCGTTCTGAAATGGGGAAAAATGTATAGCGAACTCAGTATTGGGCGGAACTTTCTGATCTGCGACCCATGCAAGCTGTTCATTTTTACTCCCGCAGAGACAAACAGGAGGATATTTATTGCTCGTGGCGGGAGCATCCTCACATCCATTGTCACCTTGTAAAAATGAGACACTGTCAGGACAACTTATCCCTTCGGCGTTAACTGCGTAATTAACAACCACCGTATACACGGCCTTCCTGTTTGCTTTCTTGCAGTCCGGCCCGTTGGACCCCACGTTTTGATAACCAGAGTAGTGTTCAGTAGCACAGCCGCCAAGCACTGCAATTAACGTCGCGAATAGCAGACTCAGAAAACATAGCTGCGCCGATTTCTTAATATTATTCATCAGCATTCCCTCCTGGGGCCGTAATCCATTCACGGCCTGTCTAACAATCCCTTGAAGCGAGGATCGCTCCGCAAGTCTTCAAAGCCTGGATCAGCCGCCAGCAAGCCCGGGGGATACCCTGCCTCCAGTGCTGCGGCAATCGCTACCAGCGCCTGGTCAACCTTGCCCTGGTCCATTCTGACCAGCGCTTCGTAATAGCGGATATCCATATGACCAGGAGAAGCCAGCGAGGCAATGTCTATCGCATCTGCTGCTTCTTCAAGGCGCCCTGTCCGCGCCAGGTAATGAGCCATGGCAGCACGGGTCAGTTGATCGACAGGATTCACATCCAATGCCGATAAGGACAGTTCAATGGCCCGCATATAGGCAGCGGTGGCCGCCTCCCCTGCACCGAGCCCATGCAGCGCATCGCCCAGGCCACCCCAGATGCGGTAATCCTCTGGAGTCAATTCAATCGCGTCACGATAGAGTTGCTGGGCCCTTTCCAAATCACCGGCATAGAAATACATGGTGCCGGAGTTGTATAGGGCTGCAGCGTCTGGCGCGATGGCATTGGAATACTCAAAGGCTTCGGCAGCCTGCTTGAAATTGCCCGCCATGACACTGGCCGCACCCAGGTTGTTAAATGCAAGCGTACTGGTTGGATCTAGCAGCGTTACCTTCAAAAACTGCTCCGCAGCCTCAGCAAATCGGCCGCGCTTCATCAAGAATGCGCCATAGGAGTTAACAGACACCCAGTAGACCGGGTCTTGCGCGATAGCCTTCTTGAATTCGGCCTCGGACTGATCCAACTTGTCCATCTCTGCCAACACAATCGCGGTGCCCACATACCCATCAGCCAATGTCGGGTCGAGTTCGACGACCCGACTGAATGATTTGAGCGCCTCGGAATAGCGCCCGGCGTAAGAGTACAACTTACCCATCGCCTGATGCACTTCAACACCGCCACGGCTTTTCACCAGGGCCAGTTCGCAGGCACTTTCAGCCTCTTCAAAACGCCCGGCAGCTCGTTCCAGTTCGTACCAGGCCAGGTAGGTTTCACACAGCCCGGCATAGGCTTGCGAGTACCCCGGGTCTATAGCCACTGCTTGCTTGAACAGTGCCTCGGCATTGGCGAGACTCTCCTCTCCCGGTGTCCTGCGGAGAACGCCCCTGGCCTCCAGGTAGGCGGTATAGGCGTCGCTACTATTCGTGGGAACGTAATCCAGTTTCTGTTCCGTACCCGAGGACAGGACCAGGCGCAGGGAGCGGGCCACTTGCCTGGCGATATCCTCCTGTACCTGGAAAATATTCGCAGTAGGAACCGAGTAGGCCTGGGACCAACTGGTAATCCCGCTATCAGCTTCGACCAATTGCGCAATGACACGGAACTGCTGCCCATCGTAACGACAACTGCCTTCCATCAGGTAGGTCACATTCAGCCGGCGGGCGACTTCCGCATCCTGCAGTGAAGCATTCCGGAATAGGTCCACGGCGGTTTGGGGAGCCACCTTGAGTTCGGGAATCCGTCCCAGGACAAAATTCAGGTCCTGGGTCAGACCATCACAAAAAACCTCGTTCTCCTCGATCCCGATACTGACCAGCGGCATCACCGCAATCCTGACCCGACCGTCAACAAACGGCGCCCTGACGAAGAGGTAGGTCAAGGCACCCACGAGTACCGCGATAACCAACGCCATCAACCAGGGTAAAATCTTGATGCGGCGCATGGTCTTACTGTCTGGGGAAGCGTCTACCTTTATGCCGTCCTCGGTTATCTGCAGCACCCAGGCCATCAACAGCGCCACCGGTGCCCCGGCAGTCCCCAGGGCCATCAAGGTGGCCATAACAGCAGTGGGATTGTCGAAAACAAGCGGGACGATTATGTCGGCCACTTGAAGTAGTGCCCAGACAGCAAAGCCATAGGCTGCCATGACCTTGAACACTCTCCTGCGCTTTACTTCTTCCCACCACTGTCGTGGCAATCCCGGGGCATAAACCATATTCAGTTCCGGGGCAGGAGGTGACAATGGAGTCACCCGGGCCAGCAACCGATAGCCTTCCCGGGGAATGGTCTGAATGAATTCAGGATCGTGAGCGTCGTCGCCAAGAGCATGGCGAATCTCGGTGATATTCCGGGTAAGGGTATCCTGGCGGACTGAATGCCTGCCCCAGACAGCCTTAATGATCTGGTCCCGACTTAGCAACTCTCCCGGGTGCGCCGCCAGGTAGAGCAATACCTCCATCGCATGGGGATGCAGAGCTGCCTTTCCATCCGCGGTGATAACCAGACCTTCCACCGGCCTGACTTCACAATTCCCCAGTCGGAATCCACGATGAAGCGGCATACAACCATTTCCTTGAGCCAGAACCCACTAGGCCGAGTGTAGCTCAGCTGAGACAGGACAACCGAAATAAGCCGGCTTACTTCGACTAATAACTGGAGACAGACCCATTCTGAAGGGCTGAATGAAAACCCAAATGCCCCACCCGGATTTATCCGGATGGAGCATCTGTTTCAGGCTGGAGCGATCTAGGACGGAGTGACTACCTGTTCTCGCGCCCTATTCCTGAAGCGCCCCACTGCCTGGCGGATGTCCTCAAGCATCAGGTAATTGACCGGAATCAACAGCAGGGTGATTACCGTGGCAAAAAGAATACCGAAACCCAGGGATACGGCCATGGGAATCAGGAACTGGGCCTGGGTGGATTTTTCCAGGATCAGCGGTGTCAGACCGGCAAAGGTGGTCAGCGAGGTCAGCAACACAGGCCTCAACCTGGCGAGTCCAGCCGTATAGACCGCCTTGCTCAGTTCCATGCCTTCATCACGCCTGCGGTTCACGTAATCCACCAGCACCAGGGAGTCGTTCACCACCACGCCTGACAAGGCCAACATGCCCATGATGCTCATGATGGTCAGGTCCATACCCATGATCAGGTGACCCAGCATGGCCCCGGCAATACCGAAGGGGATCACGCTCATAACAATCAGTGGCTGCAGGTAGGAGCGAAACGGAATCGCCAGCAGGGTGAATATCGCGAACAGGGTGAACAGCATCCCTATTCCAAGACTCCGGAAAGAGTCCCTTTGCTCCCTGGCCTCACCCTCCAGGCTGAAGTCCACCCGGGGATAGGATTTCCGCATCTCGGTAAGCAACTCCAGGAGGTCGCCCTTTATCGCCTCCAGGTTGGCAGACTCTTTATTCGCATCCGCAGAGATATTGATGGTGCGCGCCATGTCCACCCGGCGGATTTCCGAAAACCCTCGCCCGAAGCTGGCCTGCGCCACCTCCGAGAACGGCACTTCCACCCCTGATGGTGTGCGGATACGCATATTTTCCAGGGTCTGCAGACTGCGACGCTCGCTTTCGGGGTAGCGAACGTACACCCGAACCTCGTCCCGTCCACGCTGGATGCGTTGAACTTCGAAACCAAAGAAAGCCTGACGGACCTGGCGGGCCAGCGCATTGAGGGTCAGGCCCAACACTTGCGCCTCGGGCTTGAGTTCCAGGCTGACTTCTTCCTTGCCACTTTCAAACGTATCGGTAATGTCGAACACACCGGGATAGGTCCGCAGGCGCTCTGTCACCGCACCGGAAACCGCCCTCAGATCGTCAAACGAGGGGCCCGACAATTGCACGTCAATCGGCAGGCCGGTCCGACCAATCTCCGCCCTGAAATTCAGGTCCTTGGCGCCGGGGATCTGCCCGATCCGCTTACGCCACTCCCGCACCAGTTCGGAACTGGTTATCTCTACCGTGCGTTGCTCCGGCGCCAGGATCTCGAATGACACTCTTGCCACATTAGACTGGGAGCCGCCGCCTCGCTGGGAACCGATATTCACGTACATATCCCGGATGATGCTCTCGCCCAGGCTGGGCTCCATGTAGTCAGCCCTCATCTGCTCGGCGACTTCCGAAATCCTGTCGGCCGCGGCTGCGGTGGTTTCGAAGGGCGTACCCGGCGGCATGATCAGACTGGCCGTGGCGACCTCGCTCTGAACCCGTGGGAAGAAAATAAATCTCAGCTGGCCACCAATGGCCAGGCTGAATAACAGGATCATGGCGGCAAGAAACAACGACAAGGCCATGTAACGATACTGAATCGCCCACCGCAGTGCAGGCTCGTACAATCCCTTGGTGCCCTCATCCACCCAGCGGGAAACCCGTCGCTGCAGGCGCACCGGCCAGGCATGCTCACTGTCCTTGAGATTCCGCACCCGCACATGCTTCAAGTGAGCAGGCAGGATCAGTTTTGATTCCACCAGGGAGAACAGCAGCACCGGGATAACGATCATGGGAATCTGGGCGAACAACTGCCCCCGAACGCCCTCGACCATCAACAGTGGGATGAATGCTGCCACGGTGGTCAGCACACCAAAGGTCACAGGCACGGCAATTTCCTGGGTACCGACAATTGCCGCAGTCTTGGGATCCTCGCCGGCCTGCAGCCGGGTATAAATATTCTCACCGGTAACAATCGCATCATCCACCACGATACCCAGCACCAGGATGAAGGCGAACAGGCTGATCAGGTTCAGGGTCACGCCAAACACCGGCATCATGGCAATACCGCCCATGAAGGCCACCGGCAGGCCCATCAACACCCAGAACGCCACCGAGCCACGCAAGAACACCGTCAGCAACAGCAGCACCAGGAGACTTCCCTGGAGTGCGCTCTTTAACAGCGTATTCAGCCTGGCCTTGACCACCTTGGATTGGTCCCGCCAGTAATCGATATAAACACCCGGGGCAAACTTGCCATCCGACTCGGCAACATATTTTTTCACCGCGTCAGCCACATCGATGGCGCTTTGATTGCCTACCCGGTAGACATCGATAAACACCGCGCGACGACCGTTGAAACGCGACTCCAGGGGATCCTCGCTGAACCCGTCACGCACTACGCCAATGTCCGCCACGGTAAGGCGAACATCGCCATCCGAACGCACCGGAATATCTTCGAACTCTACCCCCGCCCTGGCCTGGCCCTGGGTGCGGATGAGCACCTCGCCCCCCTGGGTCCTGACCCGCCCGGCCGCCAAATCCAGCGAGCCGCTACGCACCGCATTGGCGACGTTTTCAAGGGTCAGGCCGTACTGCCTGAGGGTCTGGTCAGAGATCTCGATGGAAATCTCATAATCTCGCACGCCATCCAGGTCCACCTGGGTAATTCCCGGCAGGGACAGCAGGTCATCCCGGGCAATCTCGGCCGCCTGGCGCAACTCCCTCTCGGATATGTCACCGGATACCGCAAGGGTAATCACGTCGCGACGTATCTCGGGGACGTAGACCGAGGGTCTCTCGGCATCGGCCGGGAAGGTGGCGATGGAATCCACCCGGGCCTTGATGTCATTCATCAGGTCCTTGGGGTCATAACCGGACTCAACCTCAACCGTCACGGCGCCCATGTTCTCGCTGGCCGTTGAGCGGATGGTCTTGATGCCGGGAAGGTTGTATATCTCTTCCTCGATCTTGACCGTCACCCCGTCCTCGACCTCGGCCGGGGTAGCACCGGGGAATGGCACGCGAATGCTCACCATTTCCAGCTCAAACGCCGGGAACACTTCCAGCGGAATGCGTGCATTCAGCGAGTAAAGCCCCAGCGAGAGCAAAAAGAACATCAACAGGTTGGCGGCGACATCGTTCTCTGCGAACCAGGCAATCATGCTTTTCATGGCGAGTATTCCCGGTCAGCTAGTTGGTTACGGCTGGAGCAGCCCTGGGGGTGGGGCCTGCGCCAGGATTCGACCCGGCGTTGAGAACTTCCCCATCCACCGTGGCGACCACCGGACTGCCGCTGGCGCTCACGCTCAGGGAGGTCACCGCGAGAATTTCTCCCTCGGACAAGGAATCATCCACCACCACCTGGTCGGCATCGCTCCACAACACGGAGACCAGCCGGCGACGCAGGATACCTTCCTCGTCGACCAACAGGACCTCACCGCCTTCTCGCAGCGCGGGCCTGGGAATCACAATCACCTCTTCCAGGATCTTGCCGTGAATGCGGGCCTGTACAAACTGCCCAATCCGCAGGGGCGGTCTCCCCTGGGGTCCACGGGAATAGGGATCATCCACCTGGGCCACCACGTATAACTGGCGACTCTGGGTATCAATGGAACCCTCGGCGCGCACAATGCGTCCTTCCCAGGAGTAGGTGGTGCGACCCACCACGGCCTCGATGGTCACCGCCGGGCCTTCCTGGTTGGTCACATTTCCGTCGTTACGATACCGCTCCGGCAACTGCACGTATTCCAACTGGCGATTGCTCAGGGGCAGGCGTATTTCCACGTAATCGATGGCATAGATTTTTGCCAGCATGGTGCCTACCGAGACGAACTGACCGATATCCACATTCTGCTCGAGCACCCGCCCGGCGTAGGGGGCGCGGATTTTCGTCCTGTCCAGGTCCGTCCTGGCCCGCTCCAACTGGGCCTGGGCCGACAACAAGGCGGCCCGGGCGGCGGCGATCTGGGGCTTGCGCAGGCCCAGGTCAGGGGCTTTCTTGCCCAGGGATTCCCAGTCACCCTTCACCACTTCAGCAAGAGCCAGTTCTTGTTCCATGGCCGCACTGGCCTGGGCCACCTGGGCCTCGGCGCTGGCCAGGGCCAGTTCGAAATCCCGGGGCTCAATCCGCAGCAGCACGTCACCACGCTCGAAGAACCCGCCTTCACGGAAACTCGGCGATACCTGGATCACCCTCCCCGGGACCTGGGGAATCAGGGTGCTGGTGGTACGCGGGCGCACCGTGCCATCCGCCGTGACCATGACCTGGTAATCGGTTTTCACCAGCCGGGTTGCGTCCACCGACAGGGGCACTACCGGCGGCGCCATGCGCTGGGCCTCGGGTTTGCTGCTGATAATGGCGCGCCCGGCCAGTATGGCAACCACCACAACGGCTATGGGCAGCAAGATTTTTAGCTTGTTCCTGATCATGAAAATCCCGGATTCCCTGAAAGATATCGAAGTTTGAACTGGAGCCCGCCGTCATTCAAAGGTTTTCTTGCGACGATTTGGCCCACAGGGGACGAATTCGGCCCCACAGCCACATCGGATTCGGTCATCGGAAAGAAAACTGGCGGCAGGAATCGAATGCCGGGGCAGCCTCGCCACCGGCGCCCGGAAAAACGGGGTCCCGGACTACACCGGTGACCCCGTCCAGGTCTTATTGTTTTCCGCCGGCGACGACCGTCAGCGGGCCACCTCGGAATGGAAGAACTGATACTTCACGATGGCGTCCTCGCCGTGGCAGTCCGCACACAGCAGCTCCGTGGTATCGGGTAGCCGCAGGTACTTGGCCTCCAGGTGCGCCGGCCGTCCCTCGGCCCGGTGCTTGTGGGGGTTATGACAGGTTGGGCAGCCGATACGCCCGGTGCGGGCCTGGCGACCTGCCTCGTCGAACACCGGCATCTCCACCTCGGACTTGCTACGCAGGCCCTGGCGCACTTCCTGTGACCAGGCCATTACCGTGGCCGGGTGGGAGGCATGCTTGGGGTCATCCCGGTGACAACTGCGGCAGGTGCCGGAAATCGGATCCTCGGCCTCGCCGGGTTCCTTGGCCCACAGGGCGGGGCCCATGGCGTTGTGCGGCACATGACACTTGTTGCAGGTGCCGCGCTGCTCGTAGTCCTTGTTCTTGCCCGCCCGGCGCACGTGGGGACTGCCCACGATGCCGGCGTTGTCCGCATGACAGGCGCTGCACAGGTTGCCATCGGTGGGGTTCACCCGCAGGAAAGCCGGCGCGTTGGCCGCCTCACCCTCGCCGGCATGGCCGCTGTGGCAGGTGCCGCAGTACATATTGCCGTCGGCGTTCATGGGGAACACCGGCTCCTCATCGAACATGGGCACCGCGATCTTCTCCGAGGGGGCCATGCCCACCCGGTGGCCCAGGTGACCGTCGGCAAACAGGGAACGGGAATCCATGACGTAGCCGTCATGACAGGACAGGCACATGGCCGGGGTGCTGACGCTGTTTTGCTCGCCGGTGGGTTCCTGGGCGGGCTCACCGCGCTCGATCAGGGTGGGCCCCTTCTTGCGCTTGAGTTCCCGCAGGTTCATCACGTGACAGACCGGGCACTTGTCGAACATGTCGGCCGCCTCGACGGCCATGACCGGTGTCGGGGCAAAGATGGCAGGGGCCAGCATGGCAACGCAGGCGCCCAGGATCAGTTTCAGTCGCAGGGTGCTCATTTCGCCACCTCCAGGGCCGAGACCTTGCCCGGCAGCATCAGCGTCACGTACAGGCGTCCCTGGTGGACGCTCATGCCCACCGGGGTCTCGTAACGGGTGGGCACGCCACCCTCGCCCAGGGCGTGCAAAAATTCACCCGTGGGACTGAGCACCTGGATCACCCCGAGGTAACTGTCACTGACATAAATATTGCCCGATGCGTCCACGGCCACGCCCTTGGGCCGGAAGAAGTTACCGGGTGTGGCGCCCAATGTGCCGTAGGCCGCCAGGAAGGCGCCCTGGGCATCAAACTTCTGTACCCGCTGGTTGATCACGTCCACCACGTAGACCGCCCCGTCGCC
>CAKZML010000061.1 GCA_937128475.1 uncultured Chromatiales bacterium
ACGGTCTGGCTACACCGGTGAGGAGCCAGAACAGCCGCGCAACTTAACAGAAGGATGGGGTAATTGCACAACATATTTCCTAAAACTGTTACACGTCGCCCCTCCCACGCCAGAAAACCCACATTACCGGAAGGTACAGCGCATAAAGCCCGGCAATGAGAAATGGCATGACCTGATCCCCAAAAAGATCCATACCAAGGCCTACCGCGGCAGGACCAAACATCGTTCCGGCCCCCCACATGGTCGTGAAGACCACGCTGGCTGTAGCAAGTTCCACCCCACGGAAACGCTGCCCCAGGAGAATCACACCCATCACATAGATCATGCCTTCGACGCCGCCCAGCCCAAATGCAAATATCGGCGCCACGGGCTTCAACGTAATCAGCGATGGCAAGGCCATGCATCCCAACGCCGTCAGCAAGATGCAGGCCAGCAACATCCTCTGCCTGTCCACATGGTCCGCCAGCCAGCCCAGGGGCATTTGCAGCAACACCCCACCCAGGCCAAACGCGGTTAACAACGACAGACTGCGTACCTCGCCCAGGCCCACCTGTAATCCGAACAAGGGAAAGAACGCGAGAAAGGCTTCTACCGCCGCGGCATAGGTGAAATTCAACAGCATGATCTCGGGCGCCATACGGAATATCTTCCACATCTTCGGCGGCGGCCCCTGGTCGGCATAGTGATTACGACCCTCGAACCAGAACAGAGGCAGTCCGGCAAGAAGGATCAGGGTAGCGGTTACCGCGAACGGCCTGATTCCCTCGGAACCGGTGAACACCAGGATCAACGGTCCCAGCGCGAACCCGGCTGCCCCGGCGGCGCCATACAAACCAATAATTCGACCCCGCCAACTGTCCTGGGCCATTTCATTGATAACCGCCTCACTGGCGGACCACAGAATCGCCGCAGAGGCGCCCAGGAGAAACCGTAGCGGAAACCACGCGTATACGTTGGGAAGCAGGGCCAGGGAAAACAGGCTTACGCCGGCAAGCACAGTCGCAGCCTGCATCAACCGGGCCGCTCCAAAATGGGTAATCAACCGGGCGGTAAACGTTGCAATAGCAATGCCGCCACATGCCTGGGCCATGATGCTCAAGCCGATGACCGTCTTGCTGATTCCCTGGGCATCCAGCACCAGGGACAACAATGGAAGGGTCAGGCCATAGACCAGGTTCACCACCACCATTGAAGCAATGACGGCTACCAGGTCCACCCCTCTTCGACGTGACGTCACCTCACCAACCTGCACACCATCTTCTTGGCGAACTGCCCATCACTTGTCCGTGAATCTACTGCCACTGATTACTCCAGCAAGTTAATCCAGGGTAAGAACCCTGAAACTGTAGCCCAGCGACAAACCGAAGACATGCGCGTCAAGGTCACCGTTCGCGGCATTCAACTG
Source organism: uncultured Chromatiales bacterium (assembly GCA_937128475.1). Taxonomy (GTDB): domain Bacteria; phylum Pseudomonadota; class Gammaproteobacteria; order Steroidobacterales; family BM003; genus CAKZML01. The sequence goes on from CAKZML010000061.1 coordinate 1,406, forward strand.
GCCGATGGTTCCGAGCAAGTCCAGGCTGTCGGACAGGTGAACACCGATACCCAGGTTCGCCTGGTACACCAGGCCGGAACCGTTACTCAGGCCGCCGCCACCGGCTGCGCCGACCAGGCCTTCAAGCTCTGTGAAGATCTTTTCGCTCAGCTCGGCTCTAAATCCGCCGCCAACCAGTCCAACCATGTACGCTCCGGCATCGCCGGAGTAGGCGCCCAGGCCTTGTCCTGTCAGATACCAGTTCGGGGTCACGAAGTAATCCAACTGAGCACCCAGGTTTGCAACATTTTGCTCTGGACGGTTTCGCCAGTTGTCCCCACCCTGTGTATAGGTCTGGTGAACAGCCCGCACCCTCACCGGATGTTTTGCCAGGGCTTCATTGGATCCTGTGTTCGTTTCGTCAGGACCAAACTGGTAACCCAGTTGCAATCCCAGGGTTGTGGATTCAAAACTTGAGGAAGGAGCCCAAAGTCGGGTTGCCGATAGATCAACGAACATATTCGGCGTTATCGAATACTGAATGCCGGCCCCGGCATCAAGCAGTAGTCCCCCACCGGTATCCACAGCGCCGCCTCCGCCACCGCCCATGGCAAATGTCCCGTACACGGAAAATCGCTGGCCAACCGGAACCTGGTAGCCCACACCGGCAAGCAAGTGCATATACCCCTGGCTGCTGCCCGTCGCGGCGCCTGCGGCATCAAAACTCAGGAACCACTCCTGATCAGGAAAAGTCCTCCAGTGGACGCCAACCAGACCAAAGTCATCCTGTGGCTGCCCTGCATCGGTCAACACATCGCCCGCCACGCCAATGTGCCTGGCTTTTATCGCGAACTGGTGCCTTCGAAACCGATAGTCACCTGGAATGTCCGCCAGAAAGAAATCCCGATCCTCACTATTAACCATAGTTTCCAGCAAAGCGCCGAAGGAATGGTTGTAGCCCAGGTAGAACTGCCCGGACTTGATGTCGCCATTTTTCGGGAAATCCACATGGCTGTAGCCGACGCTCAGACTCCCGGCGGGTGACAACCGGTATTTCAGCCCCAGGTTCTCCCTAACCGCCAATCCGCCGCCTACCAGCAGATTTCCCCCTCGCCCACCACCGGCACCGAGATATAAGCCCGCTTCAACCAACAACAGGGAAGACAGCGGATATTCAAATCCGCCCGAAAGACCCAGCGTTATAAATCCGCCTCGCTCACCCTCAACCGCGGCATAAAAGTCGACACCACCATCCAGGTACTGTCCAAATT
>CAKZML010000062.1 GCA_937128475.1 uncultured Chromatiales bacterium
CACCCCCGGTGGCGCCCATGTAATACAGCCAGGGTTTGTCTGCTATGCCGGTGACCGTGGTGACGCGTCCACCGCGGTAGGGTCCGACCATGCGCCACTCCACCGCCGACACCAGTCCTGGATCAATCGCATCCTTGGACATGGCGGGGGTGATGGAGGCGAGCATTAAAGCAACGGCTCCCAATCCACTTATAAAACTGGAAAATCTGGAGACAAACATCTGGCTACTCCTGGGTGTTATTACTGTTCGTATTCACGTGTAAATTCTGGATGGTCAGGCTTCGCTGCCCAGACCTCGCGCCATGGCGGCCTGGTAGGCCAGGTTGGCAATGGCGGTGTCTTGCACGCCGGTACCGGTGAGATCGCAGACAATCACCTCTGAGGGGTCCTGGCGACCTGGCCGAAGCCTGGTTGTGAGTTGACCGAGTTCATCCGCCTGGATGTCATCAGGCAGGCTATCATCGGTGCACAGGTGTTGCATCTCGCCATTGTGGATGCATTGGGAGAGCCGGTCGCAAACGAGTCGGTCAGCGCGTTGTAATACTTCCGCTTCCAATTCCTGCTTGCCGGGGAAGTCGGCCCCCACCGCACAGATAAACAAGCCGGGGTGCAGCCAGTCAGCCTTCACCAGGGGCGTGTTGCTGGGAGTGGTGGTAATTACGACCTGGCTTTGTCGCACCACGGTCTCCCGATCAGCGGCCTCGACTGTCACGCCTAGCGCTGATTGCATGTCCTGGATGTATTTCGCGACATTGTCCGAGTTGCGTCCCCACACCAGCACCTTCTTGAACGGTCGAACCAGTGACAGGCATTGCAGTTGATATCGAGCCTGCATGCCGGTGCCTATGATGCCCACGGTCTCTACTGACTCGGGGGCCAGCAGGTCAGCACTCACCGCCCCGGCCATGCCGGTGCGAAGATCAGTGAGAAAGCCGTTGTCCAGCAGCACTGCCTTGCAAAAGCCGGTTTCCGCGCTGAGCAACACCATCATGGCGCTGCCCGCGGGCAAGCCCTGCTTGGGATTGTTGAAAAAGCCTGAAGCGATCTTGATTGCGACTACCGGGACCCCGTCCACATAGGCACTTTTTACATCGATGTCGCCAGAATATTTTTTCGCCGAGATATGCATGATGGGGGGCATATCCACCAGGCCTTTTTGCAGCCAGCTGAAAGCGGTTTCGACGGCATCCAGAGACTGATTGTCGATTCCGACCACTGAGCGAAGGTCGGTTTCTGTCAGAATATGTACGCCCATTAAAACCCCGGTGTATTTTTTTGTTTTGTTTGGCCAGCCCCTGCTCGTGCCCACCGTACGATGGAACCCCATGCGGGTGCAACACCCTGTGCCCACCTAAGAGTAAGTCTTGTAATTGTGACTCCAGTGTCTACTATCCGATGGTGGTACTGCAAAGGCTAAATATGTGAATTTTCGAGCGGTAGTGATAATCGTTTTACTGGTGTTTTCGGGCCTGCCTGTCAAGGCACAGGAAATGCTGGAAGGCAGGGTGGTGGCGATTGCCGACGGGGACACTCTGACCCTTCTTACAACTGAGAACACACAGGTGAAAATACGCCTGGCCCAGGTGGACACGCCCGAGAAGGGTCAGCCCTACGCGAACCGCTCGAGGCAGGTTCTGGGTGACCTGGTATTTGGCAAAAATATTCAGGTAGCAGTCGTTGATACGGATCGCTATGGCCGGACCGTAGGCAGGGTGTCAGTAGGCGAGTTGGATGTTGCTTCCGAACTGGTCAGCTCTGGTGCTGCCTGGGTGTATAGACGCTATGCGACCGATGACTCCCTCTACTCGTTGGAAGATAACGCGCGTAAGCAGGGCAGGGGGCTGTGGGGACTCCCAGAGTCCCAGCAGGTCCCGCCGTGGGAGTGGCGGGAAGCCAGGCGAAGAAAGGCAGATGAACAGTCGATCCAGCCGAGCAATCCGACAGCGTCCTGCGAGGCGAAAAAGTACTGCAGCCAGATGAGTTCATGCGAGGAAGCGTTGTTCTATCTGGAGCAATGCAAGCTCACCGATCTTGATAAAGACGGTGACGGTTCCCCTTGTGAGTGGGGAGTCTGCCAGGCCCAGGACTGATCTGCTGCGGCCGTGCAATCTGCGGCCACTTCACCCGGCCCTTCTCGTCAAATAGCTGGGGCTATTCTCCTCAAACGGACGCGCGAATTGACTCGCTCTTGCCCGGCCTCGCGACGATCGCCTGCACCTGGCAGGCTCCCTGGTCC
>CAKZML010000063.1 GCA_937128475.1 uncultured Chromatiales bacterium
TTCGCAGGTGGATATGCTGCCGGGTATTACAGCTACAAATGGGCAGAAGTGCTTGCTGCAGACGCTTTTTCGGCATTCGAGGAACAGGGGATCTTTAACCCTGAGGTGGCAGATCGCATGCGTTCACGTATCCTGTCGGTTGGCGGCAGTGTGGATGCAATGGAGGCCTTCATTGCCTTCCGCGGTCGCGCGCCGAGCCTGGAACCCCTGTTAAGGCACGCCGGCATTGAGCCCGAACCTGCCGCAGCCTGAACATAGAACAAAAGGAAGTTTATTTTGCAAATTGCTACCTGGAACGTTAATTCAATTCGGGTCCGCCTGCCCCAGGTACTGGAGTGGCTGGAAGGGGCGAGCCCCGATGTCATCGGCCTCCAGGAAATCAAGCTCGTCACCGAGGAATTCCCGACCGAGGCATTCCAGGAAATTGGATACCACGTGGTGGCCAATGGCCAGAAAACCTATAACGGCGTGGCCCTGCTGAGCAAAACGCCGGCAACCGATATCATCACCGACATGCCAGGACTCGATGATCCCCAAAGAAGAGTTGTCGCAGCCACCGTGGGCGGCGTGCGCATCATCAATCTTTACGTTCCCAACGGCCAGGCCCTGGATTCCGACAAGTTCGTGTACAAGATGGGCTGGCTCAAGGCGCTACACGCATGGCTGGATAAAGAACTGCGCACCCATGAAAAACTGGTGGTTATGGGGGACTTTAATATTGCCCCCGAGGACCGGGATGTTCACGACCCGGCGGCCTGGGAAGGCTCGGTCCACGTGAGTCCGATAGAGCGCGAGGCCTTGCAAGGGCTTGAGGGACTTGGACTGAGCGACTCATTCCGCTTGTTCGATCAGCCGGAGGCGTCCTACAGTTGGTGGGATTACCGCAGGGGCGCCTTTCGGCGAAACGCCGGCCTGAGAATTGACCTGGTACTGGCGAGCAAGGCCCTGGCCGAGACCTGTACCGGGTGCGCCACAGACGTGGAACCCCGTAGTTGGGAACGTCCCTCGGACCATGCCCCCGTGGTCGCCACCTTCGGCGTCTGAAGCAAAAAAAAGAGAAGACCTTATGCCACAACAGAATTTAACCGGCGTAAAACGGCTGGTAGCAGCAACCTCAAATTCCTGGAAGGGATTCGGTGCTGCCTGGAAGCATGAGGAAGCCTTCCGCCAGGAACTTGTCCTGGTGCTGGTCGCATCACCCCTGGCGTTACTTCTCGGCAATACCTGGATAGAACGGGCACTGTTGCTGGGAAGCGTCTTGCAGATCCTGATAGTCGAGTTGCTCAACACCGGAATCGAGGTCGTGGTCGACCGGATCAGCCCGGATCACCATGAACTCTCGGGCCGAGCCAAGGATGTCGCCTCCGCTGCGGTCTTTGTTTCGCTGGTACTGGCAGCAAGCACCTGGGCACTGATTCTGATTCCTCGTTGGCTATAAGCCCCCAGGGCAACCCGAAAAACCGTCTTTTCCAACGAAAAAGGTGAGCTACATCACAAAACACGCGGTATTGATGGCGTGTTTTCACTATTTTTCATAGACTTGCTCGATGAGTACCCACCTAAATGACAGCCCCCGGCGCTGGGATAAAACCCTGGCGCGCAGGCGCAATGAGTTTGACGTGACCGATACGGTCAAGGTCAGCTCACCGTCAGAGGTCTGTCAGGCGGTCTACAAGATATACAAGGATCTCTACCCGGAAGCCTCGTTCAAGGCGCTCAGCAAAGCATTCCTGGACTTCCAGAGGCTGTTCAGCGGTGAGTACCCGGGCTACGTAGGCTGCGATACCGTCTATCACGATATTCAGCACACCATGGACATGACCCTCGCCAACGCCAGGCTTATCGCCGGCTACGAGCGATCCGTCCCGTTGAGGGACCAGATTGGTCCACGCAGATTCACCGTCTCCCTGATAACCGCGCTATTCCACGATTCCGGCTATATCCGACGTGAGAGCGAAACCGGTGTGGACAATGGCGCCGAGCTCACCTCAAATCATGTGAGCCGGGGTGCAGAGTTTCTCTCCCACTACCTTCCAACCCTGGGGCTGGGAGATTCTTCCGAGGTGGCGGCCAGCATGGTGCATTACAGCGGGTATGAAATGCCGCCTGAACACATCATGCTGAAAGAACCCAAAGACCGGTTGGCAGGTTTCATGCTGGGCACCTCTGACCTGATGGCACAGATGGCAGATCGCTGTTACCTGGAAAAATGCCGGGACCGGCTGTATCCGGAGTTTGTGCTGGCAGGTATCGCGGTCAGCAAGGACGGGCAGGGCAAGGCCAGGATTACCTACTCCTCCGGCGATGACCTTGTGCAGAAGACCCGTGAGTTTTATCACCAGCAGGTACGTAAGCGGCTAGACAAGAGTTTTTGCGGCGTTCACCAGTATTTTTCAGGGTTTTTCGACGGCAGTAACCCCTACCAGAGCGCTATCGACAAGAGCATCGAATACCTGGACAGAACTGCCAGTGACGACGTCGAATTGAAACTTCGACGTCAGCCACCGGTGTTTACATCAGAGGATGATTCGTTGGACACCGTGCGGGGGCTGGTGCAGCTGCGACTGGATACCTGACGAGTAAACCGAACAACCTGGGCCCTGTTATTGCCTGGCAGGGAAACGCTTGACGATCTTTTCTACCGCGCTGCGCATCATCTCTGCTTTCTTCTGGTCCGAGCGGTCCTGGTCCAGTACGCTTTCGGCAACGCCCTGCCATAACAAATGATTCGTGCCCGCGGCCCGCGCCTCGATAATCAGAGAACCTTCTGTGTACTCCATGATGTAGGTGCTGTTAGCTTTCTTGTTGTACGTCGCCTCATCAATATTCTGATTTCCCCAGCCAGCGCCCGCACCTGGCCCGGTATTCATCACCCTTTCATCCAGGCGTTTTTCAATGACCACCTGGTACGAGATCAGGAACTCAGCCTCTTCAGGTCGAACAAGCTGGTAGCCGCGCTTTTCAAAATTCTCAGTAATGGCCCGGCGAACCTCATCATCAGCCGTTGCGCTGGCGCCGGTTGCCTGGGGATCAATGTTCGAAGCAGTCCCGGACCAGCTGAAATGCTCCAGTGCCGAGAAATCAGCATTCTTATCCTTCTCAGAGGTGACAGCCAGGGAACTGCATGCCGTGGCACCCAGGGTCAAAAGAAGTATGGCGAGGCATCTTGCGCGCATGGAACATCCCTATTCTAGTTAGAAGCGTCTAGGATCAAGTTTACTCCAGCACGGCATTATCTGCAGAAAACTATCTCCGCTCTAGTTGCGGTCATCCGGCAATACCAGGTCTCGAATATGAGCAGGTATTTCCACCCCCGGCAAATTCGCCGGATCCGGGATGATTTCCCCCATTATCTGCTTCAAGGGAACCACCCCCGCCCAGACAGGCAACTCATAATCCGCCTTGTTATCTGAAGGATCGCCGTCCCGGACCTTGGCAGAACCTTCTTCTATGGCCATTCTCAGGACCGTGGTGGCGTTAACTTCCTTACCCGTCACCGGCCGCAGTTCATCCCACCTGCCGGGGAACAAGTGATCCACCATGATCTTCAACTGCTCAAGCTTGGCCGGACCGGTTACCTCTTCGACCTGGCCGAACAGCATGACCGAACGGTAGTTCATGGAATGATTGAACGCCGAGCGGGCCAGGACGAAGCCGTCTGCATGGGTCACTGTGAAGCATGCGGGGCCGCCTACCGTCTGTTTCAGGAAGCGGCTGACTGACGAGCCATGCCAGTACACATAGTCGCCCGAGCGCCAGAACATCGTCGGAGTACAGTAGGGATGATCATCGATGGTATAGGCGATATGGCACATGAAGGATGTATCCAGGATCGCATTTACCGCCTCCCGGTCGTAAATCCCCCGTTCTTTCATCCGTTTTACGTCGGAACGGCCGGTCTTCTTCAGATCACTCATCTGCACAGTCCTGTCTTGGTTTCATTCGCAACTCACCTTCGATGATGATGCGACACCCGACGCACTGGACGCAACATTTCCATCTCTACACAAG
>CAKZML010000064.1 GCA_937128475.1 uncultured Chromatiales bacterium
TTCCCAGCGCGTCGGACCTGGACTCGGTGGTAAGTGATCGACCGGTTTGGCTGGGTCGGATAGACGGACATGCCGGGTGGGCAAACTCTGCCGCGCTGAAGGCCTCAGGGGTAACCCGACAGACAGAGGACCCCCATGGCGGAGTGATTGTTCGGGACGAGCAGGGCAATCCCAGCGGCGTAATGGTGGATGCTGCCGAAGCACTGGTGGAAGCGCATGTGCCTGGATTGACCATGTCCCAGCGAACAGAGGCGCTCGCACTTGCGACTCAGAAGCTTGCCGAATTCGGGCTGACCAGCGTGCATGATGCCGGTGTGGATCCGGCCTCGTTGGAGGCATACAAGGAACTGGCACGCAACGACGGCCTGGCAATGCGTATCTATGCCATGTTGTCGGGCTCTGACTATGCAGATGGAGATCCCCCGTATCCCTTCGTGATTGGGGAACAACGATTGCTGGTGCAAAGTATCAAGCTCTACATGGATGGCGCCATGGGCAGTCGGGGCGCAGCCTTCCTGGCTCCCTACAAGGACGATCCTGAAAACACAGGATTGTTGTTCATGCAGCCTGAACAGATAGATGCACTGGTGGCCAAGTGGTCGGGCGCCAACTACCAGGTCAATGTCCACGCTATTGGAGACAGGGCCAACAGGGTGGTGCTGGACGCGTTTGAGAAACTGGATCCTGCGGACCGCACGCGCTTGCGTCATCGTATTGAGCACGCCCAGGTCGTGACTCCCGAAGACCTGAAGCGGTTTGCCCCACTGGGTGTCGTGCCTTCCATGCAGCCGGTCCACGTCAGCAGCGACTGGCAGATGCTGGGTGAGAGACTGGAGGAGGAGAGACTGGTGGGTGGCTATGCCTGGAAGACCTTGCTCGAATCGGGCAGCCGAATTGCCGCCGGCTCGGATTTTCCGGTGGAATCAGCCAACCCCATGTTGGGTCTGTATGCAGCGGTCACCCGGCTGGATATGCAGGGGAACCCTGATGGGGGGTGGCATCCTGACCAGAAAATGAGTCGCGAGCAGGCGCTGCGGGCATTCACCCTCGATGCAGCCTGGGCAGCTCACCAGGAAAAGGAACTGGGGTCCCTGGAAAAAGGCAAGCTGGCTGACTTCATCCTGGTAGACAGGGATATGTTTTCCATGCCCGCAGAACAGATTAAGGACCTGAAGGTTCTTGAAACCTGGGTGGGAGGGGAAAAGGTCTATTCAGGGAAATAGGCGCCCTTAACGGGAGGCCGGGGGACAGCTACGGCAGAGTCAGTCCTGATTCTGCCAGCTTTCCCAAAGCTTGCTTCGGTCGAAAACACCCGTATCGTAAGGATCGAAGCCGCCTGCTGACTTGTCTTCTTCAAGACCAAGTCCTGGCGCATCCAATACGTTCAAGACCTTGACGGCCTCCGCCTTTCGCGACACACGGGGAGCGGGCTTAACAGCTGCTGCCGGCTTGGTCTGGGCGGTAGTTTTGGGTTTTTTGCGCTTAAGCAACCACATCTAACAGGTTCCTCTGGTTTAATTATGTAGTGTCATTCCCTGGCACTAGCGACAATAAATTGGTTTCACAATCAAATCTTATCTATTCAGGCCAATAAAGGCGTGACCTGTTTCACATTTTTAGAATTATGTCTGATCGGCTGGTTCCCTGGCTGAGCCATGCCTGAACGGGTAGCTAACCAGGCGCAGCCATAGAACAAGCAGGTACGGCGCGAACAACATCAGCCACGGTATCGGATCGGCGGCCACCAGGTCTTTCCAGAAGTTGCCAAAGAAGGTTCCCAGACCGGCCCCCTCGGCATAGTCGCCGAACAGTGCCTGACCAACCAGGAAGACCAGGATAGGCTCAAGAAGCGCGCCCACCGCCAGGGCAGGTACCAGGTATGCCAGTTCTTTTTTCCAGTTCATAAGTGCTTGCCAGGTGTTTATGGCTGAAACGCTAGAAGAATGCGGCCGACATTGCAAGGTGTCATCATCGACCAACGGCGCTGCTTGCAGGGGAATATCCCATGTTATGCTCCGTGCTTATCGGGTTTGGTTGTACAAAGGTAGTAAATGGAAAGGGTAAAGAGCTGGTTCAGACGGCAGATTGAAAACCCCCAGGTAGTCAGTCTTTTGCTGATTGTTATCTTCATTGCATCGGTGTTTTATTTTGCCGGCAACAGCCTCGCGCCTGCCATTGCGGCCATAGTCATCGCCTACCTGCTGGACGGATTGGTTGAGCGACTGCGTCGGATGGGGATACCCAGGGTCTTGTCCACACACGCGGTGTACCTTGTTTTTGTCGCCACCCTTTTACTTGGGGTTTTTCGTTTGATGCCGATGCTGTTTCGGCAATTCTCCCAGTTGGCCCAGCAAGTGCCTTCCATATTGGCCAAGGCGAAAGAGCTGCTGATGGCGTTGCCGGCCAGGTACCCGGCCACCGTGACCGAGGATACAGTCTCACAAATCATGTCGGGCCTGACTGCTGAATTTGGCAGGCTGGGTCAGACACTGGTGTCCTATTCGTTCAGTTCAGTGTTGTCCCTTTTCGCCGTCGTGGTTTACCTGATTCTCGTTCCGCTACTGGTCTATTTCATGGTCAAGGACAAGGTCCGAATCATTGAATGGTTCGCCGGGTTCCTGCCCGAGGACAGACAACTCACCAGCACTGTGTGGACAGAGGTTAACAAGCAGATTGGTAATTACGTTCGCGGTAAGTTTATTGAAATCCTGGTGGTAGGGTCCGTCACTTTCGTGGTGTTCAAAGTCCTCGGACTGCAATACGCCTTGCTGCTGGGCGCGCTGACCGGGTTGTCGGTCTTGATTCCCTACGTGGGCGCTGCAGCGATAACCGTGCCGGTGGCCCTGGTGGCATTTGCCCAGTGGGGTATCCAGGGGGATTTTTACGGGGTGGTCGTGGCCTACCTGATTATCCAGGCCCTGGATGGCAATCTTCTGGCTCCCTTGCTGTTTAGCGAGGCCGTGAATTTGCACCCGGTGGCGATTATCGTGGCCATCCTGTTCTTTGGCGGTGTGTGGGGCCTGTGGGGAGTGTTTTTTGCGATTCCCCTGGCGACAGTGATCCAGGCGGTATTGCAGGCGTGGCCGGCCTCTGGTGCCGCCCAGCCTCCGGATCTGTCCGGGGAGCCTGCCCAGGTCGCAGAGTGATTCCGGCCTGTTAGTCCTGTACCTGCCCCAGCCACCACTTGAGAAATTCATCGAACGTGAAATAGCGGGAATCCTGCCGGGGTGTCTCGGAGAAGGTCAGGCGAAGATCCGCGGCGCTGGGGAATTGACCCAGGCTGGCCAGGACCTGCTGAAAGCCCTCCATATCCACCAGTTCCTGTTGTGTCGGGGCTGAGTCAGTGAACGTGGTCTTGAGCTGTTTTATGGTGACCTGGGCCGCGTCGACGGTGGGAAGACTGGCGCTGTGGATACTCCACCATTGCAGAAACTCGGCCTGGTCAATTAGCCCGTTTTTGTCCGAATCGATATCGTTGAATGCCTTGGTCACCACGTCAGCGGCTCGCAACAGGCCCTGGCTTCTCAACATGCGCTGGAATTCGTCACGATCGATCATGCCATTGTTGTCCTGATCGATGAGGTTGAAGTATTCCAGTAAAGCAGGCTGATCCATTGGGTTCCCCGGTTAGTTTCGTGGGTTTTCTCCATTCTATCGGAAAGCGGGGGTTGGAATGAAAGTGGGGGCACATCTTGAAAATTTCCTGCCTAACCCCAACAAAGGCAGGAAATGAAATATAAACTTGGGAAAACCGAGTTGTTATCAAGATCATAATCCGCCGAGGAACGCACATGTTTAAACGTATTGCCCTTTTCCTGATCACTAACCTGGCTGTCATTACGGTCCTGGGAATCGTGCTCAACCTGCTTGGGGTTGACAGCATGCTTGCCGAAAACAACGTGGACATGAATATCCCGGCAATGTTGGTGATGTCGGCAGTGATTGGCTTCGTGGGTTCGTTTATTTCTCTGGCCATGTCCAAGTGGTCCGCAAAGCGCATGACGGGCGCCCAGGTGATCGAGACGCCGCGTAATGAAATGGAAAGCTGGCTGGTGGCCACGGTGGCCCGTATGGCTGAAACGGCCCATATCGGGATGCCGGAAGTGGCGATCTTTGATTCGCCTCAACCCAATGCCTTTGCCACGGGTATGAACAAGAACAAGGCCCTGGTCGCCGTTAGTACCGGTTTGCTGCGTAATATGCGGCGAAACGAAGTGGAGGCGGTACTGGGTCACGAGGTGGCCCATGTGGCGAACGGCGACATGGTCACATTGGCGCTGATACAGGGTGTGGTGAATACCTTTGTCATTTTCCTGTCCAGGGTGATCGGGCACGTGGTTGACCGGGCTGTATTCAAGACCGAAAAGGGCTACGGCCCCGGGTACTACATCGTGTCGATCATCGCGCAGATTGCGCTGGGTATCCTGGCCAGCATAGTCGTGGCATGGTTCTCCAGGCGCCGGGAATTCCGCGCCGACGAGGGCGGTGCCTACCTGTCGGGCCGGGAAAACATGATTGCGGCCCTGGAGCGCCTGGGTGCTCCTAACGCCGATGCCCAGTTGCCGGATCAGCTCGAAGCGATGGGGATTTTTGGCGTGGAGCCCGGCGGGTTCAGAAAATTGTTTATGTCCCATCCGCCCCTGTCTGTTCGGATTGAGGCCTTGAGGAAAGCAGGCTAAAGTCTGCCCCGTATCTGCAAAGGAGAGCCAGGTGAAATATCTGCATACCATGGTCCGGGTGAGCAACCTGGATGAGTCACTGGATTTTTACGTTAACAAGCTGGGTCTCAAGCAGTTGCAACGCAAGGATTACGAGAATGGTCGGTTCTCACTGGTTTTCCTGGCCGCACCAGGAGATGAGGACGCTCAGTTGGAATTGACCTATAACTGGGATCCCGAGGAATATACCGGGGGCCGAAATTTTGGTCACCTTGCCTACCGGGTAGAGAATATTTATGAGACTTGCCAGTCCTTGATGGATGCCGGCGTGGTGATTAACCGTCCTCCGCGGGATGGACACATGGCATTCGTGCGATCACCAGATGGGATCTCTATCGAATTACTCCAGGCAGGTGGCGCCCTGGAGCCGGCAGAACCATGGGTTTCCATGGCGAACACGGGCCAGTGGTAGGGCGTCGGGTTGTTGTCGGTTAATTGCCGTCCCCGCGTCTGGGGTGTAACGTTTCGACCATGAATTATCGGACGGGAATATGTGGGGATCGCTAGGTAAACCAACTGAGTCGCTGCTCTACCATGGCATTGATGGAGATGTCTTCTCGCGCTTGCGGGAAAGGCTGTCCGGATATGGGGTAACGGTGGAGCACACGCCCCATGGTCGATTGAGCGCATTTGGCGTTAGCGGCGAATACCAGTGGGAGGAAAGCGATGAAACCCTGGAGATTCGTATTTTTGACCGTCCATTCCTGGTCCCACACCATCTGATTGCCTCCTATTTCAGGGAAGCGGTGGAAGAGGCCGGCGGGCGGCCAGCCTGACTTTGCCCGGTTCCCGGGTCATGTTCTTTTAGATTTATGTTAAATGTCGGCCTACAGCGACATGTGCGGGCGCTAGACTGTGTGCAGTACTATGGATTGTTATTGATCGCAAGGACCCTTCGTATTGAAGGCAGAGTGCGGAAATATTGGGGGAACAAGGATGAATAGTTTCAGAAACCTTGGCAGGTTAGTGTTTCCTGCCGTTTTAATGTCGCTGCTATTGGGCGGCTGTGGTGGATCGTCGAGTAGTCCGGAGGCTCTTCAGCCCCAGGATCCGGGTGTGGGCCAGGTGGCCCTGCTGTTTACCGATCTTCCCAGCGAGGATTTTGACCAGATATTGATTCGCTTTGACGAGGTCAGCCTGTTGGGGGATGAGGGTCACCAGGTGATTTATCCCCAGTCGGCGGATGACGGCGAAATGGAAATTGACCTGTTGTCATTGCGCCAGGTCTCCGATGTGGCGTTCATTCGCGAAGTTCCGGCCGGCATGTACAGCAAGGTTCGTTTGCACCTGACCGGTATCGACCTGGTGAGGGATGGCGTGGCCACCGCTGTAGACCTGGTAGCCAACGGCAAGCTGGACCTCAACCCCAGGGGCGAGTTCGAAGTTCGTGGTGGCCAGATGCTGTTCATTAAACTGGACATCGACGCGAACCGGTCCTTCCAGGCCCACCAAAGCGGTAATGGCCGTTGGCATTTCCGCCCGGTGGTCTTTATGGACATCTTTGGTGACTACGACGTGGAACGCCTGATGCGGGTGTTTGGTGAGGTTACCGCGGTCGATTCCACGGCCATGACCTTTGATTTGTGCCCCGTTGGGATGATTTCCCAGATGGGCGCCGGTATGGGTATGCCTGCTGAACACAGCCAGTGCATCACGGTTTCCCCGGGTGACTCAGGCGTATTTAGCCCTGAAGACGGCACGGACGTTGGTTTTGGGGCCCTGGAAGTGACTGAGCCCGCCCAGCAGCTCACCATGATTGGTTACTTCAGATCCACATTGGGTATGGAAGTCGATGCCATGAGCGAGTTCGACGCGGTGGTCGTCGAGTTGGGTGATGTAACTGCCTTTGCCCGCTTGGGCGGCATGGCCTTGGGTGGCCCGGCAGATTACGACATCGAGGCTGGCACACAGGTATTTGATTGGGCCGTGCGTTCAGGTCAGAGCCTGCCAGAGGGAACCGTCGTTACCGCCCAGCTCCAGGACAAAACACGGATCTTTGACAGCGAAGGCAACGAATTTGTCGATGAGTTGGTAGGGAGCTCGGCGATTCAGCAGGGCGTAACCGGTATGGTCGACGGGATTGATGATGCCGGATTGTTCAGGTCTTCACTGGTGGTGCTGGATGCGCTAAATACCGGTGATGAGCAATTATCGGGTACGGTTGCCTCTCCTATTCTGAGCGAGGACATGCAAAGCTTTGCCCTCACCACAGACGTCACGACAGAAACTATCTGTGTTGCTTCTGATGCCGAGATTCTCAAGCTGGAAAGTCTGGATGATGGCAGTGGCGCGGTAGTTACCCTGAGTCCCTCAGCGTTCGATGAGATCGAGATAGATCAGACTGTGGAAGTGACCGGTGCAGCAAGTGAAACTGCAGGTTGTACCTTCGATGCACGAATCGTCATTATCGACTTAATTCCTGTAACGTAGATTGATCGTAAATCATCAGTAGAAAA
>CAKZML010000065.1 GCA_937128475.1 uncultured Chromatiales bacterium
ACCAGGTTCATGACCCCGTAGCCGACCGCCGCCGACATCACTGCGATGATCAGGGTCGGTTGTTTGAACACTTGAGATAGCGGGCGTTCCTCGCCCTCTTCAGCCAGTTCCCTGGGCCTGGGCTCGCGTATGCAGGCAACCAGCGCCGCGCTGGCCAGCAGGAACGCGGCCAATATAAAAAATGAACCGGCATATTCCACGTCAGGGATCAGCAAGCGCGCCCTGGCGGCCAGTTCCGGCCCCGCCCAGGCTGCCAGGACGGTACCCAGCAATACACCCGAAATAGCTCGGCTGACGTTGTGCAGGGCCACGCTTTCTGCAGCGGCGAAGCGGTACTGCATGGCAAACGAGCCATTGGCACCCATCAGCATGGTGCCGGTACACAGCAATCCGAAACTTTCACGGTATAGCGCCAGGGCAACGACCAGGGCGCCAATGGCCCCCAGCAATCCGCCGCCAGCGAAACCGGCTCGTCGACCGATACGCCGCATCAGCATGGAGGCGGGTATGGCGCCCGTGGCCAGGGTGATGATCATTACCGACATGGGCAGGGTGGACCATCCCTCCGGGGCCAGCCGGGTGCCCACGATGCCTCCCAACAGGGTGACCACGATGGGTGCACAGGTGCTCAGTGCCTGGGCAAGACCCAGCAAGGCTACGTTGCCCGCGGCTCGGCGGGGACTCATGTCAGTGTGTTGTGAAATGCCTGGCACCGGACTGGTGTCCTCGTCGATGTGTCCTCCAGAAATAAAAAAGGCCGGCGTATTGCCGGCCTTTCCTGGAGCTTTGATTTACTTGTAAGGTTTGTAGCTGAATTTCTGGCCACCAATCGAAGCTTCGGCCATCAAGCCGCCCTTGGTCATGGTGAATACTGCCACGCCGCCGTTGTAGCTGGTGTCGGCAGAGGCGCCAGCCGTCAGAGCCACGGCTGATGCCTGGGCACCCATTTCAAAATTTCCGCGCTTGAAATCTTCCAGGGCGACGGTGTCCTTGAAGAAAATGATTTCACTGTAGGCTTGTGCTCCAGCCTGGAGGCCGATCGTGAGCTGGCTAAGGGTGGAACGGGCAATCGGCTCGCCATTGGAGAACACCAGGCCCTTGCCGTGGGCACCGCCAATGCCGAGGCCCCCCTTGCCCACGGAGGGGAATACGACAAAGCCAACTGCCTTGTCGAAGAAACGCTGGATGCTGGGATCCTTGGCCTTGAATGCGGCGATGGTTTTCGCCGCGTTCGTCTGTTCGGGATTGTTGGCATCGGGCTCCCAGGCAATGCTCTGCATTGCGAAGCCGAAACTCCCCAGGGCTACCAGGGTGGTAATCAATGTTTTCAGTTTCATTACGAGGCCTCCGTTGCCGCGTGATTGCGTGCGATATTGTCGCCCGGTATTCCTCAAAGCCGTTTTGGCGGGAATCCGTTGCAGACGCTATGCGAAAGGTACGTGGACGGGCAGCGTCTGGCAATAGCAGGACTGTCTCGTTGCCGCAGCGGCCTTGCGCGTCTAAGCTTTACCCTGGACAGGAGGATGCATGCCAGAACCCGAAGCCGCAATTATCAGCAAGTTGCCATTGGTGGGCACCACGATATTTTCCGTGATGTCACAGTTGGCTGCCGAGTGCGGTGCATTGAATCTCTCACAGGGATTTCCTGAATTCGACGCGCCCGAAGCCTTGCGGGAGGCACTGGTCAGGCATGTGAACGATGCCCGGAATCAGTATGCGCCCATGACGGGCATGC
>CAKZML010000066.1 GCA_937128475.1 uncultured Chromatiales bacterium
GCCCCTACTGCATGCCCGAGGATCAATTCCCTGAAGGCTATGAATTTCTCAAGCGCAACGAGTGGCTGAGCTTTGAAGAAATTGAACGCCTGACCAGAGTCTTCCTGCGCCTTGGGGTAAGCAAAATTCGAATCACCGGCGGCGAACCCCTGCTCAGGCCAAAACTGCCGGAATTGATCGCCCGCCTGAGCAAACTCGACGGTATTGATGACCTGGCAGTCACCACCAACGGCACCCTGCTTTCACGTATGGCCGGGGAACTTGCCGAGGCAGGCTTGCACCGAATCACTGTCAGTCTGGACAGCATTGACGATGCGGTGTTCAGCGCCATGAGCGGCGGTCGCGGCAACCTTGAAGAGGTACTTCATGGCATCAAGGTCGCGGCCAGTCACGGCCTTGGGGTGAAGATAAACGTCGTTGTGCAACGCGGCGTAAACGATCACACCCTCATCGACCTTCTGGATTACTTCCGCGGCAGTGGACATATCGTTCGCTTCATCGAGTTCATGGACGTGGGGACCTTGAATCAGTGGGACCTGTCCAAGGTGGTGCCGGCTCGCGAACTGCGCGACATGATTCACGAGCGCTGGCCTTTGGAAGCGATGGGACACAATTACCACGGCGAAGTAGCCAAGCGTTACACCTACGCAGATGGCGCGGGAGAAATTGGTTTTATTACTTCTGTAACAGAACCTTTTTGCGGCAACTGTAATCGCGCAAGACTTTCCGCTGATGGAGAAATGTTCACCTGCCTGTTCGCCAACAAGGGCGCTGATCTTCGGGGTGCGTTAAGAGCGGGAGCCAGCGACGAACAAATGTACGAAATGATTCGTGATATCTGGCTGCTTCGAAGCGACCAATACAGCGCGTTACGCTCCACCGTGAAGAAAACCAGCGCAGAGCAGGACCGGGTTGAGATGTATCACATCGGAGGCTGAATGCTTACTCATATTGACAAAGAAAATCGCCCCACCATGGTGGACGTCAGTGACAAGACCGTCACCCAGCGCACCGCCATTGCAGAATCGGTAGTGGTACTGCCCGAGGCGGTTCGGGAGCTTACCCGGGACGGAGACCTGCACAGCGCCAAGGGACCGGTTTTCCAGACCGCAATCATCGCCGGAACCATGGCGGCCAAGCGCACCCATGACCTGATTCCCTTCTGCCACCCACTGGGCATAGAAAGCTGCAAGATTAATATCGAACTCAATGACAAGCTGGAAGCGGTTATTCGTTGCCGGGTCAAAGTGCACCACAAGACCGGCGTGGAAATGGAAGCGCTGACCGGGGCCAGCGTGGCGGCCCTGACGGTATACGATATGTGCAAGGCGCTTTCCCACGACATCGAAATCAAACACACCCGATTAATCAAGAAGACCGGCGGCAAGAGCGACTACCTTGCTGGCGGCAGCGAGGATTAACGGCACGCAACATGGACTTCACTTCCGCAACCCTGGGCTACTGCTTCAATCCGTTTGAGTTTTGCATTGAAGGTGAGCGCGGCGCCGATACAACCAAGGCGGCGGATTCCATGGCGGAGCAATTGGCCGAAGACTACCGGGTAGCCATCGTCCACCTGGGCGCAACCGCGAGCCAGATGCGGCAACACCACGACAAACCATTTCTCACCGTTCACCTGCCCCTGGATCATCACCCCTTGCGCAGGCCCATGCGACTGCTTGACGCCGACGTGGTGATCGTCTCGGGAGTCGTCGATGGAAAACTGCCCCGGGTGCTGCTCAGTCCCGACAGCGACAACACAATTTCAGGTGCGATTACCTGCCTGCACGACCTGACCAAGACAGCCAGTCTCAAGCGCGCGGCACGAAGCGTCTCTCACTGGCTGGAGCAACGGGCGACACAAGTGCCGGTATATGGACTGCTGGTAGAAACTGAACCCGACCAGGTAAAGGCGGTATTCAGGGCCGCGGGCCTGCTGGGGAGCGTATGTGAGCAGACTTTCTTGTACTCAGCCACTGGTGGTCATCCCGAGCTCCCCGGTATCAGGGAACGCTTTTCTGACCATGGACTCGCCGGCGCCATCCTGTCAGCCCAGATGGAACATCCCAATGTCGCATGGATGGTAATGAGCACCCGCCAGGCTGGAATATTGCCGGAGCGGATGCAATACATGCGTGAACATCGAAATCCGTTTCGCTATGTCACCGCTTTCAACTGCGAGCGACAACCCGGCGAAGAATCCATGTGTGGAATCTGGGAGCCCAAAAGCAAGCGGCGTTTGCTGGAAGGACTTGGATGCGGGATCACTAACACCAATGAACTGCTCGCCGGCACGCCCCACAGCGCCCTGAACCTGCCCGAGGCATGACAGGCGCGACGAAGACCAAACAGGACGGACATTGCTGAATATGAAAACCCTACACATAGAGTATTACGCGCTGCTTCGGGAACAAGCCGGGGTCAAACAGCAGACCGTGCAAAGCGAAATCCGAACGCCAGCCGAACTGTATAACCAACTCGCCGCAGAACATGGCTTCAGCCTGGGAACCGAACAACTCCGGGCGGTGGTGAATGAAGAGTTCGTCAATTGGGATCGGCAACTTAACGATGGAGACCGGGTGGTGTTTATCCCGCCGGTGGCAGGCGGATGAAGAAATTCGAACTTAGCGAAACAGCCCTGCAGGCAGAACAACTCAAAGACTCTCTGCGAGACCCGGCAGCCGGAGGGTTTGTATCTTTCGAGGGCTGGGTCAGAAACGAGAACGAGGGCCGCACCGTCCAGCAACTGGAGTACGAGGCCTACCCCGCCATGGCGGAAAAAGAAGGCCAGCGCATTGTTGCCGAGGCGATAGAGCGCTTTAGCCTGACCGAAGCCCTGTGCGTCCACCGGGTAGGCAGCCTGGAGATTGGCGACATGGCGGTCTGGGTGGGCGCAAGTTCCCCGCACCGGGGTGAGGCCTTCGATGCCTGCCGCTACATCATCGACCAAATCAAGGTAAGCGTTCCGATCTGGAAAAAAGAACATTACACGGATGGTGATTCAGGCTGGGTAAATTGCGAGCGCTGCGCGGAGCATGGCCATGAACACTCCGGGCACCACGCCCACGGCCCGGGGACTGCAGCGAAGCAATGATCGCCCTCGCCCTGGCGTTCGCGCTGACCGCACTGGTTTACGCCAGCATCGGCTTCGGCGGCGGCTCGACCTACAATGCCCTGCTGGCCCTGTCCGGCGTGGACTACCACCTGCTGCCGGCCATCGCCCTGACCTGCAACATGATCGTGGTAGCCGGCGGCACCCTGCATTTTTTGCGTGCCGGACTGGTACGCTGGTCCCTGATCCTGCCATTTGTCGTCGCGTCTGTGCCCATGGCCTGGCTGGGAGGCCAGATGCACGTCTCCCAGACTTTCTTTATCGGACTGCTGGGCTTCGCCTTGCTCCTCACCGGCCTTCGTATGGCCCTCAGGGGCGCCCCCGAGTCATACCAGCCGGAACACCCCAAGCCATTGCAGTTATGGCTCCTGAGCCTGCCCATGGGCGCGATACTGGGCTTGTTGGCCGGAATTGTAGGCATAGGCGGAGGGGTATTCCTGGCCCCCCTGCTCCATGGGCTCCGCTGGGCCTCCTCCAAGGCAATCTCGGCCAGTTGCAGTGTATTTATCCTGGTAAATTCGGCGGCCGGGTTGGCCGGGCAACTCACCAAGTTCAAATCCCTGCCGGAAAGCCATGATTTCCAGCCCTACTTCTGGCTATTTGTCGCAGTGTTCCTGGGCGGCCAGGTAGGCAGTCACCTGGGTGTGAAAGTCCTTGGAGCCAAAGTCCTGCGTCGACTGACCGGCGCCCTGGTGTTTTATGTTTCGCTGCGATTGTTGTATCGCTGGTTTACCCTGTTATGAACGGCCTGAACCCCGGTGACCTATCTAATGAATGAACCCCTGCTCAGTGTGGCGGATGCCCAGTCGATCATCTTCTCAAGGTTGATCAGTTTTCCAACTCGGCGTGTGGGCCTGGACCAATCCCTGGGATTAATCCTGGCTGAGAAGGTATTGGCCGAAAGAGATCAACCACCCTTTGATCGGGTCACCATGGATGGAATCGCCATCGCCCAGGGCGACTTTGACGGTGGAACACGCAGTTTTCAAATCCAGGGCATCCAGCCTGCCGGCTCTCCGGCATTGTCCCTGGGCCCAGCGGGAGGCTGTATCGAGGCCATGACCGGAGCGGTACTTCCCGCAGGCTGTGACACGGTCATTGCCGTTGAACGCATCCAGGTTGACGATGGTGTGGCGACACTGGAACCCGGCTATGAGCCGGTACAGGGACAGTTCGTCCATCCCCGGGGCAGTGATTACCGGCAAGACGATGTGCTGCTGGAGCCGGGCACCCGGATCGGAGTGCCGGAAATTGCGATACTCGCCGCAACCGGCAAATCTCAGGTCAGCGTCGCGGCAAGCCCCCGCATCGCAATCATTTCCACCGGCGACGAGGTGGTCGAGGTCGACCAGCCGATACTTCCCCACCAGATCCGCCAGTCCAATTCCCACGCCATCCTGGCAGCCCTGACCGCCGCCGGCCATGAGCACTGCCAATGCCTGCACCTGGCAGACGACCAGGACACACTGCGAGAAAAACTCGCCAAGGCATTGGAAGAAAACCAGGTACTGATACTCAGTGGTGGGGTATCCAAGGGGAAATTCGACTTCGTTCCAGGAATTCTGGAAGAGCTCGGTGTTGCCAAACACGTTCACCGGGTTGCCCAGCGACCAGGCAAACCCATGTGGTTCGGAACCCGGGGCAAAGACAGGATGGTTTTTGCACTACCCGGTAACCCGGTCTCCACCCTGGTATGCCTGCACCGCTACGTGTTGCCGGCGATTAGCCTGGCCATGGGAGCAACCCCCCGTCCACCGCGCCAGGTTCGGCTGGCTGAAGCGATCACATCCGGCTCAAAACTTACCTGCTTTTTGCCCGTCACCCTGACCTCAGACAGCGATGGGCAACTGCTGGGGGTTCCAAGACAAACCAACACCTCTGGAGACTTTGCCAGCCTCGCCGGTACCGATGGGTTCGTGGAACTGGCCGCCGAAGGGTCAGAGTTTCCTGCCGGCCACGTGGCCGACTTTCATCCCTGGGCTGGCTGATATCGCAGGCTAGCCAAACCGGCCGGTGATGTAGTCCTCGGTCAGCTTGGTGCGCGGATTGGTAAACACCTGTTCGGTAGCCCCGACCTCGATTAACTCACCCATGTGAAAATAGGCGGTGCGCTGGGAAACCCGCGCAGCCTGCTGCATGCTATGGGTCACGATTGCGATGGCGTAATTCTTGCGCAGCTCGTCAATCAAGTCCTCTATCCTGGCCGTGGCGATCGGATCCAGGGCGGAACAGGGCTCGTCCATCAGAATCACATCGGGACTCACCGCTATTGCGCGGGCAATACACAGTCTCTGCTGCTGACCGCCAGAAAGGCCGGTACCTGGCTGGTCCAACCTGTCCTTGACCTCCTCCCACAAACCCGCCTTCTCCAGACTGGTCTGCACTACTTCATCGAGTTCGGTGCGATTGGCCGTGAGGCCATGAATTCGCGGACCGTAGGCGACATTTTCATAGATAGACTTGGGAAAGGGATTGGGCTTCTGGAACACCATGCCTACCCGGGCACGCAACAACACCACGTCCATATCCTTGCCATAGATATCCTCGTTGTCGAGACGAATATCGCCTTCCACCCGACAGATCTCGATGGTGTCATTCATGCGATTGAAGCAACGAAGGAAGGTGGACTTGCCGCAGCCAGACGGTCCGATCATGGCAACCACTTCGTTCTTGCCAATTTCAAGACTAATGTTGCGAATCGCCTGCTTGTCACCGTAATACACGTTCACATCCGTGGCGCTCATCACCGGATCAGCCGCCTTGATGTTCCCAACGGTTCTTTTTGAACCGGGTCCGGGCACAGTCGTCTTGGTTTTTTTGGACTCAGTTTCCACGCTTGAATTACCTGCCTGTTGGAGCTTGTCTGTTTTCATTAGCCATCAATCCCGTTTAGCCGACTACCAGCGAGTCTCAAAGCGCTTGCGCAGCAACACCGCCACGATATTCATCAACGCCAGGAAGCCCAGCAGCACCATAATGGCCGCCGATGTTTTCTCCACGAATGCTCTTTCAGGCGCATCCGCCCAGAGGAAAATCTGAACCGGCAGAACCGTCGATGGATCCGTCACGGTCTGGGGCACATCTACAATAAAGGCGATCATGCCGATCATCAGCAACGGCGCCGTCTCGCCCAGGGCCTGGGCCATGCCGATAATGGTGCCGGTAAGCATACCGGGCAGCGCCAGGGGCAGCACATGGTGGGTAATGGTCTGCAACGGTGAGGCCCCTACTGCCAGGGCCGCCTGGCGTATCGACGGGGGCACTGCCTTGAGCGCCGCACGACTGGCAATAATGATGGTCGGCAAGGTCATCAAGGTCAGCACCAGGCCACCCACCAGGGGCGCCGACCTGGGCATGCCAAAGAAATTTATGAACACCGCCAGGCCCAGCAAACCAAACACGATGGACGGTACGGCCGCCAGGTTATTAATGTTCACTTCAATGAAATCTGTGATCCGATTCTTGGGCGCCATTTCCTCAAGGTAGACAGCGGTCGCCACACCGATCGGGAAGGACAGCAGCAGCGTAACCACCAGGGTGAGCATGGAACCCGCCAGGGCTCCCCTAACGCCGGCAAGTTCCGCATCGCGAGAATCGCCGTTAGTGAAAAACAGGGTGTTGAACCTGCTCTCCAGGTATCCCCCCTTCTCCAGTTGATCGACCCAGCCAATCATCCGGTCCGAGACCCTGCGATCCGCCTCGGGAACATTGCGATCGATATAGCCTTTCATCAGCATATCTATTTCATCGTCCACCGGAACCCAGAAACTGTGGGTCGTCCCCACCAGTCCCGGGTTTTCCATGACCTGGTCCCGGACCATGAAATCTGCCCCATTACTCAGCAGGCCCGTCAACTCGCGCTTGTCAGACCGCGATGTCACCTCGGGGAACTGATCAAACAGGGTATCGCGTACCAGGGTCCGATAGCTGGCCTTGCCGATCACCTCCGGATCCCGGGATCCCGCCGGATCCAGGGTCTTCTCATCCAGGGTAATGTCCAGGCGCACATAGCCCTGGTGGAAAGCCGAAATTCCATTGCTGCCGATGCTGGCAAACAACACCAGGACGAATGACAAACCCAGCGCCACGGCCATCATGCCGAAACGCCTGAACCAGCGCTCCAGGCGATAGCGACGAGCCAGCCCGCTGCGAACCCGCTGGACAGTCAAGGTTGAACCAACAGAAGTGTTTTGATCAGTCATATTGTTCCCGGTACTTGCGCACCACATACAGCGCAATGATGTTTAGCCCAAGGGTGCCGACGAACAACACCAGTCCCAGGGCAAACGCTGCCAGGGTCTTGGCGCTGTCGAATTCCTGGTCTCCGGTCAGCAGGGTGACAATCTGCACGGTAACGGTAGTCACCGATTGCAACGGATTGGCGGTCAGGTTGGCCGCCAGTCCCGCGGCCATCACCACAATCATGGTCTCGCCGATCGCCCGGGACACAGCCAGTAGCACGCTGCCCACGATTCCCGGTAAGGCCGCCGGCAACACAACCTTGATAACGGTTTCAGAACGCGTAGCGCCCAGTGCCAGCGAACCATCTCGAAGCGACTGGGGTACGGAATTGATTACGTCATCGGACAAGGACGAGATGAACGGAATAATCATCACCCCCATCACCACACCGGCGGCAAGGGCGCTGTCCGAGGCCACGTCCACACCCGATGAGTCTCCCAGGCCTCTAAGCCACGGAGCAACCACCAGGGCGGCGAAAAATCCGTACACCACAGTAGGAATACCGGCCAGCAACTCCAGCAGCGGCTTGGCCGTGGCACGAACACGGGGGCTTGAATATTCGGCCAGGAAAATGGCCGACATCAGACCAATCGGGACGGCGACAAACATCGCTATCGAGGACACCAGGAGAGTGCCGGTAAACAGGGGTACCGCACCAAAGGCGCCAGAGGAACCCACCTGGTCCGCACGGATCGCTGTCTGGGGACTCCAGGTCAGTCCGAGCAGAAACTCACTGACAGACACCCGGTCGAAAAATCTCAGGGATTCAAACAGCACCGAAAGCACGATACCCACGGTAGTCAAGATCGCGATACTGGAACACAGGATCAGCACCACTTTGACGAAAGACTCAACCCGGTTACGGGCCCGAAGCGTCGGAGACACCTTGCTCCAGCCAAATGCCAGGGCCAGCACCGACAATGCCAGGCAGACAACCACCATGGAGAGCCGGCTGAGGGATATGAAATGCCGGTAATGGTCGGCAGCGGATTGCTGTACTGCAGTTATCTCGCCGGAGACAATATTGCCCTGGGCAAGATTACGAATATCGTTAAGAAGAAGACCCAGCCTGTCCGGGTCCAGCGACTGGATGTCCTGGGGAAGGGACGACACCAGCAAGGCACGCAAAATCAGCGGCTCCAGGAACACCCAGCTGACCAATACCACCAGGGCGGGAACCGCAGCCCACAGGGCGGTCCATGCACCGTAAAACCCGGGCATCGAGTGCAGGCTGCGCGGCCCACCCTGTCCCGCGACAAGGTTCAGCGCACGCCTCTTGCCCAGGTAAAAGGCCACGGCAGAGGCAGCAAGCACTATCAAGGTGAGGGTGGAAATCTGCATAGGTTAGGTCAGCTCTAACAAGTTTCCCTGGTTGCTCGAAACACATTGCGGCGGTCGGCAAAACGCCAACCGCCGCGAACTTGTGGCTCAAGCCCCTGGAGGCAATTCTACAGGATTATTCCTTGGTCAGTTCCAACGGCGCCAGGCTCAGGATGCGTTCCCTGGCTGCCTCACGCTCCCCATCCGGCAGAGGAATCAGGCCACGGTCGGCAAGATAACCGAACTCGCCCCAGGTATCTTCCCTGGTGAACTCGTCCAGGTATTCCTTGATGCCCGGTACTGCGCCAACGTGGGCTTTCTTCACATAGAAGTACAAGGGGCGGGAAACCGGGTAACTACCATCGGAGATGCTGTCAAAGTTCGGCTCGACACCGTCGATCGCCGATCCACGAATCCTGTCTGAATTCTGGTCCAGGAAACTGAATCCGAAGATACCCAGGGCCTTGGGGTTGGCTTCCAGCTTCTGCACGATCAGGTTGTCGTTTTCACCGGCTTCCACGAAAGCGCCATCTTCACGAACGGTGTGACAAGCTGTCTTGTAACCGTTGTTATCCGCGCTCTTCATTGCCGCGATAAAACCGAACGCATCACAACCTCCTTCCATGGCCAGTTCCACGAAGGCATCGCGGGTTCCGGAGGTCGGGGGCGGTCCCAGGACTTCAATGCGAGTGGCAGGCAGGGCAGGATTGATGTCCTTCCATGTGCTGTAGGGATTGGGTACAAGGTTCTTGGCGCCTGAAGGGTTGGGCACATTCTTGGCCAGCGCCAGGAACAGATCCTTGAGCGTTAGGGACATGGCGCCAGCGTCCTTGGAGTTGGCAACCACAATGCCGTCATAGCCAATCACGACTTCGACAATCTCGTTCACCCCGTTGGAGGCGCAATCAGCCACTTCTGAGGCCTTGATCCGGCGTGAGGAGTTGGTGATGTCCGGAGTCTGCACACCCACACCCGAGCAAAACAGCTTCAGGCCGCCACCGGAGCCGGTGGATTCAATCTTCGGGGTCTTGAAATTTGTGGTCTTGCCAAAGTTCTCGGCAACAACTGTGGCAAACGGATACACAGTGGATGAGCCCACTACGCTGATGTAATCCCGGGTACTCTGTGCACTGGCAGGCTGGGCAAGCATTGCTCCAGCAAGTAAAGTTGTCGCTATCACTCTTACAATCACGGTCATCTCCTGAGTTTTGATGACAAGCCCGAGTCTCTTGCAGCTCGAAAAATTGAATTTACTCATTGACGTGACACTTTATACCTACCAATTATTGCAGAATTATTTCGGTTTTCAGGTCTAATCAAGCAGACCCGGAACATAGCTGGTAAAACGATAGAGAATCCTTATTTATTTTGTTATTTTTCAAATATTTATTGGCACTTCCTAATATGTAAACCAACTCCAGAAAACCTCCTCCCGGACACTATCTAATGACAATCAGGCTCTACGGATTAAAAACTTGTGACACTTGCCGCGCAGCAAGACGCTGGCTGGATAAGAACCAGGTGAGCTACGACTACCTGGATGTTCGCCAGGATGGTCTGGATGCGGACACACTGGCCGCCTTTGCCCAGCAGGCTGACTGGAACGTGCTGCTCAACCGTCGCAGCACGACATGGCGGGGATTGAGCGAATATGAACAGCAGGTAAAGGATGCAAACGGGGCCTGCGCCCTGATCCTGAAGCACCCCACCTTGTTGAAGCGACCTGTCCTGGTCACAAACGACGAACTGCTGGTGGGCTTCAAAGCCGACGAGTATGCCCGGGTACTGGGCTAACGCCAGGGAGCAAACCGATGAGTGACGCAGTATTAGAACTGGCCTGTGAACTAATCAACCGACCTTCAGTCACCCCGGATGACCAGGGTTGCCTGGAAATCATCGGCGATAGGCTGAAAGCCATCGGCTTTGACGTTGAGCCCATGCCTTTTGGCGAGGTGAGCAACTTGTGGGCCCGACGCGGCCACAACACCCCCCTGCTGTGTTTCGCCGGACACACGGATGTCGTCCCTCCAGGGCCCCGTGAAAAGTGGCGGAATGACCCCTTCGAGGCCGAAGTGCACGAGGGCAAACTGTTTGGCCGCGGCGCTGCCGACATGAAAGGCGCCCTGGCGGCCATGGTCTGTGCCTGCGAGCGCTTTTTCGCCGATCACCCAGATACCAACGGCTCTTTGGCATTTTTGCTGACCAGCGATGAAGAAGGCCCCGCTGTGGATGGCACGCGCAAGGTCATGGAAACCCTGCAGGCCCGGGGACTGACCATTGATTACTGCGTGGTGGGCGAGCCCTCAAGCGCGATACACCTGGGAGATACCCTGCGTATAGGGCGTCGCGGATCCTTAAACGGCCATTTAAAAATTGCGGGAATCCAGGGTCACGTGGCCTATCCGGAGAAGGCACACAATCCCATCCACGATGCGGCCAGGGCCATTTCAGCCCTCACTGCGGCTCATTGGGATAACGGCAACCGGGACTTCCCTCCCACCAGTTTCCAGTTTTCCAATATCCAGGGCGGCACCGGCGCAAGCAATGTCATTCCCGGGGATGTGGGCCTGGACTTCAATTTCCGGTTCTCGCCAGAATCCACCGCGGAATCCCTGCAACAGCGCAGCACCCGAATCCTGGATGCCCTGGCCCTGGACTACCAGATCAGCTGGGAACTCTCGGGCCAGCCGTTCTATACCGCCGAGAGCCCCCTGCTGGAGGCCGCCAAACAAGCCATCATCGACGTGTGCGAAGTTTCTGCGGATACCTCCACCGGAGGCGGAACCTCTGATGGGCGATTTATAGCGCCCACCGGGGCGGCGGTGGTGGAGCTTGGCCTGCTGAATCACAGCATTCACCAGGTCAACGAGAACACACCGGTCGCAGACTTGCTGGAACTGAGCAAGATCTACGAGCGCATAATGGAACTCTTGCTGCTATGATTTAGCCGGCAAAATTTCCGGCCGGTAATGCGGGCGGGGAAGAACTACACGTTTCGGGGAGAATACTGGTGATCGAACACTTTATGTACCGACGCAGGCTGAACGGACTGGGCGCACTGGTGTGCGGCGGTTTGATGGGCTTCGCACTGTTCCAACAGCATATCGTAGGACTGGAACCCTGCCCGCTTTGCGTATTCCAGCGGGTCGGCGTGATCGGCCTGGGTATCATTTTCGCCATTGCATTCCTGCATGCGCCAAAGACGATTGGATCACGAATCTACGGTGTGTTGCTGCTCATTCCCGGTGGCTTCGGCGCCGGCGTGGCCGCCCATCACATTCGACTGCAATCCCTTCCGGCTGACCAGGTTCCTGCATGCGGCCCCGGATTGAACTATATGCTGGACACATTCCCGCTGAGCGACGCACTGAAAATGGTTTTCCAGGGCTCCGGCGAGTGCGCGAAAATCGTCTGGTCTTTCCTGGGTATCAGCATGCCCGGCTGGGTACTGATCTGGATGATAATTCTTACCGTCGGTGGCCTGCTGGCCAACTGGATGGTAAAAAAATCCTGAATTGAGCGAGCCTGCTAGGGAGCAGGCTCGGCTCCTTCTTCACTCTCGGACCCGCGCAGCATGTCATCAAGACTGGTGTGCCGCACGTCTTTACCCTTGACGGTATAAATCACGTATTCACAGATGTTCTTGGTGTGATCGCCAATCCGTTCCAGTGAACGCACGATCCACATAACATCAAGCACCCGGCGAATTGTCCGCGGATCTTCCATCATGAATGTGATGGACTGACGTGAAATCGCCTCGTATTCCTGGTCAATCACCTGGTCATCCAGGGCCGTCTGCACCGCAAGATCCACGTCCATACGGGCGAAGGCATCCAGCGCATTACGCACCATGGCGATAACGTGTTTACCCAGGTGCCGGATTTCCCGGTAGCCATTAGTCGGCCTCTCCTGGGTAGCCAACTGGGCAATCAGGCGAGCAATCTTTTCAGCCTCGTCACCCATGCGCTCCAGGTCAGTAATCGTCTTGATAATCGCGATAACGACCCTCAGGTCCACCGCGGTAGGAGCACGCAGGGCCAGGATGCGAGTGCACTCCTCGTCTATCGCCACTTCCAGGCGATTCACCTTGTAGTCATCTTGGGCAACCTTCAGGGCGGCTTCACTATCACCGTCCTTCAGCGCTTGCAGTGCCGCCTCGATCTGACGTTCAACCAGGCCACCCATTTCCAGCACGCTTTGTCTTACGTGCTCTATGTCGGCGTTGTATCGACGGGAAATATGTCCGGTCAAGTTTTCCTGATTCATAAATAAATTTACCTGTTGCAGTGTCGCCAGGACCCTGTCCGGGTTGGCATGGCGACATTCTTGATCAGTCAACTCTACAGTACCGCTTTTTGTTTTACAGGAGTAGTGGCTATCGGTTACCGACCAGCCAACCTGTATTTCAAAACCCGGCCCTTCAGCAAAAAGGCGGCCAGGAAAAACTCCGGCCGCCTTTGTATTCAGCTCCTGGTTCCGCCTGAACTAGAAGTCCATGGAGAAACGCAGGTTAATAGCCGAAGGACTCTCATCCACAGAGCCGTTGTTATAGCCCTTGGTTTCGATATCCAGGTAGTTGGCCATCACCCTCATATTCGGAGTGATGTAGTAATTCACACCCAGGGTCAGGACATTCTGCTCGCCACCCTTGCCCGGCAACATTGCGGTATCGCTACCACCGGTCAGGTCCAGGTTGCTGTAGCGAATCGCGTATTCCCAGGCATTGGTGGCCTTGGTGCGACCAAATTCGCCACCCTTATAGGCCCGTGAATTGCCGCCAGTCATATAGCTTGCCTGAACGTAGTAACCGTCAAAGCTGAAGCTCGGCGTTACGGTCAAATCATCGGGCGCTGTGCGATTGACGTCCGCAGTAATGTATTCACCCTGTACCGAAACGCTACCCATCACGAGCGAGCCTTCCAGACCCATTTTCACAATGTCGTCCACGTAGTCAATGGTGCCGGTATCAATCAGGCGCACCGAGGTCACGTGGGCTTCAGGGCGTGCACGCAAGCGAAGGGCTTCATCTACCGTGTTCTGAGGCTGTTCCCAGCTGCCCCATACACCCAGGTGCAGCAGACTGTCATCGGTTTTCCACGGCACATAGGCGACACGACCGGAGAAGCCCACACCTTCATCCTTGCCGCTATCCTGGACTTCTGCATCCTGGCCAAATCCCGCCACGGCAGCGGTCCAGTTGTCACCGGAAAAATCGGCGCCGACGCCCATGCGCCGATTCAGGGTCAGGCTATCTGCTACCGCAGACCGCTCGATGAACGTCATGTACTTGCTGCTGGTCAGCACCTCCAGGGACTGGGGCACCTTGAACTGACCGATGGTCAGCATTTTGTGCCCGACGTAGGCATCCTTCACCACCAGGTCACCATCGGCGAAGTCGATTTCCATTTTGTATTTCCAGTCGTCAGCGAGATTGCCACCAACGCCAATACGGGCACGGCGCATTTCGGTACCGCTACCCAGCTCGGTCACATCGCTGCTGTACTGATTCATATCTACCTGAAGGCGTCCGAAAATGTCGGCAGTTACTTCAGCCTGGGCGCTGGGCGCAGACAGGGCAGCCAACACGGCCACGGCCGGAACCAGGGAGAACTTGCTAAAAGAATTCATTGTCAAAACTCCAGATTATTTATTTCGAGTTGTGTTCAAAGGGTTGCGGTTTACTTGCCAGTAATGATGCATCCGACTAGTAACAATTAAATGACAGATTCATGACAGTTTTATGACAACGGCAGTGCTGTGTTCAACGACTGCCTATTCAGCAGGTTTCGCGACACGACTGGCCGGGAATACACAACTGAAGCAACTGCCGTCACCGGGCAGGCTGGTAATGATCAAGTTGGCATCGTGTCCTAGCAATACGTGCTTTACGATAGCCAGACCCAGTCCAGTGCCCCCCACCTCCCGGGAACGCCCGCTGTCGACCCGGAAAAACCTTTCCGTAACACGCGGGATTTCGCTGGGGGACAGGCCAATACCGGTGTCTTTAACCTTGAACGT
>CAKZML010000067.1 GCA_937128475.1 uncultured Chromatiales bacterium
CCCAGGGAGTTGGCCTCTGCGGTGGCCGCCAGGTCCAGGGCGCCAGCCAGTCCCCGGAACATGGGTTTGATGACCACCAGGTCTGCAGCATTGCGAGCCGCGATTTTTTCGATAGATTCCTTGTCCCCGGCACCCTCATCTATGGCGATCGTAACGCCCAGGGTGTTCTTCAATTTCAGGCAGCTGTCCAGGTCACCCGCCGGGAAAGGTTGCTCAACGAACACCAGGTTTTCCAGTGCAGCCTGGCCAAGCAAATGTTCAGCAGTATCCAGGTCCCAGCTTTGATTTGCATCCACCCGAATGCGGGCCTGACCCTGGGTTGCAGTTCGTAGCACCTCAAACAGTGATAACCATACAGGCGAATCGCCATGGGCCTTCAATTTGAAATTTCGATGTCCCTGCTCGGCT
Organism: uncultured Chromatiales bacterium; assembly: GCA_937128475.1. Taxonomy (GTDB): domain Bacteria; phylum Pseudomonadota; class Gammaproteobacteria; order Steroidobacterales; family BM003; genus CAKZML01. The sequence goes on from CAKZML010000067.1 coordinate 409, forward strand.
AATTGCCTGGCTTGTTCTTCATCGGATACCAGCAGACTGTTGGCCAGGGAGGTTCGCGCTGGATAACCCAGCCAGCTGGTCAGGTTTTGTCCCGTGGCCCGGGCAGCCAGGTCATGCATTGCCGTCTCGGCAGCGAACAGGGCTTCCGGCGGAATTGAATCGAGTGCTGTGGGGGTGTCTTGTTGCAGGCTGTGTAGCAGGGCGGTGATGTTTTCAGCTTGGGCCAGGAAGTTCTTCAGGACCGTGGGGCCTGAGCCGAATCCAGCTATGGCTCGTGCCTCACCCAGTCCGGTGTTGCCCGCGTCGTCCTGCAATCTCAGGACGTATCCTTCTGCCGCTGGTTGTCCCGCAATGTAACGCAGCAACTCCCAGCGAACAATCACGTCAATACGATTCCAGCGCTGAGCAAGATGGCGAAGGCCAGTTCGGTAACCGCTGTTTTCTTGAGCAGGTCGTTCAGTTCCATGCCGTCCAGGCGGAAGGCGTCACGGGTGAGTTGCACCAGCCACGGCGCCAGGGCCAGTGGTGCAAGCCAGCCCATGCCGGCACCGGGGACAAACAGGGCCACGAACACCACGAGCAAGGCGGGGGCGGTAATCAGCAGGGCAAACTGGTTGCGGGCGAAAGCCTCGCCATAACGTACCGCCAGGGTTTGCTTGCCCGCCTGCTTGTCGCCCTTGCGATCACGCAGGTTATTTACAGCAAGCACCGCGGTGGCCAGGCAGCCAAGTATCGCGCCGCCGAAAATAGCCGTGGATGACAGGCTGCCGGTCAGCACGAAGTAGGTGCCGCCCACCGCCACCAGTCCGAAGAAGACGAACACGAACAGGTCGGCTATGCCTACATAGGCCAGGGGCCAGGGGCCGCCGGTATAGGCCAGTCCACAGACCAGGCTGGCAACGCCGATCAACACGATGGGCCAACCACCGGCCATGGCCAGGTAAAGGCCGGCTAATACGGCGATGAAAAAAGTGACCCAGACAGCTTTCAGTACATGGGCCGGATTGAGCCAGCCACTGGCACATGCCCGGGCAGGCCCGAGACGGTCCTCTCCATCAGCGCCTTTTTTGAAGTCCGCATAGTCGTTAAACAGGTTGGTGCCTATCTGGATACAAATTGCCCCCATCAGGGCAGCCAGCACCAGGGATACCTGCAAGGTGGTTACCTCGGCAGCCAGGGCTGCACCCAGCAGCACAGGCGCCACGGCGACGGTCAGGGTCTGAGGCCTTGCGGCGGCAATCCAGGCTTTGAATAACGAGGGTTTCACGGCAGTCGCTTGAATTTCTTGAAGTCGGGTTTACGTTTTTCCAGGAACGCGTTTTTGCCTTCCTGACCTTCCTCGGTCATGTAGTAAAGCATCGTGGCGTTACCCGCCAGTTCCTGTATGCCGGTCTGACCATCGCAGTCGGCGTTGAACGAGGCCTTGAGGAAGCGCAGGGCGATGGGGGACATGGACAGCATCTCGCGGCACCATTCCACAGTTTCCGCTTCCAGTTGATCCAGCGGAACCACCTTGTTCACCATGCCCATCTCGTAGGCTTCCGCGGCGCTGTACTGGCG
>CAKZML010000068.1 GCA_937128475.1 uncultured Chromatiales bacterium
GAGTCTGGATTGATGATGTGGTCGTGACCCGTCCAGCGGTCACCTCTGCGGTAGCAGATGGAACCTTTGTTTCTGCTGCGACTGTGGCCGCTAATTGGACTGATAACGATGAAGCGGGAGGAGCTTCGGCCTGGGCGACTGGCGGATACCTTGCCTTGCTTGGTGATGATACGAACCGAGCCATTCGCTCACAGCAAGTGACCACGGTAGAAACCGGAGTCGAACACGCTCTGCGGGTAGTGGTTGCTCGGGGAATTGTCACGCTTCGGGTCGGATCGACTGCCGCTGCTGACGATTACGTCAGTGCCACATCGCTGGGAGCCGGGACACATTCCCTGGCATTCACACCTACCGGAAACTTCTTCATCGAAGTCTCCAGCGTCCTTAGCTACACCTCGCTGCTTGACTCTATCGTGGTGGAATCCTCCGGGGTCATGGAATTGCCAACACCCTGGACAACTGCCCAGCTTCCCGATATCCGATTCGATCAATCTGGCGATGTGATCTATGTCGCTTGCTACGGGGTACACCAGTACAAGTTTGAACGCAGGGCGACCAGGTCATGGTCGATTGTGAAATACGAGCCCTTGACCGGCCCGTTCAGGAGTCAGTACACGGGGTTAGCGATCTAATGCCATATCCCTACGACAGAGCGACAGAGCCTGGGCTTCCATCATTTCCTTACAGTGGAACCTCTGGTATCCCGGTATCAGGCTCTAATGTCGGACTGACTCCCAGTGCCTTGACGGGCGATATCACGATCACTGCCTCGTCAGCCATCTGGAGTACCGACCATGTTGGTGCGCTGATCCGCATTGCCTCAAATACCCAGACAGTATCGGAAGCGATAACGGCTGAGAATGTATTCTCCGATCCGATCCGGGTGACCGGCGTGGATGCCGGGCGAACCTTTGGCATTGTTATTTCTGGCACGTTTACTGCCACAATAACGGTGCAGTATTCGGTGGGAGAGATCGGCTCGTGGGTAGACCTGGCGACAACGTACACAGCTCCAATCTCGACTACCTATCTTGACGAGCAGAACAACCAGATTATCTACTACCGGATCGGCATCAAGACCGGCGACTTCACCTCTGCCTCGGGGCTAACGTGCGCCCTGAACTTTACTGCCGGGTCGATCACTGGCCTGGCAAAGATCACCGGCTTCACCAGCACTACGGTAGTGACTGCCTCAGTCATCGTGGACTTCGGCTCAACTGATGCAAGCACCGACTGGTGGGAAGGAGCCTGGTCAGCGCACCGGGGATTTCCCTCTGCGGTTGCCCTGCACGAGGGTCGGCTGTGGTGGGCTGGTCAGGATAGAATCTGGGGTTCCGTTTCTGATGGCTATGAAGACTTTGACGATTTATTCATTGGCGATGCCGGGCCGATCTCACGCAGTATAGGGTTCGGACCCATCCAACGAATCCACTGGCTGATGTCCACCAAGCGAATGATGATGGGTACTGCCATGAATAGTGCCAAGGTGGATGCTTGCAAAATCCAGGGCAACTCCCTGCTGGATGTCAGAAGCTCGTCCTACGATGAGCCGCTGACCCCATCGAACTTCAATATCCGCACAACCGATGTGAAGGGAATCTACGTTGATCGCTCCCGGCAGCGGCTGTATCAGGATATCTATGATGCCGCCAAGCTGGAATCTGTCAGCCAGGACTTGAGCATCTTTGCCCCGGACTATAACGAGGTGGGGATCGTGAGGATTGCGGTGCAGATGAAGCCTGATGTCCGGGTTCACTGCGTGAGAAGCGATGGCACGGTAGGCGTTCTGGTCTTTGATCAGGCCGAGAACGTGATCTGCTGGGTGGGAGTGGAGACTGATGGCACGGTAGAGGATGTGTGCGTCCTGCCCGGCGAGGTGGAGGATCAGGTTTACTACTCCATCAATCGCACCAATGGTCGAACCATTGAGAAGTGGGCTCTGGAGAGCGAATGCCAGGGTGGACTGCTGAACAAGCAAGCTGACAGCTTCGTGGTCTATGACTCTACCCCGGCGACCAGCATCACCGGCCTTACCCATCTTGAGGGCGAGACTGTAGTGGTCTGGGCAGACGGTGCGGATGTGGGAACCCACACGGTAGCCTCTGGGGCGATCACGCTGTCAGTAGCCGCCAGCAAGGTCGTAGTGGGCCTGGGGTACACCGCTCAGTTCAAGGGAACCAAGCTGGCGACCCTGAATGTGAGAGGTGGTGCTGGGCTCAATGAAGAGAAGAAGGTTGTTGCCCTGGGACTGGTGCTGAAGAATACGCACTACCAGGCGATTACCTATGGGCCGGACTTCAGTACGCTCTATGATCTGCCAGCCGTGGAAGGTGGTCAGGTCACAGCAGCCAATACAGTCTGGTCAAATTACGAGGGCGATGTGTTCACCTTCGGCGGAAGTTGGGATACGGATTCACGCATATGTCTACAAGCAGCAGCACCCAGGCCATGTACGATCCTGGCAGCGACAGCGAAGGTCGAGTCATTGTGAAGACCGCGACCTGGGCTGACCTGAAAGAGTTCTATCCCGAGATGCGTCTTGGGACGATGAGGGCATTGGTCGCTACCCTGGATGGGAAAGTAGCTGGCGTGGTTGGAGTGATACGGGACGGGGATCACGGGCGATACTTCTCGGAATTTCACGAGGAGTTGCAGCCGCACTTGAAGTCGATGGTGATAATGCGAGCGATCAAGAAAAGCATGGAGTGGGTTAAAGCCTACAAGGGGCCGGTCTTGGCAGTGGCGCAGCATGATGAAGGCGCACGGCTGATGACCCGGTTGGGATTCACTCGCATCGATGGGGAGGTCTTCCAATGGCTCAAGCCGCCGTATTAATCGCCGCCGCAGTTGTCTCTGCGTATTCCTCCGTAAAGGCTGGCAACGCCAAGAAGAAGGCCGCTGATGACCAGGCGACCATCCTGCGTGAGAATGCAGACGCAACTCGCGCTGTATCCCAGCGAGCCGCAGCAGAGGAGAAGCGGAACAAGGAGCTTGCCTACTCTCGTGGACTGGCAGTAGCAGCGGCCAGCGGTGGAGGGGTAGATGATCCCACCGTGGTGAATATCCTAAGTGACATTAATGCCGAGGGTCAGTACCGGATTCTGTCCCGACTGTACTCGGGTGAGTCTGCCGCCCTGGACATGGAATCCCAAGCGAGCATCATCCAGAAAGAAGGCCGGGCCGCGAGGACTGCCGGGAAGCTCAAGGCTGCATCCACGCTGCTTAGTGCCTATGGAAGCATGGGTGGGGGTGGGTTTGGTAAGGGCTGGGATGGGGGTAGTGATGGGCGGCTTGGTGGGGGAGGCGGAGCCCCGTCTTTCGGCGTTCAAGACTCTTACAACGTGTAGGGTGATAAATGACAAGTAGCTCATCAGCAGATCGGTTCAACGGCTCGCTCTCATCGATGGCGATTAAAGCCCCGTGCGTTGCCGTGACCAATGCAGCGATCACCTTGCTCGGTGCGCAGACGGTGAACTCTGTCGCAGTGGTCGCCGGGGATCGTGTGCTGGTGAAAGACCAGGCCGATACAACGACCAATGGCATCTATGTTGTTCGCGCCACTGCCTGGGCAAGAGCCGCTGACTTTGATGGGTCCAGGGACGTTGTCAAAGGAACCCTGGTTGTCGTTGTAAGCTCATCAACCGCAGCCAAGACCTACCAGGTCACCACGGCAAACCCGATCACGATTGGGTCAAGCAGCATTGCTTTCAAT
>CAKZML010000069.1 GCA_937128475.1 uncultured Chromatiales bacterium
ACCAACCTGGCAGTGATAGCCCTGGCCCAGCATATGCATGATTATTACTCCAAGTCGGGACTGGCGAGCCAGGCAAGGGATGCTGTGATCATGCCTATTGAAGAGACCCGTTATGGCACAAAGGGTCAGTGCACCAAGTTGATGGAATTAATTCCATCAACCATGGCAGGACTCAAGTCTGATCCGGTTTTTTCCTCCAGACTTAAACAAAGTGCTGAAAGCCTGATTGCCGCCGCCGAGTTCCTGACCGAAGAAGACACCATCCCGAGAGCCGATTCATTGGACAAGGTGGTGCTTAATCCCTCGGGAGGCCGTTCTGCCTCCTGCAATGTGCTTGCCCAGGACTTTTGGGACGTTTATTCGGCCTTGATCCGTTAGATCATCTGTCTATGTTTATCCTTTCCGGAGGCTCCATTTCATGGGCTGCCGGGCTGTATGCATGACTTTGCTTCCCCAATTGGAAAGGCCGTCCAGCCAGAGGTAGGTAGTGGGTACGACGACCAGTGAAATGATCGTGGAAAATCCCAGCCCGCCGATGATCGCTCGCGCCATGGGGTAGTAGGGCGGGCCGTCACCACCGACCTGGGTGGTCCCGATGGCCAACGGGGCAAGGCCAACGATGGTCGTGGCGACGGTCATCAGGATCGGTCGCAGTCGGTCCCGACCTGCTACTACGATGGCCTCGTTACGTGCCATGCCTTCCTGGCGGAGGTTATTGATATGGTCTACCAGCACGATGCCATTGTTCACGACGACGCCGATCAAAATCATGATGCCAATGGAGGCCATGAAAGAGAACGTGGTCCCGGTTACGGCGAAGAACCAGAATACGCCGATGACCGAGAAGCCGATGGATGTGATGATCGATAGCGGATAGAGCAGCGACTCGAACAGCGCCGCCATGACGATGAAAATCAGGGCAATGCCGAGAAGAATATTTACAACCATGATCTGCTGGGTCTCGTCCTGGCGATCGAAGCCGCGACCGAATTTCCAGCTATAGCCTGGCGGTAACTCAAAGTTTTCCATCACGGCGGTTACCTTGGGCCTAATCTCGTCCAGGCTCGCTTCATCTTCCAGATTTCCCGAGATACCCAGCGCGGTCTGGCGATCTACCCGCCGGATTTGCTGGGCGGCAGCGGCCACATGGAATGTGGCAACCGTGCCCAGGGCGATGCGTTCTCCCTTTCTGTTGTAAAGGGGCAGGTCCGCGAGCTGTTCCAGGGATTGCTTGTCGTCCTCACGAAACGCCAGGCGGACCGGGATATCACTGGTCTCACCACGGTATTCCCGCAAGACCTGACCGCGCATGGCAATTGCCACGGCGCCGGCGATTTCCCTGGTGGTGAGGCCCACTGCCGAAGCACGGTCCCGGTCTACCGACACGCGGACTTCCCGATCACCGGTATCACTGTCCGGGCGCAAATCTTTTAGCCCTTCAACGCTGCCCAGGACCCGGATCACATCCTCTGAGAGCTCGTTCAGGTAGGCGGTGGAATCACCCATGATCTGGATGCTGAAGCCGCTTCCGCCTCCGTCCTGGTCGAAGTTGAAGCTGGGTTTGCCAATAATGATCTCGGGCATACCCTCTTCAATCCGCTTGATAATTTCCTTGGTTGGCAGGGTTGCCACGTCCTCGTCTGTGAGCAAGATCAGCGTCTGCGCCCCTACGTCACCGGTATCGAAATAGCTGTACACCGATGCAATATTGAATTCCTCCTGATGGGCGAACAGGAAATCCTCGATCTTGTTTACTGCTTCTTCCATGCGCTCGAGGGAGTGTTGGCCCTCGATGTGGTAGGGCATGAAAAGCCGGCGAGAGCTTTCTTGCGGGAAGGTATCGAAATTTACCAGTTTCATCGGAATGAAACTGGTACCCACGATTACCAGGATGCCAAGGGTGGTCCAGACCGGGTGGTTCTGGGTCCAGCGCAACAGACTCATATAACCGTTGCTGGCTTTGTACATCAAATTGGTTTGCTTCGGCACTGGGGGCGGAGGCACACGGGCAGCCAGCATGGGCACCAGTGTCTGGGCAATCAGCAGTGACGCAACAAGGGCCACCATGATGGTTAATGCAACGTGACTAAGAAATACCGTGATGTCGACCTTTGCACCGAACATGATGGGGGCGAAGACGATAATCGATGTTGCGGTGCCGGCGATAACTGCAAGCCCGACCTCGTTTACCCCTTTCAAGGTGGCCGCCATGGGATTGTCCGGATCCTTCTGCCGGTAGCGGAAGATGCTTTCGGTCACTACCACCGCGTTATCCACCAGCATACCCACGCCCAGCATCAGTCCCATCATCGACAGGATGTTCAGGGTCAGCCCCGAGAAGTACATGACGCCCAGGGTGATAAGCAATGAGAAGGGCACAGATGCGGTGACGATGAGAGTTGTGGTCAGCTGGCGCAGGAACAGGTACAGAACCAGGATTGCCCCCAGCGCCCCCATCAGACCTGCGGAGAGCAAGTCATTGAGAGAGTCCTTGACGTTTTCCGCCTGGTTGTCCAGGTCAAAAATCTTGATGCCACGCATTTGCGGCAATTCGCCGATCCGCGCCACCTCGGCCTTGACCCTGTCAGCCACCTCCACCATGTTGGCTCCGGTGGCCTTGTAGACGTTCAGGCCGATGGCGTAATTCTGATCCAGGTGTCGACCATAGTTTCGTTCCTGGCTGCGCATCTCGACCTGGGCCACGTCACGCAGACGCAGGTTGCGGTCGTTGATGGCCAGGTCGCGAATCTGGTCCAAGGAGCCGAATTCTCCTCGCGGTCTTACGCTGAATCGTTGTCCTGAGTCGGTAATGCGGCCGGCGCTAACCGAAAAATTACTCTTTTCCAGTGTCTCCAGGAGGGTATTGATATTCACCCCATGGGCCGCGAGTCGATTCGAATCCATCAGGATGCGGACTTCCTTGGGTTCTACCCCCTGGAGTTCGGTGCGTGCCACGCCATCCAGGCGTTCGATACGGCGTTTTACCAGCCGGTCCAGCATGTCGTAGCTGTCGCTAAGATCGCGTTCGCTGGATATGCGCAGGGTCAGCATGGGCTGATCACTGGTCGATCCGGTGAAAACCAGCACCCGCTGTACGTCGGCGGGCAGTTGGTCGCGGATGGCATCCACCTTGGCTCGGGCATCAATGCCCTTGGCCGAGACTTCCTGGTCCCAGTCGAAGCCGAGAAAGATCTGGGCCATGTTTTCTGTCGAGGTGGAACGCATTTCACGGACCCCCGGCAAAGTGGCAAGTGCCTCTTCGATAGGCCTGGTGATGAGTTCCTCCACCTCTTCAGGCGTAGAACCCTGGTAGGGCACCTGGATAAATATTCCGGGAAATTCTATGTCCGGTAATTTTTCCAGCGGAAGCAGACGGCTAGCCAACCCTCCGATCAGCGCGAGGGCCAGGAAGAACATGACCGTTGTAACCGGTCTGCGTAAGGCAATTTCGGTATGTTTCATATTGCCTCCGCGCCTAGCTCAGCTTCACAGATTGAGTTGCCGTGTACTTGTCCCAGTTTTTCCTGTCCATCAGTGAGTACATCACCGGGATGACTACCAGGGTCAATATGGTGGATACCAGCAAGCCGCCTATCACCGTGATGGCCATGGGAGTGCGTACTTCTGAGCCTTCGCCAAAACCAATAGCCATAGGCAGCAATCCCAGCACCGTGGTCAGGGTGGTCATCATGATGGGACGTAACCGCGCCTT
>CAKZML010000070.1 GCA_937128475.1 uncultured Chromatiales bacterium
ACGGACAGAGTGTCTGGAACCTGGAAAACCTGTTTACAGGCTGGCATGACGTGGAGCTGACCGACCAGGGCAAGGCTGAGGCCGCACGTGCAGCCCAGCAGCTACTGGACGAAGACTTTCATTTCGACCTGGCGTTCACATCGGTGCTAAAACGCGCCATTCGTACCTTGTGGATCGTAATGGATAACACCCATCGCATGTGGGTTCCTGTGGAACGCAGTTGGCTGCTCAACGAGCGTCACTACGGTGCACTGCAGGGCCTGGACAAGGCTGAAACCGTTGCCAGGCATGGCGCTGATCAAGTACAGATCTGGCGCCGCAGTTATGACATTCCGCCGCCGGCTGTGGAATGGGATGACCCGGAACACCCGCGTTTTGACGAACGTTACGCAGCGCTGGATCCGAAAATTCTGCCAACGACCGAATCCCTCAAAATCACCCTGGAGCGGGTGCTTCCTTACTGGGAAGAACGCATTGCACCGCAACTCAGGGCTGGCAAGAACGTCCTTATCGTGGCCCATGGCAACAGCCTGCGTGCACTGGTGAAAAAACTGGATGGAATTTCAGACGAAGACATTACCGGCCTGAATATCCCAACCGGCGTACCCTTACTCTTTGAACTTGATGACTCTCTGAAACCAATAAGCAGCCGATTCCTTGGCGACCCCGACGCGGTCAAGGCAGCTCAGGATGCAGTCGCCCGCCAAACCAGCGGGAAATGACACAGCTACGCAAATTATAAAGGAGTACGCCGTGACCAAATATCACCACATTCGAGAGAATTTGCTGGCAAGGCGTACCGAATTAATGACCCGGCTGGAACAGATCACCTCTGACGTTCGTCATGAGGAGGAACCGTTGAGCGCGGACTTTGCAGAGCAGGCGACTGAACGGGAAAACGAGGAAGTCATGGATGCCCTGGGCTCCCAGGCCAGGCAAGAGCTGGCGCTTGTTTCCGGTGCGCTTCGTCGCATAGAAGCCGATGAATTCGGCGAATGTACAGAGTGCGGGGAACCGATAGCAGATCAGCGACTGGAGGCCCTGCCCTTTGCCGAAACCTGCATTAACTGCGCCGCTATTGCCGAGAAAAACCTGACAAACTCCGTACCTAGGAAGTCAGCACCACCCCACTAGCCACCGGCTTGGGCAAGTGCAGGATCCGCACCGGATCAGGGCATATTTGCCGCCAGAACGGCAGCTCGGCTGGCGCGCATACGCCAAAGAAATTTGTTTCCTCTCCCAGTAGATCCAGGATCACCTGCACATGCAGGTGGGGCGGCCAATGACCGTTTTCCTGCTCCTGCCCTATCTGGGCAAATACCTCACCCGCCTTAAGCTGCTGCCCTGGCCTCAGGGCATCAAGCGTGGCCATGTTCAAGTGCCCATAGAGGGTAAAGAAACTTCGTGGCGCGCCGGGCAAATCATGTCGCAGTATCACCGTAGGCCCATAATCCAGGTGCTCGTCATTTAAAGCCACCGCCACCACGCTGGCATCAAACGGCGCGTGAACCTCGGTGCCTGCCGGAACGAACACGTCAACACCCAGGTGTGTGGATCGGGGCTGACCTTCACTTATGAACTGGGGACTGGAATAACAGCCCCTGTCTTCGGCGTATCGTCCAAGCGCGGCGCCCGCCCCATATTCAACAAGCAAACGATTCACAGCTTCGCTTGCCCCAGCCTCAGCCAGGTCCAGGGCGCCCAGTCGGGTAGCCCGCACAGAAAAATCCAGCTCAATCACCCGGGCATCACTGCCCAGGCATGTCATTAGCGGCTCAGGCGTCACTTTCTCAAGCAACCAATTTGACAACGCCAGGCCTCCATCAGCGGCTTCTTCGTTCTGATGGAATCGATTCCACGCCAAGTCCAGAGGCGTATTGTTATTTTTCACGGCCTTCTAACCCCGTTTACTGATTCAACTCGACTTGGGCTCATCCCACACCCTGATCAAGCCTTCCTGGGCCACTGAGGCAACCAGGATGCCATCCTGAGTATAGACGCTCCCTCGGGAGAGCCCCCTGGCACCCACTGCCACAGGACTGTCACAGTCATACAGCAACCATTGGTCCAGGCGGAAAGGCCGGTGCAACCACATGGCGTGGTCCAGGCTGGCCATCTGCACATTACCCTGCATGAACGTCATGCCATGGGGCAATGTCGATGTGGTAAGCAAATCGTAATCCGACACGTATGCCATCAGGCCCAGGTGCAGATTCGGATCATCCGGCAGCTTATCCACCGCCTTGAACCAGATTTGCTTGCGCGGCTCACGCTTCTGCGGAGCCAGGTAATCGATGGGCTGCACCGGCCTGAAACTAAACGGCTTGCGGCTCCACAGGTAGCGTCTGAGTTTTTCGGGCAGGTTTTCTTTTTCTCCCGCAGCATAGGTCTCAATATCCAGCAGGCCCTCGGGGCCCGGCACATCGGGCATCGTACTTTGATGCTCAACGCCGGTTTCCGGAACCTGGAAAGATGCCGCCATCGTGAAGATAGGACGACCATGCTGAATCGCCACCACCCGACGGGAGGAAAAACTGCGACCGTCCCGGTTGCGTTCCACCTCATACACGATGGGCGCGTTGAAATCACCTGAGCGTAGAAAATAGGCATGCAGTGAATGCGCGGTTCGCGCCTCCACCGTGGTACAGGCGGCAATCAACGCCTGGCTCAATACCTGGCCACCGAAAACCCGTGCGCTGCCTATATCCCGGCTCTCGCCCCTGAATAGATTGGTCTCCAGCCGTTCCAGGTCCAGGTGATCAATCAATTCTTTTAATAACGTATTCAAAACTCAATTCCCGGTGTTGGTTTAGCTGGGCTATTGTCGCCCCTGTGAACTGCCACGGCAATCAACAGCTCTGCATCCAGTCGAGCACAGGCGACGAAAACACTGGCAAGTAAGGAACTGATTCACCAGTTACTGCTCTAACACTGAGAATTCCAACGGGATGGCAGCATGCTTATCAAGAAAAAGCCGGACATACTTTCCTCTGAAATTACCGATAGCCGGCTGTATTTCGGACGCCGGCGTTTTATGCGCGAGGCGGCAACATTAGCGCTCGCTGCCAGCCTGCCAACCCGATTGCTGGCGGACAAGCCCGGGTGGCTAAACAACATCACCCCCAGCGACTTCAGCACCGGCGAACAACCCAATAGTTACTCTGACATCACCACCTACAATAATTATTACGAATTCGGCACCGGCAAAGACCAGCCCCAGCATGAGGCCAAGGATTTCAATCCCTGGCCCTGGACGCTGAAAATTTCCGGTGAAGCCGAGAAAACCGGCACCTACAACCTGGAAGACATCCTGGCCGGGCGCGCCATGGAAGAGCGCATCTATCGACTGCGCTGTGTTGAAGCCTGGTCCATGGTTATTCCCTGGGTCGGCTTCCCACTGGGTGAATTGCTGAAAGAGTTCCTGCCGACCTCCCGGGCAAAGTTCGTCGAATTCGTAACCTTGAACGATCCCTCGCGCATGCCCGGCCAGAAAGCCCGGGTCCTGGAGTGGCCGTATCGTGAAGGCCTGCGCATCGACGAGGCCATGCATCCGCTAACCATCCTGGCCACCGGGCTGTATGGCGAAGCGCTGCCCAATCAAAACGGCGCACCGCTTCGACTTGTCATCCCGTGGAAATATGGCTTCAAGAGCATCAAGGCCATCACCGAAATACGCTTCCGCGAGACCGCACCGAATAACAGTTGGAGGAAATCCGCACCTGGCGAGTACGGCTTCTACGCAAATGTAAATCCAGAGGTGGACCACCCGCGCTGGAGCCAGGCCAGGGAACGACGAATAGGCGCAGGGATTTTTACGCCCAAGCAAGACACCCTGATGTTCAACGGTTACGCAGACCAGGTCGCCTCGCTGTATGCGGGGATGGATTTAAGGCGTAATTTCTGAAGTGTGGCTTAAACCTGTCAACACCCTGTTGCTCAGGCGCAGGTTGATCAAACCCCTGGTGTTCGCACTGTGCTGCCTGCCCTTCGCCGGGCTCGCACTGGGTGCTTTCGGGATGGCAGGCTTCAGCCTGGGCGCCAACCCGGTGGAAATGTTGCTGCACAGCTGTGGAAAGTGGGGGCTGAACCTGCTCCTTATCACCCTGTGCGTCACACCCCTGGCGCATTTCAGTGGCTGGCGGGCCCTGTTCGCCTACCGCAGAATGCTGGGGTTGTTTGCTTTCTTCTATGCCTGCCTGCACCTGACTATCTACCTGGTGCTGGACCAGTCATTGCTGTGGTCGGCGGTTATTGAGGACGTACTGGAACGGCCGTACATCACCCTGGGATTCAGCGCCTGGTTAATGCTGCTGCCGCTAGCTTTAACCTCCACAAAGGGAATGATCAGGCGCCTGGGACAACGCTGGATACAGCTTCATCGATTGATATACCCGGCCAGCATACTGGTGGCATGGCATTTCTACTGGCAGGTTAAACAGGATGTGCGCGAACCACTGTATTACGTGGCTGCGCTGGCACTGTTGCTGGGCTGGCGCCTTTACCGGCAGCGTGTAAGAGCTAGGGAGCCTCTGATTTATTCATGAACTTGTATCTTGCGGCTAAAATATCCAGCTTCTGTGTTGCCAATCTTCGCAATAGCTGGCTATTCCGTGCGATTGGCGCCTTGAGTCTGAATCCTTTCGCCTACAATCTACTTCGTCCAGAATTAATCAGAGGTTCCCTAGAAGTCGCGTTTGATCACGTATTGAGAAAGCCAGCGCAGACCATCAGCAGACTCACCCTGGCGATCCAGCACGGCCAGTGCTTGCTGGTAGAGTTCCTCGCAACGATCCTTGGCCTTGTCCATCCCGAACAACGAGGGGTAGGTCGCCTTGCCGTGTGCCCGATCTGATCCCTGGGGCTTTCCGATCACCGCGGTATCACCCTCCTCGTCCAGCACATCATCCTTGATCTGGAAAGCCAGGCCGATGTCCCGTGCGTAACGGTCGTAGTCTTGCATTGTCTTTTCATCAACACCCGCGCACAAACAGGCGCTGAGAATACTGGCCCGAATCAGACAACCGGTCTTCTTGGCGAACATGGTTTCCAGTTCCGACTGACTCAGGGTGTTCCCCTCTGCCGCCAGGTCAATCGCCTGCCCACCGGTCATACCGTGGGAGCCCGCCGCCTCGGCAATCAGGTCAATCAACGCTACCTGCAGGCCGGGCTTGCCATCCAGCGCGGGACTTCGGGTGATCATGTGAAAGGCCTGCATCTGTAACGCATCGCCGGCCAATATGGCAACCGCCTCACCAAAGGCAATATGCGCGGTGGGCTTGCCGCGGCGCAAATCATCATCATCCATGGCCGGCAGGTCATCGTGAACCAGCGAGAAGGCATGAATCATTTCGATGCATGCGGCGGGCGCATCCACCATGGCCAGGTCCACGCCCAGGGCCTCTGCGGTGGCGTAACAAAACAGCGGGCGAATTCGCTTTCCCCCGTTGAGCACCGCGTAGCGCATCGCCTGGTGCAAGGGAGGCGGGGCCGCGTCTCCCGGGGGCAACCCGGCATCCATGCTTTGTTCTATTCTTTGCTGATAGGACTGCAGTCGATCGGCGAATGACTGACCTGCGGACACGCTGTTCTCACTCACTGAAAAACCCCGGTTTACGTTCTGAAAGATGAGCGTGTGCATGATACACCACACACCACGCGTCGACGTACCTCGCCGGGAAGGGTATCGTTTGATTCTTTGTTTAATCAGGCACGAGTAAACAGCAATGCAGGCAACCGCGCAGGCCCAGCCAAACATAGCCCTGGTGAAGTACTGGGGAAAACGGGACATCGGGCACAACCTGCCTGCAGTCGGGTCGATTTCCATCACCCTTGATGCTCCCCACACCCGCACCACGGTGAGTTTTTCCGACCGACTGCTACAGGACGAATTCCTGCTAAACGGCAAGCATGAAGCCTCCATGCTGGGTCGCGTCAGTACCTGCCTGGACACCCTCAGGGCGCTATCCGGCAGTTCCTTGAAAGCCCGGGTAGAAAGCGAAAATGATTTCCCGACCGGGGCCGGGCTGGCCTCTTCCGCCTCGGGCTTCGCTGCCCTGGTCAGAGCGGGAGCCGCGGCACTGGAGCTAGACCTGGACATCCAGCAGTTGGCGGATCTTGCGCGACGGGGATCCGGTTCTGCGGCCCGCTCCCTGCTAGGCGGTTTCGTTGAACTGTCCCTGCCCTCACCCGGCAGCGAAAGCACCCCGGTGAGCAGCCTTTGCAAGGCCGATGAGTGGCCACTGTCGGTGGCCATCGCCATCACTTCCTCGGCAGCCAAGTCGGTGGGTTCCACTGAAGGCATGGAGCGCAGTCGCCTGACATCGGCCTACTATCCGGCCTGGGTAGATAGTCAGGAGGCCGACCTGGCCCGGGCCCGGCAGGCCATCGCCAAGCGAGATTTCCAGGCACTGGCGGAAGTCAGTGAATACAGCTGCCTGAAGATGCACGGCCTGGCCATGGCCTCAGAGCCGGGCATGATGTATTTCAACGGTGCAACCGTCGAATGCCTGCATCAAGTGCGGGCGCTCAGGGCCCAGGGCGTTCCGGTGTTCTTCACCATAGACGCCGGTCCCCAGGTAAAGGCTGTCTGCTTGCCAGAAGCCCTGGAGCAGGTCTCCCGGGCGCTGGCCGAGATACCCGGCGTGCAAAAAATTATTCCCTGTGGACTCGGTGACGGATCCAGGCTGGTACAGGGCTGAACATCATGCAAGTCAGCGCACCCGGCAAGCTCATCCTGACAGGCGAATACGCCGTGCTGGACGGTGCGCCGGGACTGGTCATGGCGATCAATCGCCGGGCCAGGGTCAGTCTCGAACCATCACCCGACACCTCCTGGCACCTGGTATCCCTGCAGGACCAACGCAGCACCTGTAGCTTCACGTTCGATGAGCGGGGACTACCCCGGTGGAACCAGCCGGCCAGCAAAAGCGCTTTTCACCTGGTAGACACCATGTTGCGGGCCGCCCAGGAATTGGCCCTGCAAAACCTGCCACCATTTACGGCGACACTGGATACCAGCGAATTCTTTGACCCGGGCGCCGGGGGCCAGAAACTTGGGCTGGGCTCCAGCGCCGCACTGACCGTAGCCCTGTCGGCAGCCCTTCGAGAATGGGCGAACATCCCTGCACTGCCCCGGGGAAAACAGTTGGCAATGCTGCTTGCCATGCATAGCGACTTCCAGGGAGGTCGGGGCAGCGGCATAGACCTGGCCGCCAGCCTGTGTGGCGGGGTCCTGGACTACCAGCGATCCCCGGGAAGTTCGGAACCCATTATCGAACCCGGCAGGCTGCCTGCCGCCCTGAAGTTCCGCGCTATCTGGACAGGTAAACAGGCCTCAACCAGCGACTTGTTGCAGCAACTTGAGGCCGCCTCCGAGGCTGATCCCGGCGGCTGGGACCAGGTTCGACAGATACTCGCCTCGGCAGCCACCCAGTCCCGGAGCGCGTTTATCAGCGGCCAGGCAGAAGAATTGATTTCCTCGATAAACACCTACGGCAAGGGTCTCCGCCTCCTGCAGACATTTTCGGGCATTCCGGTATTTTCCCCGGAGCACGAAACTCTCGCAGAACTGGCCGCTAATCATGGAGTGACTTACAAACCCTCGGGAGCAGGCGCAGGCGACCTGGGCCTGGCATTCAGCCTGGATCCAGCGGCCCTTGCGCAGTTTTGCTCGGAGGCCGCAGGGGCGGGCTTCGGATGCCCCGATTTGGCCTTAGAAACAAGGGGTTTGGCACGCCAGAATTAGCGTTAGCCTTGGAAAACCTGTCCACAGGGGCGACAATACGAGGTTGGAGACCTTACGGTCCGGGTAGTTTTAAGAACTGCCAATACCTTTCGGATAGTTAGAGTTTATGTCGTCGAATATCAAGCCGCCTGGCAACAAGAGTAATTCCGTGATCCCGGCTTTCTACAAGCTGTCGATCCCCGAGCGTGTGCGCGCTGTTCGTGACAAGGGGTTCCTGAGCTCCCAGGACTTCAAATCCCTGCTTAGCGGTGAACATACCCTGAGCCTGGAAAACGCCGACCGCATGATCGAGAACGTGGTGGGCATCATGGGCCTGCCCGTGGGCATCGCCCCGAACTTCCTGATCAACGGCAAAGACTACGTGGTTCCGCTGACGGTTGAAGAACCCTCTATCGTGGCAGCCCTGAGTTCGGCAGCGAAAATTGCACGCAACGCTGGCGGCTACCAGGTAGAGAGCACACCGCCGATCCTGATTGGCCAGATCCAGGTTGTAGAGGTACCACACACTTCTCGCGCCAAGCTGAAATTGCTGGAGCGCAAGCAGGAAGTGCTGAACCTGGCGAACAGCCTGCACCCGCGCATGGTGGCCCGGGGCGGCGGCGCAATGGACCTGGAAGTTATCCTGCATCCGGCCACTGAATCGAATATGGAAATGCTGGTGGTCCACCTGCTGGTGGATACCTGTGACGCCATGGGCGCCAACCTGGTTAACACCATGTGCGAGGGTGTCGCCTCACTGATCGAAAGCATTTCAGGTGGCAAGGTATTCCTGCGAATACTGTCGAATCTCACCGATAGAGCCCTGGTTCGCGGCAAGGTCCGCATCCCTCCCCATTTACTGGCAGGTCGCGGATTTGACGGCGAATCCGTGCGCGATGGTATTGCCATAGCCAGTCAGTTCGCCGCCATAGATCCTTACCGCGCGGCCACCCATAACAAGGGAATCATGAACGGCGTGGATGCGGTAGCCATCGCAACCGGCAACGACTGGCGGGCCATTGAGGCTGCGGCCCATGCCTACGCCGCTCGCGGCACGCACTACACCTCGCTGACTCGCTGGTACACCGACGACGAAGGCATGCTGGTGGGCGAGATCGATATGCCGATGAAGGTCGGCATCGTGGGCGGCCCACTGCAAACCAATCCTACGGTTGCGCTGAACCTGCGCATGCTGAATGTGAGCAAAGCCACTGAACTGGCCGAAGTCATGGGCATCGTGGGCCTGGCACAGAATTTCTCGGCGCTGCGCGCACTGGCCACAGACGGCATTCAGCAGGGGCATATGACCCTGCATGCGCGGTCGGTGGCAACTGCCGCTGGCGCAACTCCGGAAATGTTCCCCATCGTTGTTGACCGGCTGGTTGAAAGCGGCGAAATCAAGATCTGGAAAGCCCACGAAATTATCAAGGGTCTATCGCGTCCCCGGAACGTTGCCGAACACGACCAGGCCGAGATCGATCACGATGACATGGCCGCCGGTCACGGAAAGATCATCCTGCTGGGTGAACATGCGGTGGTCTACGGCTCTCATGCCATCGCCGCCGCAGTACCCCTGGCGGTTCGCGCAAGAGTCCAGGATGGTGAGGACGGCGTTCAGTTAATCGTTCCCCGCTGGGGCGTGGAACAGCGCCTGCACCAGGAAGCGGAAAAGCGACAGTCTTTCGAGCGTCCCGCCGGCGTGATCCTGGAAAAACTGGGCCTGCTGGACAAGCCCATGCGAATCGAAGTGTATTCGGATATTCCCCGGGCAATGGGACTGGGTGGATCGGCTGCCGTGGCGGTCGCAATCATCCGCGCCCTGGACAGGCATTACGCACTGGGGCTGGCCGATGAAGATGTGAACAACCTGGCCTACGAATGTGAACGAGTTGCCCACGGAACGCCCTCCGGCGTGGACAACACCGTGGCCACCTACGGCAAGGCCATTGTCTACCAGCGCAACCGCACTCCCGCCTTCGAGGACGTGGAGATTGGCGCGCCCATGAAGTTCGTGATCGGCATGACCGGCGTGGAAAGCCTCACCGCCGGCATGGTCGCCCAGGTTCGCAAGGCCTGGGAGAACAACAAGCGAGTTTACAACCGGGTATTCAAGGGCATCGACGGACTAACCCTCGAAGCCATCGAGTCCATTCGCAAAGGCGATCTGGCGCAACTGGGAGACTTGATGAACGTCTGCCAGGGCCTGCTGAACAGCCTGCGGGTTTCCAGCTGGGAACTTGAGGAATTGATTCACCTGGCCCGTGACAACGGCGCCCTGGGCGCCAAGCTCACCGGTGGTGGTGGCGGCGGATCCATGATCGCGCTGTGCCCGGAGAACAGTGACAAGGTAGCCCAGGCGATTCGCAATGCGGGTTACCAGGCCGCGGAGGTGGTCGTTGAATAAGGCGGCTCACGAAAACGCGGTCGTCTCCCATGAATCCGAAAACCTGATCCTGGTCGACCACGAGGACCAGGAGATTGGCAACCTGGACAAGGCCGGCTGCCACGACGGCCAGGGCAAATTGCACCGGGCCTTCTCGCTGTTTATTTTCAATTCCCGTGGAGAAATGCTGCTGCAAAAACGCAGCGGGCAAAAACGCCTGTGGGGCGGTTACTGGTCAAACAGCTGTTGCAGCCACCCCCGCCACGGCGAGGACATGCCCGAAGCCACCGTGCGTCGACTGCACCAGGAACTGGGACTGCATTGCGAATTGCACTTCCTGTACAAATTTGAGTACCACGCCAACTTTGATGCCGAGGGTTCCGAGCATGAGCTGTGCTGGGTCTATGTCGGACGCAGCGACGAAGATGTCATCGTGAATCGTAACGAAGTTGAAGAATGGCGCTTCATCTCACCCGAACAGCTGGATCGGGAAATGAGTGAGCAGGCTGAACTGTTCACGCCCTGGTTCAAGATGGAATGGCAGCAGGTCAGGGAACGCTACCAGGAAATACTTGGACTGGCCTGAACCAGACCATCGTCACAATGCTAGGGCCGTAGTTGCCCGCTACCCCGAACAACGTATTTATAGCTGGTTAGCTGCTCAACGCCTACCGGCCCGCGGGCATGCAAACGTCCCGTGGCAATTCCAACCTCGGCGCCCATCCCGAACTCCCCGCCATCGGCAAACTGGGTGGAGGTGTTATGCATCACAATGGCGCTGTCCACGGCAGAAAGAAAACGTTCAGCAACCCGGGCATCACCCGCGATAACCGATTCCGTATGCCCTGTGCCATAGCGCTGGATGTGCTCAATCGCGCTCTCAACGCCGTCCACCATGGCAGCGGATATCACCGGCGCAAGGTACTCGGTAGACCAATCTGATTCATCCGCTGGCGGCAACTCGGGGAACTGATCTCGCAAGGCCTGGTCCGCGCGAATTTCACAGCCCGCACCGGACAGACCCTGGACCAGTGCCGCCACCAATTCACGGTCAGCATGCCTGTCCAGCAAAAGGGTCTCGGCAGCGCCACAAATTCCGGTGCGGCGCATTTTTGCATTCACCACCACATTCACAGCCAGTTCCAGATCCGCCGAGGCATCGACATACAGGTGACAGATGCCTTCCAGGTGACCCAGCACCGGCACCCTGGCCTCGCGCTCCACACGGGCCACCAGGCCCTTGCCTCCCCGTGGAATGACTACATCCAGGTATTGGGCCATTTCCGAGAGCAGGTAACCCACCGCCTCCCGATCCGTGGTCGGCACCATCTGGATGCTGTCCGCGGGCAAACCAGCCTTCTCCAATCCCTCACACAGGCAAGCGTGAATTTTGTTGCTGGAATGGAAGCTTTCCGACCCACCCCTGAGTATTACCGCATTACCCGCCTTCAGGCACAGGGCCCCGGCATCTGCGGTCACATTGGGCCGGCTCTCGTAGATGATGCCGATCACGCCCAGGGGCACACTCAGTCGCTGGATATCCAGACCGTTAGGACGCGTCCACTGGGCCAGCACCCTGCCCACCGGATCATCCAGTTCAGCGATGTTGCGCAAGCCATCCGCCATGGACAGTACCCTGCTCTCGTCCAACATCAGACGATCCAGCATAGCCTCGGACAGGCCCGAAGCCCGAGCCGCCTGGAGGTCTTTTTCATTAGCCGCGAGAATCTCCGGCATGTGATTTTTCAGGCTTTCAGCAGCGGCCAGCAGGGCGCCATTCTTTTGTTCGGCGCTGGCCCCCGCCAACACGCGAGCAGACTGTCGCGCCCTTGCTCCCATGGCATCCATGACTGTGGATAGCTCACCACCCGGGGTCGTTGCGGTCATAACCGTCACACTCCAAACAACACGAGGTCGTCCCTGTGAATCAATTCGTCTCTGCCACTGTAACCGAGGATTCCGGCAATCTCGCTGCTCTGGCATCCGGCAATGCTCGCCGCCTCGGCGCTGGTGTAGGCACTAAGGCCATGCCCAAGGATGCGCCCATCCGGAGCTGTGAGCGCCACCGCATCGCCGCGTTCGAATTCACCTTGTACCGCTGTGACACCCGCGGGTAACAGGCTCTTCCCGGCAAGCAAGGCAGTTCGCGCACCCTCGTCCAGTTGCAGGCTGCCCAGGGGCTTGAGCGAACCGGCTATCCATTGCTTGCGCGCCGCAGCCGGTGATCGATGACGGACGAACCATGTGCATCGCCCGCCCTGTTCCATAGCCAACAGGGGACGCTCCAGGCGGCCGTTGGCAATCGCCACGTGACAGCCGGCGCCCAGCGCGATGCGAGCGGCAATCAACTTGGTAACCATGCCGCCGCGGCCCATGCCGGAGCGCGATTCGCCGGCCAGGGCTTCAATTTCCGGGGTCAGTTCCGGCACCAGGGGAATGAACTTCGCATCGGGATCCACACCCGGATCAGCGCTGTACAACCCGTCTATATCCGAGAGCAATACCAGGCAATCGGCGCTCACCAGTTGCGCCACCCTGGCCGCCAGCCGATCATTGTCGCCATAGCGAATTTCCTCGGTGGCCACGGTGTCGTTCTCATTCACTACCGGCACTGCCCCCAAATCCAGCAGTGTCTTGAGGGTGTTGCGTGCGTTGAGATAGCGACGTCGCTGCTCGGTGTCCGACAGGGTGAGCAGCACCTGGGCCACATGCAGATTACTGCTGGAGAGGGTTTGCGAATAGGCGTGGGCCAGGGCCACCTGCCCCGCCGCCGCCGCGGCCTGGCTTTCCTCCAGGCGCAAGCTACCCTCGCTCATATTCAGGATTCGGCGGCCCAGGGCGATAGCCCCTGAGGAGACCAGCACCACTTGCTGGCCCCGGGCTCGCATACGGGCGATGTCCTCACACAGCGCTTCCAGCCAGGAACGGTGGATGCGACCGGTGGACGCTTCCACCAGCAACGAAGAACCAATTTTTATCACCACCCGGCGAGCCAGCGTCAGGTCCAGGCCTGGATGTCGTTCCTGTGTACTAGCCATGCTTTGTAATCCGCGACCCGGCATCCTTACCGGAATAGCCAGCTTACCCCCGGGAGGTCATCTTTTTATAGTGCTTCCGCCCCGGCGGCAGTGCTTTGTGAACCCAGGATCTTGTCCAGCCCCGACTTAAGGTCGGCGAGCAAGTCCTCGATGTTCTCGATTCCAACCGACAAGCGAATCAGGTTATCGCCGATGCCAGCCAGCTTGCGTCCTTCGGGCCCCATAGCCGCATGGGACATGGTGGCAGGATGGGCCACCAGGCTCTCCACCCCGCCCAGTGACTCGGCCAGGGAGAAGTATTTCAGGGCATTCAGAAACACCCCGGCCTGCTGCTGGCTGCCATGCAGTTCGAAGCTGATCATTCCGCCAAACCCACGTTGCTGGCTGGCGGCAATCTCGTGACCCGGGTGACTGGCCAGGCCGGGATAATGGACCTTGCTCACCGCAGGATGATCGCTCAGCAAGCTCACCAGGGCACCGGCGTTTTCCTCGTGCAGGCGAATACGCGCATGCAGGGTGCGCAGACCACGCAGGGTCAGGAAGCTGTCAAAGGGTGCACCGGTTATACCTAAGCAATTGGCCCACCAGGCCAGTTCTTCGTGCAGGGTGGCATCCGCGGCAATCACCGCTCCGCCGACCACATCGCTATGGCCGTTTAAATACTTGGTCGTGGAATGCACCACGATATCGGCACCCAGGCTGATTGGATTCTGCAAGGCGGGGGACAGGAAAGTGTTATCTACCGTCATCAAGGCGCCATGCAAACGACAAAGTCGCGACAGGGCCCGCAGGTCAACAATGCGCAACAAGGGGTTGCTGGGACTCTCCACCCAGACCAGCCTCGGTCGCTCGGCCAGGGCGGCTGCCAGGGCCTGGGGATCGCTCTGGTTCACGAAACGTACATGGAACTGCCCTCGTTCAGCCAGGGCGTTAAAAAGCCGGTAGGTACCGCCGTAGCAATCATGGGGAGCAATCAGGATGTCACCGGGCTTGAGCAACTGGCAGACCAGGGTCGCCGCGGCCATACCCGACGCCGTAATCACGCCGCCCGCCCCGCCTTCTTGTTCGGCGATGGCATCACCCAGCAGGTCCCGGGTGGGGTTGCCGGTGCGGCTGTAATCGTAGGCACGGGGTTGGCCCATATCCCTGAACGTGTAGTTGGAGGTCAGGTACAGGGGCGGCGCCACGGCGCCGTACTGCCTGTCTGATTCAATGCCCGCGCGCACCGCGCCGGTCCGTCCTTGCTGATCTGGCTTGCTCATTTCCGGGTCTCTGGCGCGAACGCCTGTGTACTGATCCTGGAGAGAGTCACGCTGAGCTCATGTAACCACGCACCCTGGCATCCAGGATCGACCGGAGCCTGCCCACGCATAAATGTGGAAACACATTCTCTAGCGCTTTGAATGGCAAAGGGGCTGTACATGAATTCGGTCCTCTCTCGCTCACACCCGGCTGACCGGGATCTGGTTTCTCATCTCGAAACCCTGCGCAGAGACCGCTGGTGGGAGTTACCGTGACCTACACCCAATCCGGGTGTTTCACAGTAGCTCATCTATCGGCGGCCAGCCCTCAGGCTGGTCCCGCAGGAGTTAGCACCATTGCGAACTGGTTAGATCCGCTGGTTGCCCCGGCTTCTTCGGGCCTGTCCCTCTGCCGGTCTCGATGAGTAAGGCTCGAGTGTAAGCAGGCGTTCTGACTTGCGTCAAGCCAAACTTTTAGACTCCCTCTGGTCTTATTCGTCAGGAAATGTAGAATTCCCACCCTCTTTCAACCCCTGACGCTCCCGGAAAAATGAAACGAATACTGGTATTCCAACACGTCCCCTACGAACCCCTGGGCACCCTGAATCCACAGCTAAAGGCTGCGGGATTTCGTATTCGTTACGTGAATTTCAGCCGCGAACCCGATGCCCGGCCGGACATGAGCAGCTACAACGGACTGGTGGTGCTGGGCGGACCCATGAGCGTCAACCAGACTGACCGTTATCCTCACCTGGATACCGAGATCGAATTAATTCAAGAAGCCCTGGAACTGCGCTTACCCATCCTGGGGATCTGCCTGGGCGCCCAGCTGCTGGCCCGGGCCCTGGGGGCAAAAGTTAAACGCAGTTCCCGGCCGGAGATCGGCTGGCACGATATAAGCGTGGATCCCAAAGCAGCAGATGACCCCCTGCTAGGCAACTTTGGACCCAGCGAGAAAATCTTCCAGTGGCACAGCGACACCTTCGAGTTGCCCAGGGGAGCGGTCCAGCTTGCCAGCAGCGATGTCTGCGCACACCAGGCCTTCCGCTACGGAGACAATGCCTACGGCTTCCAATTCCACCTGGAAGTGGACGGCGACCTGATTGGACGCTGGCTGAAGGTCCCGGCCAACCGGCGAGACCTTGAATCCATGGGTAGCCTGGTCGACCCGGAGCAGGTCATGAGCGAAACACGTGAACAGATCGCCTCAAACCATCAATTGGCCGAGGCGACGTTTGCTGAATTCATCAAGCTGTTCAGCCACCACGGAAGGCGGCGGCTACTCAGGTCCCGCTAGCTCACCAGTGGCTTACTGAGTTCCAGCAGCCTTGAATGCACGGATTTCATTGTTGAGCTTGTTAGCGATTTCTTCTTCCGAAGTAATCGAGGCGTTGAAGCGCAGATCATGGAACTGCACTGCCTCAAGTGGCTTCGGATCTGCCACGGCAGCCAGCTCTTCGTCCAGGCAGGTGCGAAAGGCAGCCATCTCGCCCTGGTAAGCCCTGACCTTTTTGATAGCGGCGACCATGGTTTCTTTCGAGGCCTTGCTACCGTCGGGGACGTCTATTTCTGAGCTGGGGAATACGCATTCAGCGTGCAGTGCACCGGCAGACAACATGAGCAATGTTGCGGCGGCAGCAGAAATCAGTCGTTTCATTAATCTCGTCCATCTTCCAGTTTAAATCGATAAGCAATGTTAGCGGATTGAATTCGCGCTGGGTAGACCTGCACCCATGGACATTTCCATGCCTGCCGGCGTCAATGCTAACGGTAGGTAATCAAATCCATTCGTTTACCATTCTCAAGGTGGGCGACGCTGTTAAACGTCTCCATGGATGCGCGCTCACCGTCCCAGAGAATACGCGTAAGAGAACTGTTTCGTATGACCCAGGCCAGGCGCAGTGCTTCATGCCTGGCGGTTCCCAGGACCGATTGCAGGGCAACGCTGATCGCTCCCGCCGAGGTACTCACCAGTACCCGCCGGCCCTGGCCTGCCGCCTCCTGAAGGGCGACCATGCCGTTCTCCACGCGCTGACAAAACTCTACCCAGCTTTCCAGGTCAGGCCCCTGTAGCTTTCCGGAGATCCAGTCTGCGGTGGCCGCATCAAACACCTTCTGGAAATACGGACGATCTTCCCGCAGGCGAGGGATATCCACCGAGCCATCACCCCCCGCGATCATGCCTTCCAGGTACTCGCGCAAGACCGGCAAATGATCGAATTCGTTGAAGTGATCCATGATCTCGAAACCCTCGGGGTTCGAGTGCCCCATCCCCTCGAGCAGTATCCGCGCAGTGTCCCGCTGGCGTCGCATGGCGCCGCTGAAAATCGCATCAAATTCCATACCCAGTTCGGCAAGGTGCTCACCAAGCAGTCTGGCCTGGGTCTCTCCGGCCTCGGACAATCGATCGTAGTCCTCGGCGCCAAAAGAGGCCTGACCATGCCGTAACAGATAAATTTCACTCACCACGTAACTCTCCTGCCACAATTTCTAAACACTCCGAGAGCAACCGGGTACACTGTCGCCAAAGATTCAAATCGGGAGTTTATATGGCCACTGTTGCATTTATTGGTCTCGGAGTCATGGGTGCACCGATGGCGGGACACCTTCAGACCGCGGGTCACGAAACCAGAGTTTACAACCGCACTGCCAGTACCGCAGCCCAATGGGTTTCCCGCCACAAGGGGACCAGCTTCGCGACGCCCGCCGAGGCCGCCCGGGGCGCTGAATTCGTGTTTGTTTGCGTTGGTAATGACGATGACCTGAGACAGGTTGTACTGGGTCCCAACGGAGCACTGGCCGGCATGAGCTCGGGCAGCATCCTGGTGGACCATACCACTACCTCTGCGGAAGTGGCGCGGGAGATCTACGCCCTGGCGGCCAACAATGGCATCGGCTTTATCGATGCCCCGGTATCCGGCGGCCAGGCGGGAGCGGAGAATGGCGCATTGACGGTTATGTGTGGCGGCGACCAGGAGGCCTTCGACAGGGCCTACCCGATCATCGACTGCTTCGCCCGCGCCTGCATCCTGCTGGGTGATTCGGGGTCCGGCCAGTTGACCAAGATGGTTAATCAATTGTGCATCGCCGGCCTGGTCCAGGGGCTTGCCGAGGGTATGAACTTCGGACAAAAAGCCGGCCTGGATATGAATCGGGTTATTGACGTGATTTCCAAGGGTGCCGCCCAGTCGTGGCAGATGGACAATCGCGCCAAAACCATGTGCGAAGGCAAGTTCGAATTCGGCTTTGCCGTGGACTGGATGCGCAAGGATCTTGGCATCGCCCTGGACGAGGCCAATCGCAATGGCGCTCGCCTTCCGGTGGCCGCGCTGGTGGACCAGTTCTATGCCCAGGTCCAGGCCCGCGGTGGCCGTCGCTGGGATACTTCCAGCCTGGTGCAGTTGCTGGCCAACGACTGATCTGGAAACACTGTCGGCACGGGCCCACAAGGCCCGCTGCCGGCAGTTTGAGAAACCATTCATCAACGCGCCGTCGTGCCGCCGTCCACCGGAATTTCCGCACCGGTAATAAAGCTGGACTGATCTGAGGCCAGGAACAAAATCGCGTTAGACACTTCCCTGGGCTCACCCAGGCGATTCATTGGGCTCACTTTTTCCAGTCGCTTGCGCATTACCACCGGATCCGAACCCAGGCCGATCAGCCCCTGCACCATGGGCGTATCCGTGTAGGACGGGTGCAGGGAATTACAGCGAATGTTATCGCCGTTTTCAGCGCACTCTACAGCCACCGACTTGGTGAGCATGCGCACCGCACCCTTGGCTGAACAGTAGGCCGTGAGTTTGCCCACACCACGTAATCCGGCGGTTGAGGACAGGTTGATAATCGAACCGCTGCCAGATTTGCGCATGGCAGGAATCGCCGCCTTGCAGCCCAGGAACACCCCTTCCACATTCACCGCGTGAATATTCCGGAACTGGGCAAGACTTGTATCCTCCACCCCCGCGAACATGGCAATGCCAGCAGCATTGACCAGCACATGCAGGCCACCGAAGCGGGTTACCGCCTCATCCACGACTTGCTGCCAGCGTGATTCATCCCGTACATCCTGCTGCATGAACACGGCGTTTTCGCCCAGCTTGCCGGCGGCTTCCTCGCCCAACTCCACTTGCACATCAGTCATCACTACCCGGGCGCCACTTGCAACAAAGGCTGCTGCGCAGTCCAGGCCAAGCCCGGATGCTGCGCCGGTAACCAGGACTACTTTGCCGGAAAAATCGTACATAACAGGAAACACTCCGTGGTTTGCGTGGGCTTAAGCCAGGTAGCCGCCATCAGCGGTAATACAGGTACCCGTGGCGTAGGAGGATGCATCCGACACCAGGAACAACACGGAGCCGGCCATCTCTTCGGGCTCCGCCATGCGACCCAGGGGTACAAACTTGAGGTAGTAATCACGGGCCTGTTCATTCTCGGTCAATGCCGAGGCGAACTTGGTCCGGGTTAACCCTGGCAACAGGGCATTAACACGAATATTGAACTCGCCACATTCCTTGGCAAACGCCTTGGTCATGTTGATCACCGCGGCCTTGGTGATGGAATAAATTCCCTGCAAGGGACCGGGGCGCACACCATTCACAGACGCCACATTCACGATGGCCCCACCGCCTTGCTTGCGCATGCGCTTGCCCGCCTCGATGGTCATGAAAAAGTAACCGCGGATATTTACGTCCACCGTCTTGTCATAGGCCGCCAGGTCGGTGTCCAGGATATGTCCGTAGAAAGGGTTGGCTGCAGCGTTGTTCACCAGGATATCCAGGCGACCGAATTTTTCATCAATTGCCGCATACAGTTTCTGAATCTGATCCAGGTCGCCGATATGACAGGCCATGGCAACCGCATCGCCTCCTTGCTCTCGAATGTCCGCCGCAACAAGTTCGCAGGCATCCAGCTTGCGGCTGGCGACGATCACCCGGGCGCCATGCTTTGCCAACAGGCGCACCGAAGCCTCGCCTATTCCTCTACTCGCCCCGGTTACCAGGGCAACCTTGCCACTCAGATCAAACATATCTGCTGCCATCAAATTCTCCTGTGTCAGGTCCAGGGCCAGCTGATCAGAGGCTGGACCCGTCCATCAATTCCTTGCACATGCGTTCCAACCCGTGCACCCAATGTATGCAGTCGGCGAAGCGCTTGTCTGCGGTTTGCCCGTGGTAATAGCGGTAATAAATCTGCTGGGCAATCACCGCGAGACGGAACAGTCCAAAGCAGAAGTAAAAATCCATGTGTTCCATGGAATAACCGGTGCGCTCGCTGTAACGCTGGACAATTTCCTCACGGGTAGGCGCACCTTGCGCATCGGTGGGCATCAGTCTGCCGGCCCTGAGGAAATCAGGATCACCTTTTTCAACCCAGTAACCCAGGGTACTTCCCAGGTCCATCAAGGGATCGCCCAGGGTGGCCATCTCCCAATCCAGTACGCCAATCAGGCGCATCGGATCCTGGCTGTCCCAGATCACGTTATCCAGTTTGAAATCGTTATGGATCACGCCCACATGACCCGAATCGCCGGGCTTTTTTTCCAGCAACCAGCTCATGGTGGATTCGAAATCCGGTGCGTCCTCGGTGCGGGCTGCACGGTAGCGCTTGCTCCAGCCTTTCACCTGGCGTTCGACATAGCCTTCGGGCTTGCCCAACTCCTCCAGGCCCGCCGCCTTGTAATCCACCTTGTGCAGCTCGGCCAATACATCAATGAGATTGAAAAACTGCTGGCGAACCTGCTCCGGGTTCATCTCCAGCTCGGGCGGATAATCCTTGCGTACGATCATCCCCTCGATACAACTCATCAAATAAAACTCACTGCCCAGGACACTTTCGTCCTGGCAGTAAACCAGCGGCTCCGGGCAATAGGGGAACAAGGGCCTGAGTCCCGACAAGACCTTGAATTCTCGACCCATGTCATGGGCAGACTTTGCCTTTGTACCAAAGGGTGGACGACGTAAAACCAACTTCCGGTCGCCCACCTTCAACAGGTAGGTCAGGTTGGAATACCCGGATGGAAATTGCTGAACCTCCAGGGTCCCCGCGTATTCCGGTAATTTCTCCGCCAGAAACTTCTCCAGCGCAGGCAAATCCAGTTCTTCCCCACGGCGTATCGAGGTCGCGCTATCAACCAGGCTCATGCCTAATCCCTGTATTTCGCCAGCTCTCTCCTGGCCACCAGCATACGATGCACTTCATCGGGACCATCGGCAAGGCGAAGGGTTCTTTGGTTGGCATACATTTCCGCCAGCGGAACATCCTGGCAAACGCCGGCACCGCCGTGCATCTGGATGGCCCGGTCGATCACCTTCAGGGCAATGTTTGGCGCCACCACCTTGATCTGGCTGATTTCACTGGCCGCCGCCTTGTTACCGACGTTGTCCATCAGCCAGGCAGCCTTGAGCACCAGCAGTCGGGCCTGTTCGATTTCGATGCGGGATTCCGCGACCACATCAAAATTACCGCCCAGCTTGATTAGCGGTTTGCCAAAGGCGGTGCGCTGCATGCCGCGACGACACATCAATTCCAGCGCCCTTTCGGCGGTGCCAATGGAACGCATGCAGTGATGAATTCGACCTGGACCAAGACGACCCTGGGCGATCTCAAAACCACGTCCCTCTCCCAGGATGACATTGCCGTAGGGCACGCGAACCTTGTCGAACATAATTTCGCAATGACCATGAGGTGCATGGTCATAGCCAAATACGTTCAGGGGACGCACTACCGTCACGCCCGGCGCATCCATGGGGACGAGAATCTGGGAATGCTGTTCATGACGACCCGCTTCCGGGTTGGTCAGGCACATGAAAATCGCAATCTTGCAGCGAGGGTCACCGGCACCGGAGATCCACCACTTGCGACCGTTAAGCACCCACTCGTCACCTTCCCTGACTGCGGTTGCCTCCATATTGGTGGCATCCGAGGAGGCGACACCCGGCTCTGTCATGGCAAAGCAGGAGCGAATCTCGGCAGTCAACAGCGGCTTGAGCCACTGCTCTTTTTGTTCTTCATTGCCGTAACGGGCAATTACTTCCATGTTGCCGGTATCCGGCGCGCCACAATTGAACACCTCCGGCGCCCACTCGTTGCATCCCATGACCTCGGCAAGCGGGGCATATTCCAGGTTGCTCAGACCCGCGCCATATTCGGGCTCGGGCAGAAACAAATTCCACAGCCCCTGCTCCCGGGCCAGGGCCTGCAATTCAGCCACCACCGGGACCGCGGCCCAGCGATCGCCCTCATTCACCTGTCGGGAAAAGACCTCTTCGTTGGGATAGATATGCTCATCCCTGAAAGCGATTAATTTATCCAGCAATTCCTGGGTCTTGGGGCTATATGAAAAATCCACGCTGCACCTCCGCAAAAAACATAGGCTGAAAACGCTGTCAGCCGGGCTGATGCTCAGGGTAGGACCAGACTCGCGATTATTCCAATTTATTTTAGTTATCTAGTATCATCATTTTAAATGATAGTAAGCGAGCCCCTCTGAAATGCACCCGAAAGCCATAGATCTGAACCTTTACCGGGTATTCGATGCCATCTACACGGAGCATAGCCTGACCCGGGCGGGGGAAATCCTTCACGTCACACAGCCGGCGGTGAGTAATGCCCTGGCCCGGCTGCGCCAGGAGTTTAACGACCCCCTGTTCGTGCGCAGCGGAAGCGGCATGCAACCCACACCCCTGGCCGAGTCCATGGCAACCGAGGTTCGCCGTGCGTTGAAGTTACTGGATAACACCCGGGTCGCTGCTGTGGACTTCGATCCTGCCACCTCGACCCGGCGCTTTCGCCTGCGACTCTCCGATTTGCTTGAGGCCATCCTGGTGCCACCCCTGCTCAAGCGACTGCAGGATGTGGCCCCGTCCGTGTCACTGGAAACCTTCCAGGGCTCAAGACGAAATCTGGTGAAGGACCTGGCATCCGGGGAGGCGGACCTGGGGATGGATGGATTGCTGCATTCCGACCCGCAACTCCAGCACTCACTACTTTGCCGGGACAGCTATGCCTGCATGGTAAGACCCGATCATCCCATGGTCGGCAAGCCCCTTGGACTGGAGGATTACCTTGCCTTGCAACACGTCATGCCTTCCAGTCGCCGACGGGGAATCGGACACGTGGACCTGGCACTGCGCCGACAAGGACTGCAACGAACCATCCTGCTCAGAAGCCAGCACTACCTGCTCACCCCCCACGTGGTACGCAGCACAGACCTGGCCCTTAGCGCACCGGTCTCACTGGCTGCACTGCATGGCCTGCATAGCATGGAATTACCTTTTGAGGTGCCACCCCTGGAGATCAGGATGTTCTGGCACAAGCGGGCTGATTCGGATCCGGCCCTGCGCTGGATGCGCTCACAACTGGAATCGGTCAGCGCCGATGTGTCCCTGGATCAGTCCCCGTTGGCAGGCAGAACTTCGTAGAGCCAGCGGCTCTTACGTTTTTCCTCGCCACAACTGGCCTGGAACTCAAACGCCTCGGAAACAGGTCTCAGGAAAATTTCGTGATGGCTGTTGTCGTGACTATCCAGAAACACCCTGCGCTCCACGCCATCCCGACTGTCCTGCTCCTGCAACAGGTAGCGGTCTGACTGGGTGTGACCGCTGCGTTCACGCAAGGCGATATCAGCCCATTGTGAAACACTGTCCAGGCTGCTCAGGCCACGCAATTTTGGCAGGTGTAATTCGCCGGCCCCCTGGGCATCAAGCAAGGCAGTCACATCCATGGGTTCCAACTGACCGTATACAGCCCCGGTGGGCAGGCTTACCAGGGTGGC
>CAKZML010000071.1 GCA_937128475.1 uncultured Chromatiales bacterium
GCAGTCACACCCGGCTGAAGAGCTAGGGACTGGCTTTGACGGACGGACTCACGTAACCGTCTTCCTGGCGCAGTCGCTCACCCATGGCCCGGGTGCGTTCGCCTACACGTTGCAGCTCGGCGGCGATGGGAGCGGCGACAACAAATTCATGCATGAAGGGATTTTGCAGGACCCGCCACCAGCCCTCATCCAGGGGTTCAGCCTGCATGGCCTGGGCGTAGCCTGCCAGGGCGGCGTCCCCGCCTCCATCATTCCAGCGCAGCAGGCTCTCCAGCCTCACCTGGTCCCAGTGCTGGTAGGGCTGAAACTTGTACCCGGCAACGAACTGGCGGGCCGCTTCCAGCACCGCCGTGGCCCGGGCGTTCTCCCCGGCACGCTGCAACGACGGCAGGGTCCAGTGCAACGCTATGTACACCTCTCTCATCTGTTCGTAGGTGATCGTTTCCCGGAAACTGGTGGGGTTCACGGTCCTGAACCAGTCCAGCATAGCCGGGGAATCCTTGCGCCGCCAGGCGTCGGCGGCCACCAGGTAGCCGGCCCAGAACTGGGCGCCGCTGCGATTTTCGATACCCTTGTCCAGCACCTCCCGGGCGATAGCCAGGGCCTCGACCTGCTGCTCCCGGGCCATGGCCAAGCGCATGCGTGATACGTAGGTGCTCGGCGCCTCGGGCGCCATGGCGATGGCCTCCTCCACCAGGGGAGCAGCGCGTTCGCTATCACCCATGGCCAGGTATATCCACGCCAGTGCGGAGGGAAATTCATGGTCGTCCGGGTCGATTTGCCGGGCCTTCTCCGTTGCCCGCATGGCCCGGTAAAAATCACCCCGTTCCTGCTCGATACGCGCCTCCGACCAGTACGCGGTGGGGGCCCCGGGGCTCAGCTCCTGCATGCGCCTGGCCTCGGCCAGGGCCTTGTCGTACTCACGCGAGTCCATATACAGATTCACGAAGGCCCGGCTGACATCCAGCGCCAGCGGATCCAGTTGCCGGGCCCGCTCCAGCAACTTTGTGGCACCTTGCATATCACCGGCAAAGCGCCTGAAGCCGCTCAGGCGCATGAGCGCCCGCACGTTGTTGGGACTCAATACTATGGCCTGCTCCAGTTCGGATTCCAGTCGGCGCACGCGCTCATCGCGATCGCGCCGGGAATCCACATTGCTGAAGGCCTGGTTCATTGTCAGCTCGACCTGGTAATCCAGCACGTCGCCGCGCCGGATGCCCCGCTCGCTGTCCAGCCGAAGCACCTGCGCCAGCACGGGAACGGCCTTGGACTGCAACTCGGCATTGCTGATCTGACCGGTCCCGGCCTGGTAAAGGTAGGTCTCCACCAGGGCCGCCTGGGCGTCGCGATAATCCGGATCCCGAGCCAGCACCTGCTGGTACAGCTCCACCGCCCGGGCCAAAGAGCCATAGCTTTGCTGGGCCTGCAACTGGCGGGCCATCAAATACTGGTTATAGGCCTCGAAATCCTGGGTGCGCCCGGCGGTGAGCTCCTGCTCCGTATCCCCCAGTAGGGTGATACGCAGGGCCTCCACCACTTTTTTGGCGATTTCATCCTGAATGGCGAACACGTCCAGCAACTGTCGATCGAAGGTGCTGGACCAAAGGTGATAGCCGTCAGAGGCCTTGATTAACTGGGCGGTGATCCTGACCCTGTCTCCTGAACGACGCACACTGCCTTCCAGCACCGTACTTACGCGTAGTTGTTTTGCGATATCGGCCACGTCACCGGTCTTTCCCTTGAACTGGAACGAGGAAGTACGCGCTGCCACCCGCAAGCCTGGCACCTGGGCCAGCACGTTCAGCAGTTCCTCGGACAGACCGTCAGAAAAATATTCAGTGTCCTTCGAGTCACTCATGTTGACGAACGGCAGTACCGCGATTGAAGGAACTTCTTCCTCGGCAAAAGATGAGACAGAGGATACCGGCACGGTCTGTACGGTACCCAGAGAAGCGGTTGTGGACTCCACCGGCGAATCTTCAGACCAGTAACGATGGGCCACTGAAAAAACCAGGGCCACCGCCAGCACCGAGATAATCGCGCCATTGAGTTTCTTTGCCGTGTAGGGTGTGACCGATGCGCTGCGGTCCACGTCGGACTCGCGCTTGAGTCCCTCGGGGGTCATCTCATACACCCAGGCAA
>CAKZML010000072.1 GCA_937128475.1 uncultured Chromatiales bacterium
AAGGAGCGGCCAGGTGGCTGACGTGCTGACAACAAGAATTCAAAAACTGCATGAGCTGGACAGGCCGGATATCTGGCAGGCCTCGCGCAAGGGACTGGAAAAAGAGTCCCTGCGTATCGATCCGCAAAATGAACTGGCGCAAACCCCGCACCCGGGATTGCTCGGTGCCGCCCTGACAAATCGTTTTGTCACGACAGATTATTCCGAGGCATTGCTGGAGTTGGTTACACCGGCGTTGGAAGACAGTGCCGCAACCCGCCAGTTCCTGTGTGACATCCACCAGTTCGTATACGACGGACTAGGCGATGAAATGCTTTGGCCGGCGAGTATGCCTTGTGCCGTAGACGGCGACGAGAACATCCCGATAGCCGAGTTTGGCAAGTCCAATATTGGTCAAATGAAACATGTGTACCGGCGGGGGCTGAGTCATCGCTACGGTCGTATGATGCAGATCATCGCCGGTGTGCATTTCAACTTTTCTTTCTCCGATGACTTCTGGGAGACCTATCAGCAGTTGCTTGGGTCGGATCAGGACCCCGCGGATTTTCGCAACCAGCACTACATGGGGCTGGTCAGGAATTTCCATCGGACCGGCTGGCTGGTGTTGTATTTATTTGGCGCATCCCCTGCAGTGTGCAAGGCATTTCTGAGAGGCCGCGAAACAGATTTGCAGGAGTTCGATAAGGACACCTATTTTCATCCTCATGCCACCTCGTTACGAATGAGTGACCTGGGTTACAAGAACCAGACCCAGTCCTCCATGAGGATTTCGGTTAACTCGCTGGATGAATATGTCAGGGACCTGGGACGTGCCGTCAGCACACCCCATCCGGACTACCAGCGCATTGGCGTTGAGAAAGATGGTGAGTACCGCCAGCTGAACGCGAATCAGCTGCAGATCGAAAATGAGTACTACAGCATGATCCGCCCCAAGCGGGTAATCAGCACCGGCCAACGACCTACCAGCGCTCTGGCAGAAAATGGTGTGCAGTACGTTGAAGTGCGGGCCCTGGATTTGAATGTATTTGATCCCGCCGGGGTCAGTGAAACCCAGATGCGTTTCCTGGAATCCATGTTGCTGTATTGCCTGTTGAGTGAGAGCCCACCGATCAGCGATAGCGAGTACCAGGAACTGGGTGTGAACCAGGGCCGGGTCGCGGGCCGTGGCAGAGAACCGGGATTGACCCTGGTCAGGGACGGCGAGGAAGTGTCCTTGAAAGACTGGGCAACAGAATTGCTTGACGGTGTGGCCAGGGTCTCTGAGTTAATGGACAGTGGTTTTGATAAACCCCTGTACGTGTCGGCCGTCGAGACCCAGCAGGCCAGGGTTATGGATCCTGAAAAGACTCCCTCGGCCAGGGTGCTCAGGGAGATGGCCGAGAATAACGAATCGTTCTTACAGTTCGGGGCCAGGTGGGCGAGACATCACCAGCAGTTTTTTCACGGTCTGCACCGATGCGATCCCGGCCGGGTGCGGCAGTTCACCACCGAGGCCAGCGCGTCGGTTGCCAGGCAGCGGGATATGGAGCGCAAGGACAGCTTGAGCTTCAAGCAATATCTTGAGGAATACTTCTCCGGGTAACGTGGCTTTGCTGGTAGCGAGTATTTGGAAAAGAGGCCGCCCTGGGGCGGCCTCTTGCTAATCGCTCTTGGCTGTATCTCTGAGTCTCTGAATCATGCGACTGACATGTTCCGGAGATTTCGAATTGCGGGCCATCAACTGGTAGAACGCCGGCACCACGAACAGTGTCAGCAGGGTAGAGACGGTTACGCCGAACATCACCACAATGCCAATTGGAATCCTGCTTTCTGCACCGGCGCCAAACGACATGACCAGGGGCAGGGCGCCGATGATGGTGCAGGTGCTTGTCATCAGTACCGGCCTCAGGCGAATGGCTGCTGCCTTGATGATGGCCTCATTGAATTGTTCTCCGGCATCCCGCAGTTGATTGGTGAACTCGACGATCAGGACGCCGTTCTTGGCCGCCAGGCCGATGAGCAAAATAATGCCGATCTGGCTGTAGACGTTAATGCTCTGGTCAAAGAGCCAGAGACCGCCCAGTGCGCCGGCCAGGGCCAGGGGTACGGACATCATGATGATGAATGGATGGCGGAAGCTCTCGAATTGAGCGGCTAAGACCAGGAACACGATGACCAGTGCAACCAGGAAGGTCCAGTACAAGGAGTTGCCGGCCTGCTTGTATTCCCTTGACTCGCCGTCCCAGCTGATGCGCGCCGTGGGCGGCAGGATGTCCCGTGCGATGCTTTCAATTTCATCCAGGGCCTGGCCCAGTGGGAAATCGTTTTCAAGGTCACTGGTTATCGTGATGCTACGCAGTCGATCGAATCGGTTCAGCTCCCTGGGCCCCGCGCTCTCTTCCAGGGTGACCAGGTTGCCCAGCGGCACCAGCCGCCCGTTGGTTTCCGAGCGCACATAGAGGTTGCTCAAGTCGCTGGGGGTCGCCCGGTCTTCCTGGCGTCCCTGCAGGATCACGCGATACTCGCGGCCCCGGTCCACGTAGGTAGTCACGATCCGTGAACCCAGCATGGTTTCCAGTGTTCGGCCGATGTTTTGCAGTGACACGCCCAGTGTGGCCGCCCGATCCCTGTCCACCAGGACGCGGATCTGGGGTTTGCGTTCGTTGTAGTCCGAATCCAGTCCCTTGAACTTGGGATTGGCCGAGGCTCGCTCAATAACCTGGTCTCGCCAGCGTGCAATTTCGTCGTACTCGCTACCGCCCAGCACCATGGAAATTGCCTGGCCGCCCCATATGCCCAATCCCTGTGGCGTGTTGACCGAGGTTCTCACCCCCGGCAGGACAGCCAGTTTCTGGCGCACCCGTCCGGCGATGGACTCGGCGCTCTCGCTACGTTTTGACCAGTCCTCAAGCAAGACGATTGCCCTGGCCGAATTCACCTCGCCACCACCCCAACTCCCGGGCAGTCGGATCAACGCGCGCATGATATTTCCGGCGCGCACCTCTTCCATAAGAATATCTTCCATTTGCCTGGCGTAACGGTCGGTATAGTCCATGCTTGATCCTTCAGGTCCCACCATGTACACCGAAAACACGCCCCGATCTTCCTTGGGTGCGTACTCGGAGGGCAGGTCCCTGAACAGGAATACAGACAATGCGATCACGATGGCGGTAAACAGCAGTGCGATCCAGGTTCTCTCCAGACTCTTTCTGAGCACGGCCTGATAGCGGATAGAGAGTTTCTGAAAGAAGTTGTCGACTCGCCGGGGCAGGCCGGTACGCATGGCGTCGCCCTTGAGAATCTTGGAACTCATCATGGGTGTCAGGGAGAGCGCTACCAGGCTGGAGAAACCGACTGCGGCTGCCAGTGAGACGCCGAACTCGGCAAACAGCCGGCCCACGTTACCCTGCACGAATGAGATAGGCAGGAACACTGCCACCAGCACCAGCGTGGTGGCGATTACGGCGAACTGGATTTCGCGACTGCCATCCAGTGCCGCCAGCAACTTGGGCTGGCCGCCCTCGATGCGCCGGTAAATGTTTTCCAGAACCACGATGCCATCATCTACCACCAGGCCAATCGCCAGCACCATGCCAAGCAATATCAACACGTTTACCGAATAGCCCATGGCCAGCATGACCATGAATGTGGAGATAATGGATATCGGAACCGTGAGGGCCGGAATAAGGGTGGCTCTCAGGCTGCCCAGGAACAGGTAAATCACAATCAGCACCAGGCTGATCGAGAAGGCCAGGGCCTTGAACACCTCACGCATAGAGGCATCGATGAACAGTGACCGATCGTAATTGATTTCCAGGACAACCGATGGAGGCAGGGACTTCTTCACCTCTTCCATGGCATCCCGAACGTTGCCGGCGACTTCCACGGTGTTGGCCCGTGAAAGCTGTTCAATTGCCAGGCTTATAGCAGGAATACCGTTAGCCCTGGCCACGCTGCGGTCATCCTCGGCGGCCTGCCTGACCTCGGCGATATCTCCAAGACGAACCAGGGCGTTGTCAGAGCCGCGTCCGATCACCAGTTCCCGGAAACTTTTCTCATCTACCAGTCCGGTCTGGGTGCGCAGGGTGAATTCCAGCTGTTCGGATTCGAGACGGCCTGCGGGAAGTTCGATGTTTTCTCTTCTCAGGGCGGATTCAACGTCGGCCACGGTGAGTCCGCGACCTGCCAGGGCGAGCCTGTCCATCCAGATTCGCATGGCATAGCGGCGTGCGCCGGATAGCCTGACCCTGGCCACGCCCTCCACGGTGGAAAAGCGATCGATAAGCACCCGCTCGGCGTAGTCAGTCAGCTCCAGATTCGACATGCTGTCGCTGGTCAGGTTGATGTACATGATGGCCCGGGTGTTGCTGTCCACCTTGGCAATCTCGGGTGTGTCAGCTTCCTCTGGCAAGTCGCCCACCACCCGGGATACCCGGTCGCGGATATCGTTGGCAGCGCCATCAATATCCCGGGAAAGACTGAACTGAACATTGATGCTGGAGCGTTCGTCCTCGCTCTGGGAGGTGAGTTTTTCTACACCCTCCAGGCCGGCAATTCGTTCTTCGATGACCTGGGTAATCTTGGTTTCCACGATCTGGGCAGATGCGCCACGGTAATTGGTGTCGATTGAGACCACTGGCGGGTCGATGTCCGGATACTCGCGCACCGGTAGCAGGGTCAGTGACATCAGACCCAGGATGACCAGTAGCAGACTGAGTACGGTGGCGAATACCGGCCTTTTAATCGAAAGTTCAGAGAGTGTCATGGCTGGGTCTCATCGGCTGCCAGTTCTTTGATCACCTCTACCTCGCTACCTACTTGCAAACGCTGTGTGCCTTCCACGACGATCATCTCGCCTTCCACCAGTCCGTCTACAATCTCCACCTCGCCCGGGCGTCGCCGCCCCGTCTCTACCTGGCGCTTCTCCGCGCGACCCTGGTTAATGACGAAAACGTATTGTCGGCTTTGTTCTGAAATCAGAGATTGCTCGGGGATCACCAATGCGTCCAGTTCCTCCTGGATCAACACCACAGACATAAGCATGCCCGGCCGCAGCAGGCCCTCGGCGTTGGGAATGCGGGCGCGAATGGTTATCGATCGTGTCACCGGGTCAACCCGTGTGTCGATACTGATAACCTTGCCGGCAAACGCCGTGTCCGGATACGCGATGCTCGTGGCATTAATCTCCAGGCCCGGCTTGAGCTTTGCCATCAATACTTCGGGCAGCGAAAAATCCAGCTTGATGGTGTCCAGGTCATCCAGGGTGGTAATGATCGTGCCAGGTGACACCAGGCTGCCGGCGCTAATCCGGCGCAGGCCCACGCGGCCGTCAAACGGGGCCCTGATGGTCAGGTCCGCGAGGCGTGCGGTGGCGGCCTGTACCCGGGCCTGGTCGGCCTCCATTGCAGACTGAAGTTGCTTGAGTTCGGATTGGGAAATGGACTTTGTCCGATCAAGTTCTTCGGCCCGCTTAAAATTGCTGCGGCTTTCGCTGAAGTCGGCGCTTGCCACCGCCAGGTTTGCCCTGGCCTCGTCGGTATCCAGCTCTACCAGTTCCTGGCCGGCCCTCACCAACTGGCCTTCCTCGAAACGAATCCTGGAGACTCTTTCGGAAACCTTGGAGGTGATGTTGACCGACTCGTTGGCCATGGTGGTGCCCAGGCTTTCGGCCTGCATGGGCATGGACATTTTCGTTACCTTCTTTGCGATCACCGGCGCCTGCTGGGCATGCAACAAGGGTGAGGAGAACGCCAGGAAGAGGCTGGCCAGGGATAACGTTATCCGTCTGATGATCATTGTTTTAAACTCTTTATTGGGGTGCCGTTCTTGCGTACCCAGTTGCCGTGTAATGCCTGCATTCGTACAGTTAACGCGCCGGCCTGTTCGCCTATGCGGCGTCCGTCCACTTCCAGCACGGGGGTCAATTCGCCCATAGTGCCGGTGGTAAACATTTCATCCGCGCTGTACACCTCGGTCAGCGACAGGTTTTTCTCCACTACCGTGGCACCATCCTCCCGCGCCAGCTTGATCACCATGGCCCGGGTGATGCCTGGAAGACAGCTGTCGGCATGGGGCGTATAGAGTATGCCCTTTTTGGCCAGGAACACGTTGGTGTCGTTGGTCTCAGAGACAAAGCCTGCTACATCCAGCATCAGGGCGCTGTCGACTCCCGCAACATTGGCCTCGATGGCGGCCAGGATATTGTTGATCAGGTTGTTGTGATGAATCTTTGAGTCCACGCACTGGGGAGAGTTGCGGCGAATCGCGGAGGTAATTAATCGGATTCCGGCGCCCGGGTAGACCGGTGCTTTCCATTCGGCCAGCACGATCAGGCAACAACCGGACTGGTTAAGCCGGGGATTCATACCAGAGGTGACTTTTTCTCCCCGGGTCAGGGTCAGGCGCACATGGGCGCCATCGAACATCCCGTTGGCCTCCAGGGTCTCGCACAGGGCTTTTTCAACCTGGCTGCGAGCCGGCACCCCTTCAAACGCCATGGCCTTGGCGGAGTCCAGCAGGCGGTCCAGGTGGGCCTCCAATTCGGCAATTCGCCCATCGTATACCCGCAGGCCCTCCCAGACGGCATCACCGCCCTGGACTGAACTGTCAAACACCGAGACCTTTGCCTGGTCACGGGGAAGGAGTTGTCCGCCCACGTGAACGAGGATGTCGGCATTACGTGGATCGGGAAGTGCTGGGGTCATGAGTCTGCGGTTCCGTGGCTGCTGAACTGGTAGAGCTTTTGATAATACTCGCTGGATTCCTCCAGTAGTGATTTAAGCGCGTCGGCAACCGGTGCGCTCTTGTGTCGGTAGGGGGAGAAGCCGGTGGTTTCGTGTACCCGGTGGTACCAGTGGGGCGCCCAGATTCCGTCTTCAGGTTTTGCTCCTGCAGGCCAGCTGAGCATGGCTTCCTCAAATTCCAGTTCCAGGTACTGGCACACTTTCTTCAGGATGGTTTGCGGGTCCAGCAACAAGTCCCTCGCATCGATTACCAGGGGGCGTTGGCCCAGTAATTGCAGTTCCCGGAGTAATTCCCATTGCAGCGCCAGGCCCGTGTCGCGCAGGGTGGGTTCGGGGATTTGCCTGCTCAATGACGGCAGCATTTGTTCAGGGTCACGAATTAACAGCAGGTTGCGGCTGCGTTCCAGGAAGCCGTGGTCCATGTCGCACAAGTGGTGAGCCATTTGCTTCAGAAACAGGCGCGGCCGCTGGCGGGGTTGTTGCAAGAGCGTGGTCATGACACGGTCGCCATCGCAGTCCATGTCCTGCATGACATCCAGGGCCGCGGGGTGGTCGGCGCCACTTACCCTGAGGTAATGACCGTACAGGGGTTCGTCCACGACCAGGGTGTCGCTGCGTTGCCGAAAGCTGTACATCAGGGCCGTGGAAACGTTTCGTGGCCCTGACCACATGTTGATTATTCCTGTGCCATCCATGTCAACGCCGTTGTTGTGAGTCGTTGATGTTTCTCAATACCGTAGATCTGATTGTGCGAGCCTTGTCGTGTGGCTGAACCGTGAGTCAGGAAACAACAGTTTGCCGACTACGGGTGCCATGCCGTAAGGTCGCTGAATCGATAACCGCATTCTGTCATTGACCGGGCCAGAATGCAGCATTGCCCGCTTACTGGAGCCAGTTTATGAACAAGACACTCTCTTTCGCTGTAGTGCCCATGATGTGTTTTCTCATGACAGCCTGCAGTGAGTCGCAGCAACAGGACGTATCGGAAGCGGTGGTCTCTGAACCCATGCTCATCGTGGACACCCATATCGATGTGCCTTACAGGCTTGAAGAACACTACGAAGATGTGTCGAAGGCTACCGAGAAAGGTGATTTCGATTATCCCCGCGCTCTCGCCGGTGGCTTGAATGTGGCGTTCATGTCGGTATACGTCCCGGCAGAGATGCAGGAGCCGGGAGCGGCAAAGCCCGTCGCCGAAAAGCTGATCCAGTTGGTCCGGGAGATTGAGGCGAGTGCGCCGGAGAAGTTCGCGCTGGCCTCCAGTACTTCCCAGGTGATGGACAGTGTGGCCCAGGGGAAGCTTGCCCTTGTGATGGGCATGGAGAACGGCGCCGGCCTGGAAGATGACCTGGCCAACGTGGCTTACTTTCACGAACAGGGTATTAGTTACGTCACCCTGACCCATGGCAAGGCCAACCTGATCGCTGATTCCTCCTACGATCCTGAAAGGCCATGGGGTGGTCTGAGTCCCTATGGCCGCCGGGTCGTAGAAGAATTGAACCGGGTCGGCATCATGGTGGACATTTCCCATGTCAGCGATGACACCTTCTACCAGGTGATGGATTTAACCAAGGTACCGGTGATCGCCAGCCATTCCTCGGCCCGACATTTCACACCGGGCTTCGAGCGCAATATGAGTGATGACATGATTCGTCGGCTGGGTCGGGACGGCGGCGTAATCCAGATAAATTTTGGTTCCTCCTTCCTTACCCAGGCGGCCAACCAGTGGTTTATGGACATGCTCAAAGAGCGCGAGCAGTGGACGCAAGCCTGGAAAGATACCCAGGCCGAAGCAGGGGAATCTCCGGGTGAAGAAGCGTTGGCTGCCTTCGCGAAAGAATACCGGGAGGCAAACCCCATGCCCTTTGCCAGCCTGGATGACGTACTTGATCACATCGACCACGCGGTCAGCCTGACCAGTGTGGACAACGTGGGCATAGGGTCGGACTTCGACGGGGTTGGGGATTCCCTGCCTGAAGGGCTCAAGGATGTTTCCGGTTATCCCAACCTGATCGCCGGCCTGCGTACCCGTGGCTATAGCGATGAGGATATTCGCAAGATCATGGGCGGGAACCTGATGAGGGTCTGGCGCATCGTGGAAGATCACGCCGACAGTATCAGGGCAATTCCGAATTGACCTGATTGCGCCGGGGGAACAGTCTGGAGACAGGTTCTCTAGATTGGCAGAAGCGTATGAGAATAAGGATGTTTACGCGCGCCGCACTGGTAGCTGTCGGGCTGCTTGCAGGGTCCTCGGTATTGGCCCAGGGTCGGGTGGATTACCTGGAAAACTGCTCTGCATGCCATGGCAGATTCGCTGCCGGAGACGGTCCTCTCACAGGGGTGCTCTTGGTACCCGTTCCAGATTTGCGTCGACTATCGGCGATGTCAGGCGGTACGTTCCCCGCAGACTATGTCTACAAAGTTATCGATGGCCGTGAACAATTCCTGAGCCATGGCGATCGGTTCATGCCGGTGTGGGGCAGTGAGTTCTGGTTGCAGGAAGGAGGCGATGAGCAAGCCGAGACGGCGGTTCGTCAACGTATCCTTGGCCTGGTGGAATTCCTGGCTTCAATCCAGCTGCTGGATTGAGTATCAGCGGGCGCTGAGTAGTGCATGCTCATGTGGTGATGGGCGGGGGCCTGTGTGTTTCCGACCAGGCCTTTTAGCGGGTAGGCCGCAGTCCATATCCCGAGAATGACCAGCAAGGCACCGCTCAGGCGCCTGACGTTTCGTGAACGGGTAAAGCGTTGCAGAGTTCCTGCGGCGGCGCCGGCTGCCACCATGGCGGGCAGGGTGCCCAGTCCAAATGCCAGCATCAACAAACTGCCTTCGGCGACTTGTCCGGTACCGGCGGCGGCCAGCAGCATGGTGTAGGTCAGGCCGCAGGGCAGCCATCCCCACAACGCCCCCAGGCCCAGCATGCCGGCAGCGCTGCGCGAGGACAGCAGGCGTCTTGCCGTAGGCGACAGCAGTGTCCAGACCCGGGCCCCGGCCGATTCCAGCAGGCTGGGCAGGCGCCAGCCCAGTGCAATGTTCAATCCAATCAGAATCAGGATTAGTCCGGTCAGGCCCCGGGTGATCATGCTCCAGAATGGGAGATCTATTGCGCTTCCCAGGGCAAACGACGCGCCTCCGGCCAGTGCCCCGGCAATGCTGTAGCTGCCGATTCGTCCCAGGTTGTAGAGCAACGCCCAGGACAGTTTGCGAGTGCTTTGCCCGGCGCCGATTGCACCGGCTATGCCGCCGCACATACCCATGCAATGAACGCTGCCCAGCAGTCCCGCCAGCAATGCACCCGCCATCGTGGTGATTTCATTCATTGGCGCTTCTTGTCTTCATCCGTGGCAGACAGCTCGGGGTTGGGACGGGTGTCATCGTCCAGCAGGATTTTCCACGCGGGGCTTTCCAGGTCTTCGAACTGGTCGTTGCGTACCGCCCAGAAAAACGCGGCAATCCCGATTATCAGCAGTACCAGGCTAAGGGGGATCAGGACCAGCAGTATGCTCATTCGGCGGCCTCCCTGGCATGGCCTTTGGATTGGCTGGACACCCTGCTTACCCTGAGTGCATTCAGGACGACCAGCAGGGAACTGGCGGACATGCCCAGGGCAGCCATCCATGGCTGAACCAGCCCGGCCGCAGCCAGGGGTAATGCCGCAAGGTTGTAGCTTATCGCCCAGGCCAGGTTCTGGCGAATTATTGTCATGGTTCCGCGCACCGTGTTCATCGCCAGCAACAGGGGCCACAGGTTGTCCGCCAGGAGAATGCTGTCTGCGGTGCTTTGCGCCAGGGCGGCGCCGGAACCCAGGGCCACCGAGACATCTGCGCCGGCCAGCACCGGGGCATCGTTTATGCCGTCACCCACCATCATGACCCGATCACCTTGTTGCTGACGCAGGCGAAG
Organism: uncultured Chromatiales bacterium; assembly: GCA_937128475.1. Classification (GTDB taxonomy): domain Bacteria; phylum Pseudomonadota; class Gammaproteobacteria; order Steroidobacterales; family BM003; genus CAKZML01. The sequence continues at coordinate 10,629 of CAKZML010000072.1, forward strand.
CAATTCCAGCTTGGCCTCGGGTGTCATGTTGGCGTGGACCTGGTGGATTCCCAGTTCCCTGGCCAGGGCGTCCGCAGCACTTTTGCGATCTCCGCTGGCCAGCTCTATTTCCATGCCAATGGCGCGCAAGGCCTGGATAACTTGTGTGGCTTCCGGTCGGGCCTTGTCATGCAGGACCATGCTGGCCATGGGTCCGTATTCGTCACCCAGCACAATCCCACTGTCCTCGGGCATCCAGTCAGGCCGGCTCTGGCCGGGGTTAAGTTCGGCAATAAAATCCGGATGACCAATGCGCAGGGTGTGTCCATTGACCTGTCCCTGGACGCCGCGACCGGTGACGACCTGCACGTTGCTCGCAGGGTGCTTGATGTCGATGTTCTCGAAGGCCGAGGCAATGGGGTGAGCGCTTTCATGTTCCAGGGCGGCAGCCAAAGCCAACGCCTGTTCACGATCCAGGCCGGGGCGGGTATGTACCTGGCCTATGCTTGGCAGTCCGTTGGTCAGGGTTCCTGTCTTGTCGAAGATCACTCGATTGCAGCGGGCCATCGCCTCCACCGCATGAGAGCGAGTGATCAGTACCCCGTTCCTGGCCAGGTGACTGGTGGCCGCGGTGAGTACGGTAGGTGTGGCCAGTGACAGGGCGCAGGGACAGGTGATGACCAGTACCGACAAGGTGATGGGCAAGGCAAGTTCCGGTGCTCGCAGGAACCAGAACCCGGCCACCAGGCAGGCCACCGCCAGCACGACCACCACGAACCAGGCGGCTACGGTATTGGCCACCCGCGCCAGCTGCGGGCGCTCTGCCTGGGCGCGTTCAAGCAAGCGGGTAATGCCCGCGATGATTGTGTCCTGGCCCAGCGCGTTGACCTGAATCCGTAGCGGGTCGGTAACGTTGGTGCTGCCTCCCAGTACCGGGTCCTGGACGCCACGGGTTCGTAACGCGGATTCGCCACTGATCAGGGACTCGTCCACGCCGCTGCTTCCCTGGATGACGATGCCATCGCAGGGAAACGAATCCCCCGGTCTGACCAGTACGGTGTCGCCGATGTGTAATTCATTGACGCCTATTCTTTCGGTCAGCTCACCGCTCACCCGCAGGGCGGTGCGCGGCACTGTCCTGGCCAGGGCGTCGGCGGTATCTCCCGCCCGGTGTCGCGCCATCATTTCCAGGTAGCGTCCCAGGGACAGGAAGAATACAAACATGGTCACCGAGTCGAAATAGACTTCACCGCTGCCACGGAGGCTGTTCCATACGCTGGCCAGGTAGGCTACCGCGATGGCCAGGCTGACCGGCACGTCCATACCGGGTCGGCGACTGCGCAGGTCTCGCAGTGCGCCCTTGAAGAACGGGGCGCCCGCATAGAAGGCCACCGGTGTGGCGACCAGCAGGCTTACCAGGCGCAGGAACTCGCGTATCCACGGGTCCATGCCCTGGAAGGCGCCGGCGTATAGCGAGACCGCGAAGGTCATCACTTGCATCATGCCCAGGCCGGCCACAGCCAGTCTGCGCAATGCCCGATGCCGTTCCTCGCGCTGGGCTTTTTCCCAGTCCCCGGAGCCTGCTGCGTGAGGTCGGTAACCCAGCCAGGCTATGCTGGCAAAAATTCGCGCCGGGCTGCTTTGGGCAGGATCGAAGCGCACTAGTCCGCGACCGGTGGAGGGATTTATCTCGGCGCTGTGTATGCCGCTGAGTCCGAGCAGCCTGCGTTCGATAAGCCAGCTACAGGCAGCGCAGCGCAGCCCTTCAACCAGTATTGATGCTTCATCCAGCCCGCCGGGAAGGCTCACGACAAAGGTGGTCCGTAACTGCTCCCGGTCATATACCGCCCAGCTGTCTTCGGGTTCTTCGGGCCGTGGCCCGGGCTGGTCCCGGAAACGGTAGAACTCATCCAGGCTGGCATCGGAAATCAGCTGGGCAACTGCCTGGCAGCCACGGCAACACATGGGCTGTTGTGCCCCGGACACGGTTGCAAACAACGCTGTCCCGGCGGGCAGGGGTTCGCCGCAATGAAAGCAGGGATCTCCGGGCGAGTAACGCGTCCCGGTGGTTCCCGGCTCCTGGTTGTCTGGGCCGGACTGCATGGGTTCTGGAAAGGCCTCGTTATCAGTTCTGGCTGCTGCGCCCGAACGCTAGTTCTGGCTTCGGGGCGCGAGCATCACGATGGTGGAGTCAGCATGCATTTGACCGGAAAGTCGCCACGTGCCGTCCGCCGGTTCCAGTTGCACATAGTAGCGGGCCTGGCGGGCCGGCAGCACGCCCACGTACACATCGCCCTCGGCCAGCAGGATGATTCGCTGGTCCCGTTCCGCCAGGGTGGGGTGCGAGAGTTTAAGGACCAGGTTCTCCGGCGCCTGCGCCAGGGTGCCGGTCAGAGTCAGGGTTAGCACCGGGGCGTCCCCTGTGCCCACGGTCAGTCCCGCTTCCAGGTTCAGTACCCGGGCTTGTTCATCCAGTTCATAGCTTTGACGTGTGGCCAGACCAATCTTCTTGTAGTCGTCCACCACCAGTGCCGGCGGGGCGGAGGCGGCCAGGTAAACCGTGTAAAGACTTGCGCACACCGCGACGGCGGGCAGGGCTATCAGAAACCAGGGCCAGAACTGGCGGTACCAGGGCTGTAAGTCGTTTGACATCTAATTCTCGGAAGCTAGCGGCTAGGGGCCGGGCCGATAAAGCGTGCAGGTTCCACGATTTTCAGATCAGCCTGGTCTAATGCCTGGAGTGTCAGGGTTATTGTGGCGCCGGACCCGGTCATGCCGTTCTCCGGCACCCTTACCCTGGCGGCCAGGGTGGCCACCTCGCCTGACTCCACCAGGATGTCTTTATCATCCAGGTCCAGGTGTATTCCCGCCAGGCCGCTGACTTCCAGCGAATAACGGTGGGCCCTGGTATCCATGTTCATCACTTTCAGTGTGTAGACGTTTTCGATCAGCCCGTGGTTGGTCATCCGGTACAGTGCGTTGCGGTCGCGAATAATGTCCAGCAGCAAGGGCGTGCGACTACTGATGGCATAGCCGAAACCCACCAGCAGCGCCAGCAGCAGGCTCGCGTAAATTAATACCCTGGGGCGTAACACCCTGGTTGGCGTGTTCTGAAGCGCATGTTCGGTGGTGTAACGAACCAGGCCCCTGGGATAGCCTACCTTGTCCATGACTTCGTCACAGGCATCGATGCAGGCGGCGCAGGCGATGCAATCAATTTGCAGGCCGTCACGGATATCGATTCCCGTGGGACATACCTGCACGCACAGGGTGCAGTCTATGCAGTCACCCAGTCCCTTGGCCTTGTGGTCGGTGCCGCGCTTGCGGCTGCCCCGGGTCTCACCCCGTTGCTCGTCATACGAGATAACCAGCGTGTCCCGGTCGAACATCGCGCTCTGGAAACGCGCATAGGGGCACATGTATTTGCATACCTGTTCGCGCATATACCCGGCGTTGCCATAGGTGGCAAAGCCGTAAAAGATTATCCAGAAGGTTTCCCACGGACCCAGTTCCAGGGCCATCAGTAGTGTGCCCAGTTCGGTGATCGGGGTGAAGAAACCGACAAAGGTGAAGCCGGTCCAGATGGAGAAGGTGATCCACAGAAACTGCTTGCTGGTCTTGCGCAGAATCTTTTCACGTCCCCAGGGGGCCTTGTCCAGTTTCATACGCTGGCGCCGGTCACCCTCGGTCCAGTGTTCCATCCACAGGAATACTTCGGTCCATACCGTCTGGGGGCAGGCATAACCGCACCACAGGCGTCCGGCCAGGGCGGTGACGAAGAACAGTGATACCGCCGAGATAATTAACAAGCCGGCCATCAGGTAAAAATCCTGTGGCCAGAATGTCAGGTTGAAGATGTAGAACTTTCTGGCCGGAAGGTCGAACAGCAGGGCTTGCCGGTCTCCCCATTGCACCCAGGGCAACACGTAGTACAAGCCGAGCAAGGCAAACACTGCCAGGGTACGCAGTCTCTGGAATCTACCCTTTATCTCCCTGGGATAGACTTTTTTGCGAGCTTCGTAATAGCTGGTAGCACCCTGGGGTGCGGATTCGGTTTTCATCCTTGATGATCCCTAGTCCCTCGTGAGAGGTGTGCCGCTACGTGTCAGGAATATGCTCAATGCACTGGAGATCGCGGCAATTCCCCAGAAAAAGAAAAATCCCAGGGCATAGCCCGTCATCCTGCTCAAGTCCCAGCTTGGAAAGGTTGCGTCCTGCAGTACCAGCGGGTCTATGAATGCAAAGAAAAGCATGGTGGCCACCGATCCTGTGAGGAACGATGGCCACGCGACAGCAGCTATATCCTGGGCGCGCTGGCTCCAGGGCTTACCGTTGGGTTCCAACTCCGGATTGTCATTACTCGGAATCTGACCCACTCTCGCCTCCTGCGCCCAGGCTGTAAACATAGGCTGCCAGGACATGGGCACGATCTTCGCCAAGGATTTCTCCCTGGGCCGGCATACGGTTGTTCATGCCGTTGGTGATGGTCTGTGCGATGCCCTCTCTGGAGCCTGAATGCAGCCAGATGTCATTGGTCAGGTCTGGAGCGCCCAGTGCCTGGTTGCCCTTGCCCTGGGGTCCGTGACAGGCGGCGCAGAACATGGCGAATTTCTGCTCGCCTTCAGCGGCCAGAGCGGCGTCGTGGTCGCGACCATTCATGCTGAGTACATACTCGGTGGCCTGGATGACACCGTCCTCACCCAGGGCAGGACCCCAGGCAGGCATGACGCCATTGCGACCCATGATGATGGACAGCTTGATGGTGGAAGGGTCTCCGCCGTACAGCCATTCGCTGTCGGTCAGGTTCGGGAAACTGCGAGCCCCGCGGCCGTCAGAGCCGTGGCACATGGCGCAGTTGTTCACGAACAGGTTCCTGCCGGCGCGCAGTGCATCGGGATCCTTTGAAAGTTCTTCGATGTCGGTCGCGGCAAACTTGGCGAACAGCGCACCGTAGCGTTCTTCTGCTGCAGCAATCTCCGCCTCGTATTGGCTTGCGGCGCTCCAGTTCGAGGTGCCTTTGAACTGCCCCATGCCCGGGAACAAGATCAAGTAGGGCACGGCAAAACCAATGCTCAGGTAGAAGGTCCATAGCCACCAGCGTGGCAGGGGGTTGTTCAATTCTTTCAGATCGCCATCCCAGACGTGTCCGGTGGTGTCTTCTTCGCCGGGTGCTTTCTTGCTGGTCCAGCGGATTAGCCAGAGACAGCCAAAGATATTGACGACGGTAATGATGCTGATAAACCAGCCCCAGAAGTTACTCATTTGGCCAGGCCCCCTGTTCCGATTTCTTTTTCTTCATCTTCGAGCGGCAGCATGGCTGCTTCGTCGAAGTCAGGTTTACGCTTCGAGCTCCATGCCCACACGACAATGCCCAGGAAGAGCAAGATCAATACTGCGGTCATTACTCCGCGGAAAGTATTCATGTCCATGACGAATTACCTCGCGCCGCGAATTGCCGTGCCCAAGCCCTGCAAGTAGGCAATAAGCGCCTGCATTTCAGTCTTGCCATCCACCAGTCCCGCTGCAGCGGCGATCTCTTCATCGCTGTACGGAACTCCCAGGGTTTGCATGGCGCGCATTTTGTCCGGGGTCTTCTTTGAGTTAATGGTGGCCTCGGCCAGCCACGAGTAACGCGGCATGTTGGACTCGGGAACCACATCACGCGGATTCATGAGGTGTATGCGGTGCCATTCGTCGGAATACCGACCGCCTACCCGGGCAAGGTCGGGTCCGGTGCGCTTTGATCCGAACTGGAAGGGATGGTCGTACACCGATTCCCCGGCCAGGGAGTAATGGCCATAGCGTTCTGTTTCTGAACGGAAGGGGCGAATCATCTGGGAATGGCAGCCGTAGCAACCCTCCCGGATGAAGATGTCGCGTCCTTCGAGTTCCAGTGCGCTATAAGGTGTGACCCCCGGAGCGGGTTCGTTAATTTCCGCCATGAAAAACAGGGGGACGATCTCGACCAGTCCGCCGAAGCTGATAACGATTGCTACCAGGACGGCGAGGAGGCCGACATTTTTTTCTACTACTTCATGTGAATGTGCCATGTCTGATCCTCTCCTCAGGCAGATTGCGGGACGGGCTGGGCCTGAATAGACTTGCCCGAACCGATGGTCTTGAAGACGTTGTAGGCCATGATGAGCATGCCTACCAGGAACATCACACCACCGAGGAAACGCACGGTGTAGAAAGGATAAGTCTGCTTGATGCTTTCCATGAATGAGTAGGTCAGTGTGCCGTCGGCATTCACCGCGCGCCACATCAGGCCCTGCATGACACCGGCCATCCACATGGCGGCGATGTACAGCACAATGCCAATGGTAGCGATCCAGAAATGGATATCGATCAAGCGGATGCTGTACATGCGTTCCTTGCCCCACAGCTTGGGCACCAGGGCATACACGCAACCCATGGTGATCATGGCTACCCAGCCCAGGGCGCCGGAGTGAACGTGCCCGATAGTCCAGTCAGTGTAGTGAGACAGCGCATTTACTGTCTTGATGGACATCATTGGGCCTTCGAAGGTGGACATGCCGTAGAACGACAGGGAAACGATCATGAATTTCAGGATCGGATCCGTACGTAACTTATGCCAGGCGCCAGACAGGGTCATCATGCCGTTGATCATGCCGCCCCAGGAAGGCGCCAGCAGGATCAGCGAGAAAACCATGCCCAGTGACTGTGCCCAGTCCGGCAGGGTGGTGTAGTGCAGGTGATGTGGGCCAGCCCACATATAGATGGAAATCAGCGCCCAGAAATGCACCACGGACAGACGGTATGAGTACACCGGTCGGCCGGCCTGCTTGGGTACGAAGTAATACATCATTCCCAGGAAGGCGGCGGTGAGGAAGAAGCCCACGGCGTTATGGCCGTACCACCATTGGACCATGGCATCGATGACGCCGGGATAAGCCGAGTAGGACTTGGTAGCGTCTACCGGAATGGCCAGGCTGTTAACGATATGCAATATCGCGACGGTGATGATGAACGCACCGAAGAACCAGTTTGCCACGTAGATGTGCTTGATACGGCGCTTGACGATAGTGCCGAAGAACACGACGCCGTAGGACACCCAGATCACCGCAATCAGCAGGTCGATGGGCCACTCCAGTTCAGCGTATTCCTTGCCCTGGGTCAGTCCCAGGGGCAGGGTAATCGCCGCCAGCACTATCACCAGTTGCCAGCCCCAGAAGGTAAATGCAGCAAGTTTTTCAGCGAACAGTCGTACATGACAGGTTCGCTGAACGATGTAATATGAGCAGGCAAAAATTGCCGAGCCGCCAAATGCGAAGATCACTGCATTGGTATGCAGTGGGCGCAGCCTGCCGTATGACAGCCAGGAAATCCCGGCGGTCAGGTCTGGCCAGCGCAGTTGTGCGGCAATAATAACGCCCATCAGGAATCCGACGATTCCCCACACCACAGTCATGATGGTGAATTGTCGAACGACGGTGTCGTTATAGGTATTGGTTTTGTCCATGCGGGTGCCCTTCTCTGGGAGCAGTTGGTTAACCGGGTACTCAGCCAAATCCATTCATTGAGGGCGCAACAACCCCCGACCAGTTAAACTGAGACTAAGTATGATGCTATGTGAGCTAACACGCATCAAACATAAGGGATTGTACGACTTGGAGCCAATAAATTTTCATGTGCCACGGCACTGGTTGGACTGTTAAGGTGAAACTGAATTGCAGGGAGTTCCTTTTATGATTTTCAGATTGCTCGGTTCTCGAATATCCGGTTTGCTGTTACTCGCGTTCCTGGTTACAGGCTGCGTGGGTCAGACGAGCCTGGTTGCCCCTGAACTTGAGGCGGCGGGTGTGCGTTTGGAGAGCGTCGGACTCTTGCAGCAACAGTTCCTTGTGACCCTCAGGGTCTACAACCCGAATACTGTCCCCCTGCCCATCAAACATATCGATTACAAGTTTGACCTGGGCGGGAGTCGTTTAGCCCAGGGAGAGTCTGCGGTGGCGTTTTCGATTCCTTCTCATGAGTCAAAGGAGTTCGATTTGCGGATGCGAACCGATCTTCTGTCCAGCGCCCGCAGCCTGCAGAAATGGCTTTCCGGGTCTCCCGAGGACATTGATTACGAATTGTCGGGCAGCGTGAAAGTGGATATTCCCTTTGTGAAACCGTTCCCATTTGAGCAAAAAGGTAAGATTCCTCTCACCCTGGCGCAGTGACTCGGCGGAACCAATTTGCGTCTGGCATTGTCAAAATCCCGAGTTCCTTATTTTTTGGTGTCCGTATGAGTAGTGAATCCATCCAGGTGAACTGGCTAAAGCGAATAACTCTTTCCGTCCTGGGTGGGGCATTGTTGCTGGTGGGCGTTGCGATGATCGTTTTGCCAGGGCCGGCTATCATTTTCATTCCGGCAGGTCTGGCCTTGCTCGCGGTGGAATATGATTTCGCACGCAATTGGCTGCTTCGCATGCGTCGCTGGCTCTCTTCCCGAGCCCGTCGCCGGAGAATGCCGGAATTACACTGATTATATATACAGTATGTTGACGTCAAAAATTAATACTGTTGATAAAAACATGGGTATTTAACCAGTTCTTGGAATGAAATCCATCAGGACGACCATCTCCCCGGGTATTCGCCATGTTGGCGCTCCCCCTCCCGGTCGTTTAATAGAATTTTCTTGTTCACGCGAAAACACGATACGGTGGCATAATCGCTGATTGTCGGCGTGGCCGGTTTGCCTATTTCAGAACGTGAGGCCTGTCAGGGAATGCACAGTGGGTTAACGATGAGTCGTGGTAACACGCGGCACAGATTATTTTTGCAGCTTGCGGTCGCGGGCTTGTTGCTTGCTCCAGTCGGTGCCTGGTCCCAGGACAAGCAGGTCTTCGGCTATCTGGAAAAAGTCATGGTGTCCCAGGCAGGTGTAACCTTGCAGGCGAAGCTGGATACTGGTGCAGACACGTCGTCGCTACACGCAGAAAATATTAAACGCTTCCGCCGGGCTGGGGAGCGTTTTGTGCGTTTCCAGGTTCGTGATGAGGAGGGTGAGTTGATTACCCTTGAACGTCACCTGGCGAGAGTCGCACGAATCCGGCGCCACGATGGTGATTACCAGCGTCGGCCAGTAGTTGAAATGTCAGTATGTATTGGGGCGGTAAAGCGCAGGGTCGAGATTAACCTTATTGATCGCAGTGGCCTTGATTTTCCTTTTCTGCTTGGCCGCAGTGCGATGGAAGGAGCGGTGGTCATCGATCCTGAACGCACATTTACTTCAGAACCCAGTTGCGAACAAAAGGGAATGGACGAGTGAATAGACGACACACTTTTGTTCTGGCCGCCTGTCTGTTTTTGGCAGGTACCAGTTTGTTTCTGTATAAGGCCCGTACCCTGGGTCTTCCACTGGATGGTGCCCAGGAAACCGAGGTATGGACCATGGAAGCCCACGTGTCCTTTCACCGCGATTCCGTTGGAGCGGCGAAAGCACATTTACGGATCCCGGAAAATCCGTTCGGTTACCGGATAGCCAACGAGAATTTTGTTTCCCGAGGTTATGGACTCACGGTGGATGAGCGCACCACCGGGCGCCAGGCTCTGTGGGCGGTGCGCAAGGTAGCCGGCGAACAGTCCCTTTATTATCGTCTGTCGGTGTACGCGGATCCGACCCGCAAGGGGAGCTTGCCCAAACCTACGTTCCCAAAGGTTCCCGAGCTTGAGGAGCCCTACTATTCGGCGATGATGGATTTGACCTCTCACGTCCGTGAACAGTCCGCCGATATCCTGACCTTCACCTCGGCGTTGCTGCGCAGGCTGAATGACCCTACCCCGGAGGAAAATGTCAGCCTCTTGCGGGCTGAGGCCCGGACCCCCATGCAACGGAGCAAGCTGGCGGTAACCTTGCTGGCCGGCGCACGCATCCCGGCGGAGATCGTGCAGTGCGTGCAACTGGGTGAGGATCGACGGACAGCCGAGGTGCTGCCTATCCTCGCAGTGCATAACGGTGATGATTGGATTTATTTTGATCCGCAAACCGGGGAGCTTGGTTTTCCCCCGAATTTGTTCCCCTGGGCCTGGGGTAGCAAGCCCCTGATTGACGTCTCCGGTGGACGCGGAGACATGGTTGAATTCTCGGTGGTGCGCAGCTTGCAGCCGACCATGGAAATTGCCCAGGAAAGAGCCGCGTCCCTGGGTTCGAAAATTCCTGAATTTTCCCTGTTGGCGTTGCCCCTTCGTACCCAGTCGGTCTACGGGGTGATCGTGATGATTCCCCTGGGTGCGCTGTTGGTTGTGCTGCTCAGGAACTTTATCGGGATTCGCACCGTGGGTACCTTCATGCCGGTGCTGATCGCCATCGCCTTCCGCGAGACCCAGTTGTTGGGCGGCCTGATGTTTTTTACATTGATCATCATGGTCGGCCTGGGTATCCGGGCGTACCTGGAGCACCTTCGTCTGCTCCTTGTGCCACGACTTGCCTCGGTATTGACGGTGGTTGTTATCCTGATGACCCTGGTCAGTATCGCCAGTCATCGCATGGGTGTGGATACCGGTTTGTCGGTTGCGCTGTTTCCAATGGTTATTTTGACCATGATGATTGAGCGTATGTCAGTGACCTGGGAAGAGCTCGGCGCCAGGGATGCGATTACCGAGGGCATGGGCACCATGATGACCGCGGTACTGATTTACCTGGTGATGGGAGTTGCGGTGATCAGGCACGTGCTGTTTGTGTTTCCGGAACTGCTGTTGCTGATACTTGCGGCGACCCTGCTTGCCGGACGCTACACGGGCTTCCGCCTGACCGAATACCGTCGCTTTAAAGCCATGGCCGCAGAACAATGAGCCTGCTGCCTGATCTGAAGTCTCCCGGTGTTATGGGGATTAATTCCCGTAACGGGAACTACATCATGCGCTACAACCCAAGGCGCCTGTTTCCGCTGGTAGATGACAAGCTCATCAGCAAGGACCTGGCGGTTCAGAATGGTTTGCCGGTACCCGAGTTGTACGGGGTGATTCGGATGCTCCACGACATCCGCAAGTTTGATCAGATTGTCGAGAGCAAGGAAGACTTCGTTCTCAAGCCGGTGCATGGCAGCGGTGGTAACGGCATCATGGTCATCGGCGGTCGCAGCCGGGACCGCTATAGAACTACCACTGGCAAAATCGTGACCCGAGACGAAATTGCTCATCACATGGAAAACACCCTGGGTGGGCAGTTCAGTCTTGGTGGTCAGCCTGACCAGGTGTTGGTCGAGTATCGGGTGAAATTTGATCCGGTTTTTGATCACGTGAGTTACCTGGGCGTGCCGGATATTCGAATCATCGTGTTCAAGGGCGTACCGGTCATGGCCATGATCCGCCTTCCAACCCGCAGTTCAGATGGCAAGGCCAACCTGCACATGGGTGGTGTCGGCGCGGGTATCGACATACGCACTGGTATAACCACTAACGCGGTGGTTGGCACCAGTCCGATGCACGAACATCCGGACACCGGATCGCCGGTGGTTGGCCTTAAGATTCCTCACTGGGACGATATGCTGGAGATTGCATCGCGCTGTTACGAGATTACCGGCCTGGGTTACCTGGGCGTGGACCTGGTGCTGGATGCCGCCCTGGGTCCGTTGATCCTGGAGATGAATGCCAGGCCGGGGCTGAATATCCAGATCGCCAATGCGGCCGGATTGCTGCCCAGGCTGCACTTTCTTGAGGCTCTCGAGTTGGACGGTATGTCAGTGCCGGACCGCATCGCGCTGGGTAAAGAGGCCACCAATCGGGACCCCCGGGAAATTGCCAGGATGGCGGTGGCCTGAAGGCATAGCGGCCAGGCTAGCGTTCGCCGGGAGGCGGCACCCACCCAGGTAGGCAAAGGTTTTCAGGACCTTATGGGAAGTCGGTTTGGGCGGTTGTCGCAGACGGCTCAACGTCCTGGCCAAGGTTTCAAATGCGACCCGGTCGCGGTCAATCTTTGCCGTTGATCCTCCAGGGATTAGCCGTTTGGTAACTCAATTACCATACTTACATCAGGATCGCTTTCTGGGTTCACCCGTGAAGGCGATTACCAGTTCTTGCTGCCTTTCTCGTGTAGAGCATCGCCATCGCGCTCTACCATCAGCGCGGCAATTTCCTGTTCCTCGGCAATTTCAAGACCCTTCTCGCCCATGGCAAGCAGCGCTGTTGCCCAGCCGTCGGCCAACATTGCGGACCTGGCTCGTACGCTGACCGAGGCTATCTTGTGGGTCACCGGGCGGCCGGTACGAGAGTCCAGCGTGTGACTGTAGAGGACACTATCCTGCATGAAGAAATTTCGGTAGTCGCCGCTGGTGGCTATGGCCATGTCTTCAACGGCAACCACTTCCAGCAATGCCCGGTCACCGGGGATGGGGCGTTCGACCGCGATTCGCCAGGGATTGCCCTCGTGGTTGTAGCCGGCTGCCTTCAAGTCGCCGCCGATCTCCACCATGTAATCTTCGATACCTTGATCAATGAGAACCTGGGCAGCCTGGTCAACCCCGTAGCCCTTGGCGATGGCCGAGAGATCAACATGGAGCAGCGGGTCGCTTTTACGCAGGGCCGGGGGCTCATGCCGGACTTCCAGTTTCTGGTAGCCCACATGGCTCAGGGCCTGGGCAATTTCCTCATCTGACGGGCGCCCGTTCACATCCATGCGCGGACCGAATCCCCAGATGTCTACCAACGGGCCCACCGTGATGTCGAAAGCGCCGTTGGTTTTGCGAGAAATTTCCTGGGCGGCCTCCACCACAATGGCCGTGTCATCCGACACGTGCACCCAGTCGGTGCTGTCTGATCTGTTGAACTGGCTGAGTTCCGATTCCGGGCGATAGGTCGACATCAGCGCCTCCACCCGCTCAATTTCCGCGGCCAGCATGGTGGCCAGTTCATCCTGGCTGAGGTCGGCCGGAGGATGAGAGATCCGGATGGTATAGGAGGTACCCATGGCGCTGCCCTGGATCATCCAGTCTTCTGGCTGGGAACACGCAGCCAGGATGCTGAGCGCGAAGACCAGTGCTGCTGCCTTTAAGGGTCCGCCGAGCGCGCCCATTTGAGAAGCCCTAGGCCAGTATCTTGCGGAAAAATTCATGGTGTTGCTCCACCGTCTGATTGACGTTGAAATGACTTTCGATCCGGGCCCTGGCAGCCGCTCCCATGCGCTCGCGCAGAGGCTCATCCCGGTATAGGCGTTCTACTGCTTCGGCGATTGCTGTGGCATCCCCGGGCTGAACGATAATTCCCGACTTGTGGTCAACCACAAGTTCTGCGCTACCGCCGGTGTCCGAGACCACCGGCGCGACGCCGTAGGCCATCGCCTCGATGACTGTCTTGGGTAGTCCTTCTCGCTTCAGTGAGGCCAGCACCGAGACTTGGCAGGCGGCAACGATTGCCGGAGCGTCCTTGCGATGGCCGGCCAGCACGATGCGATCCTTGCAGGGGTTCTTGTTGACCAGTTCCTGGATTTCGGGTGAATCCATGCCACTGCCTACAAACAGCCACCAGACTGGCAGATCGGATGGCAGCTTGCCGGCAGCCTCAATCAAGGTGGGAACGCCCTTGCGGGGACGATTATTGGCGACTGAGACCACAACGAATGCGTTCTCCGGTATTCCGAATTCCGTCAGGTCAGCGGGGCTTTCCTTGTACCAGTCCAGGCTGTGACCCTTATAGATCGCCACTACGTTCTCCGGGTGGCGTATCTGGGTGCGCAAGTCGTCCCGGGTGGCCTGGGAGACGCAAATAATATTGTTCACCCTGGGGTGCAGGTGGGTCAGGTAGGCTGCCGGATCCCAGCGCGAGATATTACCGGTCTGACCGCGATAGGTGACCAGTTTGACTGGCAGACCAATTGCCGCGAAGGC
>CAKZML010000073.1 GCA_937128475.1 uncultured Chromatiales bacterium
TGAATCCGGTATCGGATGCCGCTACATCCTATTCGGTAATCGGACCGTTTGGCGAATAAATCACGTAAATCTTTCGGTAGCCTTCCGGCGAATCCCAGATACCCTGCCAGTCAGCGGATATAAGCACGCCCTCCCCGGGACCTACCTCGACGGAGCTGCCGTCACGGGAGGTCAGGATCACCCTGCCCTCCAGGAAATACATGAACTCCTGGAGCCCATAGTCCTCGGTAATATCCATTCTCACGGGGCCGGATTTATAAACCCCGGCGTCAAACTGCTTGTCCGGGCTGAGGAAAATCTCGGCGTCCTTGGTCTCCCAGGTCTGCCCCGCCATCTCATGGGTGATATCCACCGAGGTGAAACGCTCAAACGCGCCACCTGCCAGGTCGGACTGGGTCAACTTGATCGGCAGGACAACTTGATTCTTCGCGTCGCCGACACTGGAGGCCATCCAGCCCAAGCTGAACCCGGCGAGGACCAGTGCTGAGATGAATACGCTTGTTCTGGCGAATTGCATTTGGCAGTCTCCATTGTTTCCGATCAATATGCCTGCCCGGGGAAACTCAAAGCAGGTATGACGAATATAGCAGCACTTCGAGCCATCCTCCCCCGGACCAGCCTTTTTCTTTATCATGAATCACCTTGCAACAGATCAAGCACCCCTATGACCCAGACCACACAGATAAATCGCCACACCCTGGCCCATCTCATGAACCGGGAGTCAGAGCATTTCAGCGCGAACCATCCCCAGTCCTCCAGGCTTGCCGAGCAAGCCAGGGAACACCTTTACGGTGGAGTCCCCATGCACTGGATGGCCGACTGGTCCACGCCCTTCCCCTTGTTTGTCAGGGAAGCGAAGGGAGCCCGGTTTACCGATGTGGACGGTAACAGCTACGCAGACTTTTGCCTGGGCGATACCGGTTCCATGTTTGGTCACTCACCTGATCCGGTTGCCGAGGCGGTTGCCTGGCAGTCCACCCGGGGCTATACCACCATGCTTCCCAGCGAAGATGCCATCTGGGTAGGCAAGGAACTGGCCCGGCGCTACGGCTTGCCGTACTGGCAGGTAGCCACTACCGCCACTGACGCAAATCGCTGGGCGCTGCGCTGGGCCCGGGCCGTCACCGGACGTAAAACCCTGTTGGTGTTCGACGGCTGCTATCACGGCACGGTGGATGAAACCCTGGTTCGCCTGCGAGAGGGCAAGACCGTGCACCGCGCCGGACTGGTCGGTCAGGCCCAGGACCTGACCGCCCACTCACGGGTCGTCGAATTCAACGACCTGGAGGCCCTGGAAGCCGCCTTAAGCGACGAAGACGTGGCCGCGGTACTGTGCGAGCCCGCCATGACCAACATCGGCATGGTGCTCCCTGACCCGGGTTATCACCAACGCTTGCGGGAACTGACCCGCAAGTACGGCAGCCTGCTGATCATCGACGAAACCCACACCATTTCAACCGGGGTCGGCGGCTATACCCGGGCCCACGGCCTTGAGCCGGATATCTTTGTGCTGGGTAAACCCATAGCCGGCGGCCTGCCCTGCTCGGTATTTGGCGTCACCGCCGATGTCGCCAGGCGCATGGATGCCGCACGCAAGGCTGGACAGGACCCGGAAGACCACAGCCACGGTCACAGCGGCATGGGCACCACCCTCTCCGCCAACGCGTTCTCCATGCATGCCATGCGGGCCAATCTCGAGTCAGTGATGACCGAGCAGGCTTACCAGTCCATGATCCCCCTGGCGGAATCTCTGGCAGGACAATTGCGCGAAGTGATCAGCCGACACGGAATGCCCTGGTCGATTACCCAAATCGGCGCGCGCATCGAATTTCAGTTCTGCGCCAGCCCGCCGCGCACCGGGCGCGAGGCCGAGGCGGCGTTCGACGACGACCTGGAGCAATGCATTCACTTGTACCTGCTCAATCGCGGGATAATGATCACGCCCTTTCACAACATGATGCTGGTCTGCCCCCAGACCAGCCAGGAAGACGCCACCCGGCTGGCCCAGGGACTGGACGCATTTCTTACTGAATTGAACGCAGAACAAGGCTGAACCCATGACTGACAAGCACGACGAATCAGGCAAGTTTTTTTCCCTCCACCCGGAAGTAAGCCAGGTCCTGTTGATCCTTACCGACATCAATGGCATCGCCAGGGGCAAGCTGGTTCGCCCCCATGAACTGGAGGTGATTTTCGACCGCGGTCGTCCCTTGCCCAGCTCAATCCTCTCCCTGAATGCCCTGGGCGAAGACGTAGATTCCACCGGGCTGGTATGGGAAGTGGGTGACATGGACTGCTTTGCCAGGCCGGTACCGGGGTCCCTGAAAATTTGTCCGTGGATCAAGAACACCGCCCAACTGTTGCTCAGCATGGATCCCGTAGCCGGAATGCCGGCAGCCTCTGCCGACCCGCGACTGAAACTTGCCCAGGTGGCCGATCGACTCAAGCAAGACGGTTATCACCCGGTACTGGCCTGCGAGTTGGAGTTCTACCTGCTGGATGCCGAGGCCTGGGCCGATGGCGAAGTCAAACCCACCAGGACCTGCCGAGGCCTGCCCCTGGAGCAGACCCAGGTCTACGGCGTGCAGGACCTGGAGGACATGAGTGAATTTTTCGAGGACGTGTACCTGTGTTCAGCTGAGCAGGGACTGCCTGCCGAGACGGTTATCTCCGAGTACGCACCCGGCCAGTTCGAAATCACCCTGACCCATCGCGAAGATGCCCTGCAGGCGGTGGACGAGGCCATTGAATTCAAGCGCCTGATCAAGGGTGTGGCGGAACAATACGGCATGATCGCCTGCTTTATGGCCAAGCCTTTCGCCGAGCTGTCCGGCAGTGGCATGCATATCCACGTGAGCCTGGCCGACGAACAAGGCAACAACCTGTTCAGCAGCGAAGAAGCCCAGGGCAACGAACTGCTCAGGCATTCCATCGGCGGTATGGCGGCCAGTATTTCCGATTGCATGGCGATCTTTGCACCTAACGCCAATTCCTATCGCCGCTTCCGCCCCAACAGCTACGCACCCGTGGCGCCAACCTGGGGCGTAAACAACCGCACTGTGACCTTCCGGGTGCCCACCGGTCCGGCCAGCAGTCGTCACGTGGAGCATCGCGCTTCGGGCGCCGATGCCAACCCCTACCTGGCTGCCGCCGCAGTGCTGGCCGGCATGCATCACGGTATCAAGAACAAGATGGATCC
>CAKZML010000074.1 GCA_937128475.1 uncultured Chromatiales bacterium
GGTATCTGGACCTCCAATCTCTCCACCCCTGAGGTTCGGGCAGTGGAGCAGGAAATGGCCCCGGTGCTGGCCGGTCATTTCTCCAAGGTCAGGCAGAACGACAAGTTGTTCGCCCGTATCAAGGCAGTCTACGAGGGCGAGGAGAACAAGAACCTGTCAGGTCCCCAGCAGCGCCTGGTGTGGTTGACCTATGACGGATTTGCCAGCCAGGGCGCCACCCTGCAGGGCGAGGCCAGGGACCGTTACGCCGCCATCAACCAGCGGCTGGCCGAGTTGCAGACCACCTTCTCCAACAACGTGCTGGCCGACGAAGAGAGCTACGTTACCTACCTGAAGGCCGAGCAACTGGGTGGCCTGCCCGAGTCCATCGTCTCCGCCGCGGCCGCCGCAGCCAGGGAGCGGGACCACGATGGCGAGTACGCCATTACCAACACCCGCTCCTCCATGGATCCCTTCCTGACCTACTCGGATCAGCGGGACCTGCGCGAGGCAGTCTGGCGCACCTACTACAGTCGTGGCGACAACGGTGATGCCTACGACAATAACGCCATTATCGCTGAGATTCTGAAGCTGCGTGACGAGCGCGTGGCCTTGCTGGGCTACGACAATTACGCCCAGTGGCAGTTGCAGAATCGCATGGCCAAGACCCCGGAGCAGGCCATGGCCCTGCTGATGAATGTCTGGCCCGCCGCTGTCGCCCGGGTCAAAGAAGAAGTGGCGGACATGCAGGCCATCGCCGAGGCTGAGGGTGCCAAGATCAAGATCGCCCCCTGGGATTACCGCTATTACGCGGAGAAGGTACGCAAGGACAAGTACGACCTGGATTCCGACCAGGTCAAGCAGTACCTGCAGCTGGACAAGCTGCGCGAGGCCATGTTCTACGTGGCCGGCGAGCTGTTCAACTTCCAGTTCACCCCGGTTGCCGACGGCTCGGTGCCCGTGTATCAGGCCGATATGCGAGTCTGGGAAGTCACCGATCGCACCAGCGGCAAGTATGTAGGTTTGTGGTACCTGGATCCCTATGCCCGCACCGGCAAGCGCTCCGGCGCCTGGGCCAACGCCTATCGCGAGCATGAAATGCTGGACGGTGAGCGCACCGTACTGGCGTCCAACAACTCCAACTTCATCCAGGGTGCACCCGGCGAGCCGGTGCTGATTTCCTGGGATGATGCGACGACGCTCTTCCACGAGTTTGGCCATGCCCTGCAGGCCCTGTCCTCCAAGTCAGTCTATCCCGGACTCAACGGCAGTGTCTGGGACGTGGTGGAATTCCAGTCCCAGTTGCTTGAGCGCTGGTTGTCCACTGACGCGGTCACCGGCAAGTACCTGGTGCACTACAAGACTGGCGAATCCATCCCGGCGGAACTGGTGGCCAAGATCAAGAAGGCGGCCACCTTCAATTCCGGCTTCAGTACTGCCGAATACCTGGCCTCGGCCCTGGTGGACCTGAAGTTCCACACCACCGATCCCAAGGACATCGATCCGGATGCCTTCGAGAAGCAGACCCTGGCCGAACTGGGTATGCCTGGGGAGATTGTGATGCGTCACCGGACGCCCCAGTTCAGTCACGTGTTCTCGGGAGAGGCCTATTCGGCTGGTTATTACAGCTACATGTGGGCCGAGGTCCTGACCGCGGATGCCGCCGAAGCTTTCGCCCAGGCGCCGGGCGGGTTCTACGACAAGGACCTGGCAGCCAAGCTGGTGAAGTACCTGTTCGAGGCCCAGAACTCCATGGATCCGGAAGAGGCCTATCGGGCCTTCCGGGGACGTGATCCCTCGGTGGATGCCTTGATGCGTGATCGTGGATTTCCCGTGACCAACTAGTCGTCGGTACGGGTAAAAGAAAAAGGCCGGGTTCCCCAGGGAATCCGGCCTTGTTTTTTGCCATTACAACGGTTCAGGTCACCGGGCTGGAGTTAGGCAGCGGCGGCGCGATTTGTCCGCCGGGTGCGATGGGATCGAAAGCAATCAGGCTGTCCATCAGGGCGGCGGGCCGCGCCTATCCATGACGCTGCGCTGGGGTGTAGACTCTGGCCATGATCTACTTATTAATGATTACTCTTGCCTCTATGGCGATCTGTTACTGGATTGCGAGTATGCGTTCGGCTGATCCAGTGTTTTGGGCGTTGCTCGGGCTTATTCTCGGCCCCCTGGCTATCCCGTTCGCCTTCTTTTCAAAACCCAAGAGTTAGAGCGGAGCACAGGTTTTGGGGCAATCCTGAGAGGGAGCGAAGTGGACGCAACAACGTGCGACTTCTCCACTTGGGAATGGAGCGTGGCATGCCGCTCCGCTAGAACAGTTCTGATTTTAGTTCTTGACCCCGCCCCATTCGTTCTGCAAGTATGAGAACACTCATTGAGATCAGCTGAGGGACTGGCCCGAAGACGCTGAGGCAACCTGCAAGTTTAGCCGTTTTGCAAAGGTGCCAAATCCAACGATGGTATTCCATCGGAAGATGAGTGATCAGGAAGCCCCCAAAGGTCAGACCCTGAATCTCCTTCCTCTCCCCGCCAGTCCCGATTCCAAGGTCTCCGTGAGCGCGTATCGTTCAGGAGCCGAATTGATGACAGGAATCAGCGTTCGCCGTGGGGAATTTAGCCTTGGTGAAACATTTACACTCCAGTACGGCGGGCAATTGCCATCGCCCCAGGTGGCCTATGAGTTGATCGGGCCGGAGGGTGCGCCGGTGCTCATGGCCATGGGGGGAATCTCTGCTACCCGCCACATAACTTCGACGGCCGATTTCCCGGAAGCAGGCTGGTGGGAAGATTTCGCTGGCCCCGGCAGGGCGCTTGATACCAGCCGTTTCAGGGTGCTGGGCATGGATTTCCTGGGTGGCAATGACCAGACCCAGGGACCCCGGTTACAGGCAGGGGTGTTTCCCAGCGTCAGCCCTGAGGACCAGGCCCGGCTGGTGGCCAGGCTAATGGACGAGCTGGCGATTCCGAGTCTTCATGTGTTTTTTGGCGCCTCCTACGGCGGCATGGTAGCGTTGCAATTCGCGGCGCTGTTCCCCGAACGAATTGAGAAAGTGGTCATTGTGGGGGCCACCCACAGGCCGCCGGCCATCGCCACTGCCCTGCGCTGCGTGCAACGTGAGGCTATCCGTCGATGCCAGAAACTGGGCGATGCGGCCGAGGGCTTGCGAATAGCCCGGGCCATCGGAATGGTGACCTACCGCTCGGCACTGGAATTCGAGCAACGGTTCGAGGCCACCCCGCAGTTTCGCGACGGGCGTGCGACGTTTCCTGTGCAGGACTACCTTTTCTCCCGGGGCGATGCCTTTGCCGAACGTTTCTTGCCCGAGGCAGTGCTGTGCCTGTCTGAATCCATCGATCTGCAACAGCTGGAGCCGGAGCGAATCACGACTCCCACTGACCTGTTCTGTGCCGGGTCGGATTACGTGGCGCCACCGGATTTGATGCTGGAGCTTTCCAGGCGGATTGCCGCGCCCTGTCGCTACACCCAGTACGAATCGCTATACGGTCATGATTCTTTTCTAAAGGAAGTGGACCTGTTGGGGTCTCACTTCAAACGCATACTCGAAAACGGATAAACAAGGAGTTCCGTAAAATGAAACTTGAAACTATCGCCATTCATGGCGGCTACGAGCCGGAGCCCACTACCCGTGCGGTTGCCGTGCCTATTTACCAGACTGCTTCTTATTCCTTCGAGAGTACCCAGCATGGGGCAGACCTGTTCGATCTGAAGGTGGAAGGGAATATCTATACCCGGATCATGAACCCCACCACCAGTGTGCTGGAGCAGAGGGTGACAGCCCTGGAAGGGGGGATAGGTGCTCTCGCGCTGGCCTCGGGTATGGCAGCGATCACTTATTCGATCCTTACCCTGGCAGAGCAGGGGGATAATTTTGTCACCACGAAATCGTTGTATGGCGGCACCTACAACCTGTTTGCACACACCCTGCCCAATTACGGCATTGAGGCCAGGTTCTGCGACTCTGATGACATCAAGGAGATGGAGTCGAAGATTGACGAGCGAACCAAGGCGATTTTCTGTGAGTCCATCGGCAATCCGGCGGGTAATGTGACCGACCTGGGTGCGATTGCCAAGATGGCCCATAAGCATGGGGTTCCCGTGATTGTCGACAACACCGTGGCGACCCCCTATCTGTGCCGGCCATTCGAACATGGCTGCGATATCGTGGTGCACTCATTGACCAAGTACATGGGCGGACACGGCACATCCATCGGTGGTGTGATCGTGGACTCGGGCAATTTCCCCTGGGCCAAGCATGCTGAGCGTTTCCCGCGCTTCAACGAACCTGATCCGTCTTATCACGGTGTGGTGTACGCCGAAGCCCTGGGCCCGGCAGCATTTATCGGCCGTGCAAGGGTGGTTCCCCTGAGAAACATGGGTGCGGCTATATCTCCGTTTAACAGCTTCCTGTTTGCCCAGGGTCTGGAAACCCTGGCGCTCAGGATGGAGAAGCACTGCGAGAACGCCCTGGCAGTGGCCCAGTACCTGGCCAGGCAACCCAAGGTGAAATGGGTGCGCTATGCCGGATTGCTGAATCACCCGGACAAGGTCCTGGCCGACAAGTACCTGGGCGGCAAGGCCTCGGGCATTCTGAGTTTTGGTATTGAAGGTGGGGCCGAAGCGGGAGCGAGATTTATTGATGCCCTGAAACTGATCGTTCGGTTAGTGAATATCGGTGATGCCAAGTCGTTGGCCTGTCATCCGGCATCCACCACTCATCGCCAGCTTAATGCCGAGGAATTGAAGGCTGCGGGCGTTTCCGAAGACCTGGTCAGGTTGTCAGTGGGTATCGAGCATATTGACGACATTAAGGCCGATATCAAACAGGCCCTGGCTGCCGCCTGAGGGAATCGGTTTCGTTAAAGGACAACCCGGAGCGTCAGTCGGCGCTCCGGGTTTTTAGTATTTACTCTGGAGTATTCGTCCAGGCAGGAACCAGTCTTCCGTCAGCGGTTTTTACAAAGGGCAGCCAACCCAGGCCCATGCGACTGATGTGAATATCTGTCGCCCGGGGCCGGACTTCCTGGGTTTTGAGTTCTTCAAACTGGGCATCGTAGGCGTCTTCCAGCTTATCAACTTCATCCTCAAACTGGTTTTCCAGCAGCCTGGATTTTTCGGTGATCGCGGCAAGCTTTTCTTTGGCGCGATCCACGTCCTGGGATTGTTCTCTGGCGCGTCCTGCCTTGCGTACCGCAGTGCCTACGCTGCGCGCAGAGGTGGCGGAGACCGCCTTTCGGCCCAGCAGGGCGCCCAGGATAGCGGTGCCAAAGGAAATCGCCGTGTCCACCTTGTGGCTTTGTGCCTGGGACGCTTCCCGGTCAATGGCCTGCTCGGCTCTAAGGCGCTGGTCTTGCAGGCGCTGGAATTTCGCTTCGTATTTCTTCTTCAGCTTGGCAACGTTCACGTCCCGTACTTCATTACCTTGTTGCTGCAGTCGTGCACGGAAGTCGCCCTCGCTCTCCCCGGAGCGTGACGTGAGTTTCATGGCCGGACTCTTGAAAATGACCAGGGGTTTTGCATCTCTCAGCCAGCGTCGGAGTTCCTTATCCCATGCCTTGAAGTTGCCCGGTTCCAGCAATGGCGCCGGGCAGTTACTGAATTCCGTGCCGTCCCTGGGTTCCATGTCCAGGGAGCCCTCCGCCACGGCGGGGAATTCTGCGTTGTCCCAGTCAGGCGAATTTCCTGCCAGCTCGGCAACCATCAAGTGCTCACGCTTCTCGTCTATTTGCAGTCTTGCGTTACTGAAACGGATTTCGGTGGTGGCCAGCAGTCGTGGCCAGTAAACAAGCTGTTCTCCCCGTGCCGGGAGTTTCCCCGGGGGAATGAAATACTGCTCCAGGTCCGGTGGCGTAATCGGTTGCTGTGGCAGGGTTGCCGCTTTGCTCTGGCGCTTGGACAGTGATGAGGGTGTGGTGGCGGCCTCAGGTCGGTTGCTGGTTAAGGACTTGATCTGGTCCCGTGTTAACGGGCCGGCCAGGTAAGACATGACCCACCGGGTCTGGAAAATGATGGGCCGCTTTTCGTGCACGTTGTGTAGCAAGAACCGGCGTTTGCCCAGGCCGGAGAGAGTGCGTTGTAGCGTATCCCTGTCCATGGACGCCCCGGATTCGGCGCCCTGTAGTCCGTCCAGCAGGCGTTGCTGATCTCGCTCGGTTTGCAGTCGGCCAATAAACCATGTGCCGGCATTGGACAGGCCCTTGTAGTCCAGGTCCACCGGGTTCTGGGTGGCCAGTGTCAGGCCGACCCCATAGGCCCTGGCCTGCTTTAGCAGGGTAAGCAGCGGTTGCTTGGATGGCGGGTTGGCCACCGGGGGCATGAATCCGAATATCTCGTCCATGTAGAGAATTGCACGCAGGGACGAGGTGCCGGGCTGGCGACGCATCCAGGCAATTAACTCATTCAGCAGTACCGTGACAAAGAACATCCGTTCCGGATCAGACAAGTGAGCGATGGATAACACCGATACCTTGGGCTTGCCCGCCGGACTGTATAGCAGTCGCTGAATATCCAGGGGTTCGCCTTCCATCCAGGCGCTGAAGCCCGGGGCGGCCAGGAGATTGTTCAAGCGCATGGCCAGCGCGAAGCGGTCCTTGGGTGGGAAGAAGGAATCCAGGGTCATGACGCCGATCTTGTCGAACCCGGGCTGCTGTACCTGGCCTATCAGGTTGGGCAGGTCCAGGCTGCCGCCTGCCTGCCATGCCTGGTCCAGGATATTCGACACCAGGATGTGTTCGCGACTGGTCACCGGATCCACGTCCATGCCGGCCAGGGTAAGAATGCCGGTAGCGGTGGATTGCACCCGTTCCCGGTAAAGGTCCGTGTCCTCCATCAGCTCAGGCGGTGGCGCTGCCATCTCCCGCAGAACTGAAATGGGTATGCCGGAATTACTCCCCGGTGTGTAAATCTCGAAATCCGCGGCTTCACGAAGTTTCTTGATTCGATCAGGTGTCTGTCCCCACTGGGCCAGCCCGTTCTTCCAGGTTTCGGCCATGCCTGCGGCGAAGGTGGCCTTGTCCTTTCCTGACTCCACCACCTGTCTTGGGTCTACCCAGGGCTCAAAATCTGCACCCTTCAGATCCGGGAAGCTCAGCAGCAGGTTACCCATGTCTCCCTTGGGATCGATGGCAATCACTGGCACGTGATCAATGGCAGCTTCCTCAATCAGGCCCACGCCCAGCCCGGTCTTGCCGCTGCCGGTCATGCCTACGATCACGGCGTGAGTTGTCAGATCCTTGGAATCGTAAAGCACCGTTTCCTCGGTCAGCTCGCCGGCCTCCGGATCAACACGTTTTCCCAGGTAGAAGGCGCCCAGTTTTTCAAAGTCTTGCATGACGAATTCCCTTGCATAGTGAGTCGCAGATCTTGAGTCCAAGCATAGCGCACCCTGCCGCGCCATGCGCACCGCGAGCCGGCTGCGTTTCTGCCCTGCCTGGTCTGGTGTGAGACAGACGTTGGTGCCTGGCAACCATCAGGGCAAAAGACGCTGGTTTCACGTGGGGCGAGTATTTCATACCGCCATAGAATTTTTGAGCTACTCTCAGTCCAGGTCGTCGCAACCGGGGGTGGAATCATGTTCGGTCAATTTCGGTTATTGAATTCCCTTTTGTTCCTGGCGGTGGCCATGTCCTGGCCTGCAATGTCCTCGGCGGCTCCAGATCTGGCGATTGAAAAGACCGTTGATAATCCGAACCCGATCGGAGGTGAGCCGGTTGAGTTCACTGTCCGGGTTACCAATGTTGGGGACGAGCCGGCGACTTTTGTCCTGGTGCATGACGAACTGCCTCCCGAACTTGCTATACCCGATGGAATGGCGGCGTTTGTAAGTGTGGGTGATTATGATTTTCCTACCGGTGACTGGACAGTCGGTGCATTGAATCCTGCAGAGACTGCTGTGATGACCATGCCGGCCGCAGTCATCACCGATAATCCACCGGCCTGTATCGTCAATGAAGCGACGACCGCTCTTGCCGAAGATATGAACCCTGATAATGATATGGCGATTGCGGCAATCCGCCAGGCTGGTACCGAGCGCTGTGTGGGCCTGGATTTGAGCTTTGCCATTTCGGCCTCGGATTACACAATTTCCAATCCGGTGTGCAACTCCGAGGATCAATACACCGGGCATGTGAAAGTGACTAATCATGGGCCTGATGCCGCCCGTAACGTAGCCGTGTTTATTGGGCAAACCCCGGAGCTGGGTCCCAACCTGCGGTTTGAAGATGTTGACTGTGATAACGCGCCTGATTCGGTCTGCAATATCAGTGTTATTGATGCGGGAGAAACCATAACCATCGATGTGATCTCTGATATGTACCAGAGCTATTCATCGGAAAGCGTGACTCTTTCTGTTTCTGTCACCACCACCGACCCGGATTATGATGTTTCCAACAACAGTTTCAGTGTGACAGCCACGGTAGGGGGATTTTCGTACTGCTATACAGGGGGCTCAAATCTTTACGATCCTCCGGCCCCCTGGATCGACTCGATTGGACCAGGCTGCTTTATCGCCACGGCGGCCTTCGGCTCTTCCCTGGATCCCCATGTTGAATCGTTAAGGCAGTTCCGTGATCGCTACCTGGCCACTAATCGGGCGGGCCGGGCCTTCGTGCGTTTCTATTATCGATACTCGCCGCCTATTGCCGACTATATTGCGCCGCGCCCCTGGCTGAGGACTTTCACCCGGGTACTACTCGCTCCGCTGCTGTTGGGCGTGAGTTATCCATTGGGCGCGTTGGGCTTCCTCGTGCTTTTGAGTGCAGGAGTCTTTTTTCGTGTGCGCTCGCGTGCCCAGGCAAGGGCATCGGTGAATTTCCTGCCTATTTAGCCACCCTGCTGATCATGGCCAGGGGTTCGCCCTCGCTCACCGGTGGAGTGCCCACCACATAGTTAACCACACCGGCAAATGGCGCCCGGATTTCCATCACGGGTTCGCCAAACAGGTTCATGAGTACCCCAAGCAGTGTGCCCTCGGCGACCATGTAGCCATCCCTGACGCTGGCATGGAACACCCCGGTGCTTGATGCCCGGATGACCTGGTAGTCTTCCAGCCAAACCACCCCGGTATTCGGAATCTCGTCCTCGTCGATCATCTTCAGGTGACGCAGCAGGTTCATGACCCCGTCCTGGGCCATGTCTACCCAGTAGTCATCGTTGGAGCCCATCTGTCCGGTCTCGGTGGTGATCGCTGCTACCCCCCGGGTCAGGCCCGTCATGTCGGTGAACACTGAGGCGGCCGGGTCGGCCAGGCGACCGGGGTCTATCACTATATGGTCCAGGCCGAAGGCCAGTGCCATGCCCTTTATCTTCGCATCCAGTTCGGCATCCCCGGTCACCGGCATATAGATATACGGCCGAAGAATCTCGTTGCCGTCGCCGCCGTGCATATCCACCAGGTAGTCGGCCCGCTCGATGACCTGGGTGGTGATGACGTGGGCGATGCGTTCACTGACGGTGCCATCGGTCTTGCCGGGATATACCCGGTTGAGGTTCTTCCCGTCCACAGGGCTGGTGTAGATGGTGCGGCCCAGGAAGGAGGGCGGGTTGGCAACGTGTATCAGGATTACGGTGCCGGACAGGGTTGCGGGGTCCAGTTCCTTGCGTAGTCGCTGCAGGGCGGTGATGGGTGGGTACTCGTATCCGTGGGTGCCGGCAATCAACGCCAGGGTAGGACCGGGGTGGACGCCGTGAATGATCGATACCGGAATCCGGGTGCCTGCATCGACGCCGGCCGGCACCTCCAGATAGCCCGAGACCGTGGTGCCGGGTTGGGCTTCGAGAGCTCCCAGGGTGTAGGTGACGGCGGGCTTCTCTGCCTGGGTCGTGAAGGATACGCCAAGGCACAACAGCGCCAGGAAGATTGCGAAACACCTGTTCATCATGACACCTCGTGCTGACTGTCGGGACGGCAGCGCCATGATACCCACAGAATTAGGGTGACTGTAAGTAGGCTGCGTTTCA
>CAKZML010000075.1 GCA_937128475.1 uncultured Chromatiales bacterium
TGATACCCACAGAATTAGGGTGACTGTAAGTAGGCTGCGTTTCAGGCGGCATTTTACGCGGTGCACGGAGCGCACGCCACGGCAGATGGGGTTCTGCCTCGGAGCTGTTTCATCACCGGTGTAGGGTGCGTTTTACGCACCATTTTGTTTGGTGCACGGAGTGCACCCTACGGTGGTTGGGGTTATGCACCGGAGCTGTTTTCTCGCCGGTGTAGGCTGCGTTTTACGCACCATTTTGTTTGGTGCACGGAGTGCACCATACGATAAATGTTGCTATGTAAATAGCGTGCCTGTCCCCGAATAAAAAAAGGCCGGATCCGTGAGGACCCGGCCCTTCCTAACTTACTTCTCTACTAGAAACGCTGGCTGAACCGAATACCAAAGGTACGAGGCCTGTTGGTATAGGTCTTGCTATCCAGGGCACTGTCGTAGCCCGGGTCCACGATCTGGTTCTGCGCACGTTCATCGGTCAGGTTGCTGCCGAACAACTCGACCGTCCAGCTCTCCTTATCGATACCAATCGCACCATTAACTATGGTGTAGGCATCCATTTCGGCGCGCCTGGAGTTAGTGGTATCCAGGTCGTTCCAACGGGCACCGGTGTAGGCCACTGCCAGCTGTGCATAGCTGGGCAGGCTGGCCACGTCGAAGTGATATCGACCTATAGCGGTGTACTGGAACTTCGGAACATAAGGCATGGGCGTGCCCTTGGGAGCACGAGGATCCAGTCCTGCGGCCTGGTCGTCACTATCCCGATAGAAAGCTTCTTGTAACTCGGCACTGTTGTAAGAAGCCGCCAGGGAAACGGTCAGATCATCGGTGGCCGCATAGGTCAGGTCAAACTCGGTACCGATAGTCTGGGCCTTACCGACGTTCCTGATGATGGTCAGGTTGGAGACCGTGAAGTCCAGGAAGCTCAACTGGACGTTATCCCAGTCTTCCAGGTAGACCGCGCCGTTAAAGCGCAGACGTCCGTCCATCCAGGTGGATTTCCAGCCGGCTTCCCAGTTGTACACCCAGTCAGGCTCGTACTTGGGCACACCCGGGACTCTTGCACGATTCACGCCACCGGCCCGGAAGCCTTCGGAGTAAGTGGCGTAGACCATCAGGTCGTCGTTAATGGTGTAGTTCAGGTTGAACTTGTAAGACTGCCCATCGCCCGTGGCCGCGTCATCCAGGATGCGCGTGTCAAAGCATGGGAACTGGGGCGTGCCATTTACGCGGTCTTCGACAAAATTGCCGTCGGCGTCGTAGTCGCCGGTGCAATGGCTCAGGAAGCCGTTAAAGCCATACAGCGAGTTCTCGTAGTCAAAGAACCGGACGCCGGCGGTCGCGGACAGTTTTTCGGTGAAGTCGTAGGTGATTTCACCGAACAGTGCATTGTCCCTGTCCTTGCGAACCTGGTAGGTCTGCCAGGTGGTGTCGCCACCCGGGATCACCGAGTTCTGAGGCTCCATGGCGGGAATGCGCCATTGCAGATCAAAGTTATGGAGTTGTTGCTGGGTGAAGAAACCGGCGATCCAGCGCAGGCGATTTGACTGGTTGGACTGCAGGCGAATCTCGTTGCTTGCCCGGGTGAATTGCTCGTCGCCGGATACGTACTGGGATGGATCCAGACAGGCGCCGGCCGAATCGTACACATAGCAATCGTAACCGTAGTAAGTGTACAGCTCTTCCAGGTACTCGGAGTAACCCGAGTAGTCATACAGGCTCTCCATGTTCCGATCCAGGTAGGCGCCGGCATACACCAGGTCCATATCGCCAATCTGTCCTTCCAGTGTCACGGTGGCCTGGTACCAGTCTTCCCTGGTGGAATCCTCGTAGAAACGAGCGATTTTCAGGTCGCCCTCGTCTTCAGGGTCATGGGCCCAGCTGCCATTGGTATCGGTCTTCTGGTACATGATTCCGGGGGTGATGGTCCATTTGTCGTTCAGATCAACCTTCAACAGGGCGCGAGCGCCGGTGCTGCTGGCGTCATTGAAGTTGTCTTCTACCTTGGCAACGGGCTCTCCCGGGTAGGGGTCGGTGTTGCAGCGCTCAATGCCGCTGGCGGCGTAGGTGATGCACTTGGCAACGTTGTCGATGTAGCCGGCGTCCTGGATGTTCCAACCAACCAGGCGTACCGCCATCTTGTCAGACAGAGGAAGATTGACGAAACCTTCCACGCCGTAGCCCATGTCGCCGCCATCGACAGAGTTCACACTCACATCATAGCCAGCCTCGAATTCATTGGTATTGGGCTTGTTGGTGATGATGCGCAGGGTGCCGGCCTGGCTGCCCTGGCCGAACAAGGTGCCCTGGGGACCGGCAAGAGTCTCGATACGGGCGATATCGTAGATATGCACGTCGAGAATCTGGCTGATGGTGGTTATCGGTTGTTCATCCAGGTAGACACCGACGCTGGGCATGGAGCCGGAGTGTACGGATCCGCCGCTGGCGATACCGCGCATATATATTTCGCCAAAGCCAGGGCCTGCGTAAGTGAACGATACGGTTGGCAGGAACTGGATGTAATCCTCAAAGCTCTTGAGGTTGAGATCCTGCAATTGTTGGTTGCCCAGCACTTGCACGGATACAGGAACGTCCTGGAGATTTTCCTGGCGCTTCTGCGCGGTAACCACGATCTCTTCCAGCACCGGGTCGGCATGAGCAGGAACAGCCATCGCCGCTGCGAATACTGAACCGGTCAATGCTACCGACACAGCTCTGGCGAGCGGTCGTCTTGTGAATTGACTCATTGTTTGTAGTCCCCCAATTATTATTTGTATGCTTGTCTTTGGCTTGAAATAACCACACCGCATTCGTTAATTTTTCAAGTGTATGACAATGAAGTTATTATCAGTCACACTCAGTCTCCCTCGTTTGTTTAGGTTCGTCAACGAGTTATCTGTTTATCCTCCCTGACTTTGGAATGGGTCTATAGCTAACGAATTTTGGGCGTCCTGCAAATAGTCTCGGTATTGGTTATCTAACGTGTGATAGTTTCTCTACCGGCATAACAGTTTTTAAAGACGTTTTTATGACTACAGACCAGAAAGCTCCCAGGGCCGATATCAACACCGCGATTGCCCATGCTGCCCGACTTCTGAGACAAGACCCGGTGCTTGCCGAAGAGCAGGCCAGGGAAATATTGAACGAGTTTCCCGATTTGGCGCCGGCCAGGCAGATACTTGGGGTGGCGTACCGCTTGCAGGGGCAGCCGGAACGGGCGTTGTCCGTGTTCGAGTCCCTGGCAGAAGTTCATTCTGATTCTCCTGACTTGTTATACGACCTTGGGGTGGCACTTGGCGCCATGGGTCGGGGAGACGAGGCCATTGCTGCCTTGCGTCGTGCTGTTCGGATTAACCCTCGACATGCCCTGGCCTGGCGTAGCCTTGCGGATCAGCTAAGCGTGGCGGGCGATGAGGCCGGAAGTAATGACGCCCTCGACAAGCACCTGGAAGTTTCCACTCCTCATCCGGAACTGATAGAGGCCGCGGATCTTTTTCGCAAGGGCAATGTGGGCAAGGCTGAAGGAATTACCCGGGAAGTCCTTAAAAAAGACCCTACGGATGTAGTGGCCATACGCTTGCTGGCCAACATTGGTTTGAAGGTTGGGCAGACCGCCGATGCGAAGAACCTGTTGCAACGCTGTCTGGAACTTGCCCCTGACTTTCATACGGCGAGGCATAGCTATGCGATTGCCCTTTTCAGGAGCCAGGACCTGGTCGAAGCCCTGGTCCAGTTGGATATCCTGCTCAAGGCAGAGCCGTTGAATCCGCAGTACATGATCCTTAAGGCCTCTGTGCTGGTGCGCAAGGGCGATCATGACGAAGCGATGGAAATGTACGAGCGGCTTCTGAAGGATTATCCGAACCAGGCTCGTCCGTACACCAATTACGGTCATACCCTTAAGACCGTGGGCAGACTGGACGACGCCATTAAAGCCTACAGAAAGAGTATTGAACTGAGTCCCGGCATCGGCGAGTCCTACTGGAGCCTGGCGAACCTGAAGACCTTCCGCTTCAGTGACGAAGATATTGCCAAGATGCGTGAGCAGGTACTGGACGAGGGCGGTGACCCGGATGACCAATCTCACCTGGCGTTTGCCCTGGGCAAGGCCTACGAGGACCGCGAGGACTTTGACGAGTCGTTCAAGTTCTATCAACGTGGCAATGCGATTCGCAGCAAGCACCACACGCACAACGCGAAAAAGAACGTTTTTGATATGGCGCGCCAGATCAAGACCTTTGACGCTGAGTTCCTGGAGGCTCGGAAGGGCCAGGGCTGTCCCTCGCCTGATCCAATCTTCGTTGTGGGCCTGCCGCGTGCGGGATCCACGTTGCTGGAGCAAATACTCGCCAGTCACTCAATGGTAGAAGGGACTGCCGAGTTGCCGTATATCATCGCTATTTCCCGGCGACTGGCTCAGACAACGCGGAAACACCCTGCTGGCAAGTATCCAGAGGTGATGACCGAGTTGTCATCCGAGAAACTTCGCGAGCTGGGTGAGGGCTATCTGGAGTCTGCACGGGTGCAGCGTAGTGACCTGCCATTTTTTATCGACAAGATGCCCAATAACTTCCGGCATATTGGCCTGATTCACTCGATCCTGCCCAACGCCAAGATCATTGATGCCCGGCGCCATCCCATGGGGGGCTGCTTCTCTGGTTTCAAACAGTTGTTCGCCCAGGGGCAAACCTATACCTACGATCTTACCGATGTGGGTCGTTATTACCGGGACTACGTCACCTTGATGGATCACTGGGACAAGGTGCTGCCAGGGCGTGTGCTGTGTGTTCAGTACGAGGACATGGTTGCGGACACCGAGAACCAGATTCGCCGACTGCTGGACTACTGTGGTCTGGAATTCGAAGAGCAGTGCCTGCGCTTTTATGAAACCAAGCGGGCGGTTCGCACTCCCAGTTCAGAGCAGGTTCGGCAACCGGTGTATACCGAAGGCCTGGAGCAGTGGCGGAACTACGAGAAACACCTGGGCCCCTTGAAAGAGGCCCTGGGTCCGGTGCTGGATCGCTATCCCATATAGCCAAAAGCATAGAGCCCGAAACTACTTGATGTCATTACCTCACCAGGGATTGAGGATTTCAAACGGTAATTGCGAACTTGTCACCGTGTCGGTCACGGTATCCGACAGGATGTAAGCGCCCACCGCCAGCAGGATCAACGGCGTAAGGTAACGGCCTATACGCTCCATTACGGCACCTATCCGCCTGTACTTCAGAAAAAACAGTGCGGTGGCACAGGACAAGGCCACCATGCCCGTGTAGGCGAGCAGGATCAGGCCATCGGCGCTGAGGGTCGATTCGGCGAGCAGGATAGAGAATGTGGCCAACGTGTCGGCGCTATTGCTCAGCTGGATCAGGGTGGTGGCCGCGAATACGCTGCTCGCGCTGCTGAGCTTCGGTTCTGGATCAGCTGGCCCTGACTTTTCGCCGGGCATTAGTCTTATGAGGCTGATAATTCCCAGGCTGAAGGGCACGACTCCCAGGTATCCCAGGTAACCGGCAGGGATCAGTTCGGCTGCCTTACCTACTGCGAAGCTGATTCCGAGCAGTAAAAACATGGCGAACAGGTAGCCGCCAATCACCTGTCGCCGCCGGATGCCACTGGCTGAGAGCAGGGCAATTAACAGCAGCACGTTATCCAGGTTGGTGCCGGCAAATGCCGCCACGGTAATCGGGATGATGCCGAACGACTCAGTCATTGACAGCCCCTCGGTTCATGCAATGAATCCGTCCTTGAAAAGAACCCGTCCTGTTTTACCCTCGAGCAGGGTCCGCGGGAGGTTGAATTTACTCCTGCCGCGGACCTTTCCGCCAGAATTATTTTCTGTAATCCAGTGGCGGCTCACGGTCGCCCAGCAGGGGCTTGTAAACAAAGTCCTTACCCTGGGATTTCAGCAACTCTTCCTTGGCGGCAACCAGGGTGGCAGGGTTTTCGTACAAGTCCTGGGCGGTAAGAGCCAGGGTCTTGGCAGCTACCTGCACGCCCTTGATGCCGATGCTTGTGCCGCCCGCGGCGATTGCCTGCCATGAGTGACCGGCGGTCCCCGGAACCCAGGTTGCGGATTCGAGCTGGATCGTCGGTGTGTTCCAGCTGATATCCCCCACGTCGGTGGAGCCCATGCCCAGTTTGCGCCGCATGGGAAGGACCAGCTTCTCGCTGCCCAGTTCACGGCTGGGTTCATTCAGGGTTGCATAGATTTCTTCGGCGAATGCCTGCTCGGTTGCGTCATAGGTGACGCCACCGACCTGTTCCAGCTTGCGCTGCATCAGCTCGGCCAGAGTGTTGTTCGATAGCATGGGGTGGTTGCCATGAATGATTTCCCAATCCACCGTCGTACCTGTGCCGTCAGCAGCTGCCCTGGCGGCAGTTTCCACCCGCTCCCAGATTTTTAACATGGTCTGGGCATCGGGATGGCGTACGTAGTAGAAGACCTCGGCGAAATCAGGCACCACGTTCGGTGCTGAGCCACCCTGGGTGATGACGTAGTGAATGCGGGTTTCCTGGGGTACATGCTCGCGCATCAGGTTAACCATGAAGTCGAAGGCCTCAACGCCATCCAGTGCCGAGCGAGCCTTGTCAGGTGCGCCGGCGGCATGGGCGGAGATGCCGTGGAAACGAAACTTTGCCGAGCGATTGGCCAGGGAGCTTTGTGCCCTGACCCGGTTAGCACTGCCCGGGTGCCATGACAGTACTGCGTCTACATCATTGAACAGTCCGTCCCTGACCATGTAGACCTTGCCGGACCCACCTTCCTCGGCGGGAGTGCCATAGAGCCTGATAGTGCCTTTTGTGCCGGTTTCTTCCAGCCAATGGCGAAGGGCGATGGCCGCTCCGGTTGAGGCGGTGCCGAACAGGTGGTGGCCGCAGGCGTGTCCGCCGGCTTTGCCGGGAATGGTTTCGCGTACCGGGGAAGCGGTCTGGGTGATGCCGGGCAGGGCGTCGTACTCTGCCAGCATCGCGATGATTGGGTGTCCGGATCCGTAGCTTGCGATGAAGGCGGTGGGAATGCCGGCCACACCGGATTCAATACTGAAGCCTTCGTCTGCCAGGGTCTTCTTTAGCAGGGCGCTGCTTTTTTCTTCCTGGTAGCCCAGCTCCGCGTAATTCCATATCTGGTTTGCGATGCGTTGGTGCTCGGGGAATCGGGCGTCAATAAGACTGACCAGGTCGGGAGCCTTGTCTGTTGAATCTGCCCGGGAGTCGCTTGTTGCGCCCAGTGAAAGGCCCATGACCAGGGCAATAAAACAGACTGCAAATCGACCGTGCATATGACTTCTCCGTTTATGCGAGTTTGGCTAAGACTACCAGTCTTTTGCCTGAAGTGAGCGGGTCCTGACAGCCATGGGCTTACTGAACGTTTAGCCGTTCCTTGAGACGCTGTCTGTCCACCTTGCCGGCGCTGGTTCGGGGCATCTCGTCAATCGCAATGAAACGTGCTGGAATTTTGAATCCGGCCAGGTGCTCCCGGCACCAGTCGCGTAGTGATTCCACGTCAATGTCGCCAGCCTGGACCAGTGCCACAGGCACTTGGCCGAGCCGTGTATCTGCCTGGGGCAGCACGACAGCATCGGTTACCCCGGGGTGCAGGCGCAGGACGTTTTCAATCTCGCCGGGATACATGTTTTCGCCGCCGCGGATAATCAGGTCATCACTTCGACCAAGAATTCGTACCCGGCCCGATGGGGTCAGTTCACCCATGTCGGTGGTGACCAGTCGCCCTCGTGACATTGGGCTGTCCACCACCAGCCTGCCACTGGCATCCACTTCAACACTGACACATGACAGCGGCGGAAGACCCTCGTCCAGGGGTGATAAATCACCGGGCACTCGGGTGGCAAGCTGGGAGGCGGCTTCGGTCATCCCCCAGGTCAGGGCCACCGGAAGGCTGGCCGGCCTGCATCGATCCAGCAGGGATTCGCCGCAGGCGGCGCCGCCAAGCAAGATGACTCGTAGCGAGGCCGGGAAGGACTGTTCGCCACGAGTGTTAAGGATGTCTTCAAGCATGGACGGGACCAGTGAGACCAGGCTGATCTCACCGCTATCCAGTCGTCGGGCTACCGTGGCTCCGTCGTAGCCCGGGTGCAGTTCCAGGGTGACCTGGTTATGCAGGCACCGGTAAATCGCCGCCAGCGCGCCCACGTGATTTACCGGCAGACACACCAGCCAGCGGTCCGAAGACTGGTGGCCCAGTCGTTCGGTGGAGGCCAGTGCACTGCTGTGCAACTGGCTTGCCAGGAGTTCAACGCATCGGGGCGCTCCGGTGGAGCCCGAGGTGCAGACACGGATTAGCGGCCGATCCGGAGACCATTCCACGGGTATGTTGACGGGTGAAGCGGCAATCGTATCCGGGAACAATTCATCGCTGGGTGTCCAGCGCATATCGCAGCCCATGGTCTGGGCGGCCAGCTCGTTTTCCTTGGCCGGAAGGCGATGGTTCAAGGGTGCAGCAATTGCCCCCAGCCGCCAGCATCCCGCCAGCGCCGCCAGCCAGGTCGGGCCGGGTGTGCCCTCAAGTGCGACCACCGTGCCGGCAGAGGCTCCGAGCCTTACCAGTTCGGATGCGAAATACTCGGCGGCCCTATCCAGTTCCAGGGCGCTGAACGCCTCACCGGAGCCGGTGACAAGCGCCAGCTGCCCGGGTTTCTCGTGAGCAAACCTGGACAGCGGATCCGCTAGCTGGCCTGTCATGATTCTCCATCCCAGGGCCCCAGCAGGTCATCTCGTAACTCGCCCCATCCCAGTCCGGGACCGGAGGGCATCAATAACCGATCGGGTTCGAGCCGGGGTTCTTCGGCCAGCTCGGGCAAACCCGGTGCGAAGAGACCGTGTGGCCAGGGCCCGTCGATGGTGGCGGCTATATGCATGGCCGCCAGCCTGCCGATGGTGCCGTCCATGGAATGGGTGATACAGACACCCAGGGAGTTGGCCTCTGCGGTGGCCGCCAGGTCCAGGGCGCCAGCCAGTCCCC
>CAKZML010000076.1 GCA_937128475.1 uncultured Chromatiales bacterium
CTGTGATGTTTGCCCTGCAAGGGGTCCTGCCCCGTGCCTGAGTTGCATGTCTGAGTCCGCCCGTCTTCGATTGTTTTTTGCCCTGTGGCCCGATCCGGGCCTGGGCCAGCGAATCTGGGATCTCACCCGGGGCTGTGTTCGGGCCAGTGGTGGTCGGCCGGTCAATCGCGAAAATCTTCACCTGACCCTGGCGTTCCTGGGGAATGTGGATGCCGGGATGCTGCCGGAATTACGCGCAGCTGCAGCTGAATTACACCATCCCGGCTTTGAATTTACCCTGGATGAGCTCAGTTTCTGGCCCCGTCCCAAGGCCCTGGTGATGCAGCCGTCGACGTTTCCTGATGCCTTGCCGGGCCTGGTAGCGGGTATCTGGGATGCCATGACGCCATTCTCCCTGGGCCACGGCGCGGGCACGTATCGTCCCCATGTGACCCTGGCCCGTAAGGCGGGTCCGGTGCCACTGCAGCCGCTAAAGGCGCAACTGTCGTGGCGGGCAACGGAGTTTTGCCTTGTCAGTTCGGTGACGGATCCGGGTGGCGCACGCTATGAGCCACTGGCCCGGTATCATCTATTACAACCAACCTCCGAGGCAGTTAAGGAATAAATCCCCAATTGGCCGGAAATTGACCGCTGCCTAGGCAGTCCAGATATGAAATAATCCGCCCCTAAACGGGCTTCCCCCTACTCAAGTTCAGGTGACAAATGGACGACAATCGTAAAAAAGCACTGGCCGCAGCGCTAGGACAGATAGAAAAGCAGTTTGGTAAGGGCTCAGTAATGCGCCTGGGCGACGGTGGCCCTGCCAAAGACATAGAAGTAGTCTCCACAGGCTCACTTGGCCTGGACGTAGCGCTGGGCGTGGGCGGGCTCCCTAGGGGTCGGGTCGTCGAGATTTACGGTCCTGAGTCCTCTGGTAAGACGACCCTGACACTGCACGCCATTGCCGAGGCCCAAAAGCTCGGTGGCACCTGCGCGTTTGTTGACGCCGAGCACGCCCTGGATCCCCAATATGCCCAGAAGCTGGGTGTGGACGTGGATAACCTGCTGGTGTCCCAGCCGGATACCGGCGAGCAGGCCCTGGAAATCACCGACATGCTGGTGCGCTCAGGCGCAGTGGACGTGGTAGTGGTTGATTCCGTGGCTGCGTTGACGCCCAAGGCTGAAATCGAAGGCGAGATGGGTGACTCCCACATGGGCTTGCAGGCGCGACTGATGTCCCAGGCCCTGCGTAAGCTCACCGGTAACATCAAGCGTTCCAATACCATGGTGATCTTCATCAACCAGATTCGTATGAAGATCGGTGTGATGTTCGGCAATCCCGAGACCACCACCGGTGGTAACGCCCTGAAGTTCTACGCTTCGGTGCGACTGGATATTCGCCGCATTGGCGCCATCAAGAAGGGCGATGAGGTGATTGGCAACCAGACTCGCGTGAAAGTCGTGAAGAACAAGGTGTCTCCGCCATTCCGCCAGGCCGAATTCGAAATTCTCTACGGAGAGGGTATTTCCCGCCTGGGCGAGATCATCGACCTTGGCGTGGCCCATGGCTTCGTGGACAAGGCAGGCTCCTGGTATAGCTACAACGGTGACCGGATCGGGCAGGGCAAGGAAAACGTCCGCCAGTTCCTGAAAGAAAACCCCGAGGTGGCTATCGAAATTGAAACCGCGGTCCGTGGCAAGTTGCTGCCAAGCAAGCAGGCTACGGCTGAGGCTGAAGCTGAGGCCAAGGAGCAGGCCGAGTCCTGAGTGCGGGCCGGGATTCAGTGACAGATAACGACGAGTCGCAGTTCAGCCTGGCGGATGTCAGGCGAACTGCGATGGATCTGCTGGCGCGTCGCGAGCACTCCGTCCTGGAGTTGCGCAGGAAGTTGCAAAAGCGGGATATGTGGGGTGAGCTGGTCGAGCAGGCCCTGCAGGGCTTGATTGACGACAACTTGCTGCACGAGGGGCGATTTGCGGAAAGCTTTGTTTCCTCCCGGATCCAGAAAGGGCAGGGCTCAGTGCGTATCAGTGCGGACCTTTCTGAAAGAGGCGTCTCCCAGGCGCTGATTGAGCAGGCGTTGGCCGAAGCCGAGTGCGATTGGTTTGAGTTGGCGGCACAGGTTCGCGTTAAACGTTTTGGCCAGGGCCTTCCCGCTGACTTTCCCCAAAAGGCCAAACAGTTACGATTCCTGCAGTACCGCGGCTTCACTAGCGAAGAAATTCGCTTCGCGGTTGGCGACAACTAGGCCCCTGCGGGTTAGGATTAGAGGTTGATTGCGGTGCCGCCCTTTCGGGGACGGGCACGTTATTTTGTTTACTTGATTCGGATGCAGTGACGCATATGAAAAGCGCTGAAGTCAGACAGAAGTTCCTGGAGTTTTACCAGAGTCGAGGCCACGAGATCGTGGCTTCCAGCCCCCTGGTTCCGGGAAATGATCCCACCCTGTTGTTCACCAACGCGGGAATGGTTCAGTTCAAAGACTTGTTCCTGGGCAAGGAAAAGCGCAGCTACGAGCGTGCGGTGAGTTCCCAGCGCTGTGTACGAGCCGGCGGCAAGCACAATGACCTTGAGAACGTGGGGTATACCGCCCGTCACCATACCTTCTTCGAAATGCTGGGAAATTTCAGTTTCGGCGACTATTTCAAGCACGAGGCTATCGCCTTCGCCTGGGAGTTTGTAACCAAGGAACTGGGCCTGCCGGCCGACAGGTTGTGGGTCACGGTTTACGAGGACGATGACGAAGCCGCGGATATCTGGATCAAGGAAATTGGTGTGGACCCCGCCCGGCTGAGCCGCCTGGGTGAGAAGGATAATTTCTGGGCCATGGGTGACACCGGTCCTTGCGGTCCCTGCAGCGAAATCTTCTACGATCACGGCGCCGACGTGCCGGGTGGACCGCCAGGCACGCCTGAAGAAGATGGCGATCGCTACGTGGAAATCTGGAACCTGGTTTTCATGCAGTATGACCGTGCGGAAGACGGCACCTTGACGCCTCTCCCCAAGCCCTCAGTGGATACCGGTATGGGACTGGAGCGGGTCTCTGCGGTGATGCAGGGCGTGCACAGCAATTACCAGATAGACCTGTTCGCCAACCTGATTGGCGCCACCGCCGATATCATCGGCGTGAAACAGCGGGACCTGCCGTCCCTGTATGTTATTGCCGACCACATCCGTGCCTGTAGCTTCCTGATCGTGGACGGCGTTTTACCTTCTAACGAAGGCCGCGGTTATGTGCTGCGGCGGATTATCCGTCGGGCTATTCGCCATGGTTACAAGCTGGGCATGAGCGATCCGTTTTTCCACTTGTTGGTTGCCCCCCTGGTGGCCGAGATGGGCGAAGCCTATCCGGAATTGGCAGCCCAGGCTGACCATGTGCGCAAGATCCTGCTCCAGGAAGAGGAGAGGTTTGCCGAGACCCTGGACCAGGGTATGCGCATCCTGGAAGAGTCCATTGCCGGCATGCACGGCAGCGTGATTCCAGGGCGCACGGTATTTAAACTTTACGACACTTACGGCTTCCCCATTGACCTGACCGAGGATATTGCCCGGGAACGTCAATTGACCCTGGACCACGCCGGCTTCAAACAGGAAATGGAAGCCCAGCGCACCCGGGCGAGGGCCAGCAGCATGTTCGGCTCCGTGGGTACTGCCTCGGACGCCAAGCTAGTTGCCGACCTGCCTGCCACAGAGTTCACCGGATACGAAAATTTGGAAGGTCAGGCCAAGGTCGTGGCCCTGATATGCGAAGGAAAGTCTGTTGAGTCCCTGGAACCGGGGCAGACTGGCCAGGTGGTGCTTGAGGCCACGCCTTTTTACGCCGAAAGCGGCGGCCAGGTAGGTGACACCGGTGAACTGGCCGGAGCCAATAGTCACTTCAAGGTGATGGATAGCCAGAAGCTGGGTCATTCGGTCAGTCACATTGGTGAATTGTCCGGGGGCGCCATCAAGTTGGGCGAGACCCTGACTGCAACGGTTGACGCCCAGCGCCGCCAGGCAATTGTCCTGAACCATTCAGCCACCCACCTCTTGCACGCTGCGTTACGCCAGGTGTTGGGCGAGCACGTGAACCAGAAGGGTTCCAGGGTTGCCCCTGAACGACTGCGGTTTGATTTCTCTCACTACGAGGCGGTGACCAGCGAGCAATTGCGACAGGTTGAAGACCTGGTGAATGAACAGGTGCGCAGAAATGGCGAAGCCAGCACTGCAGTCATGGGTTACGACGAGGCCATTGAGGCCGGCGCCATGGCGCTGTTCGGCGAGAAATACGGAGAGCATGTCCGGGTCTTGAAGATCGGAGATTTTTCCACCGAATTATGTGGCGGCACCCATGTGGACCAGGCCGGTGATATTGGCTTGATGCGCATTGTCTCCGAGTCGGGTGTGGCGGCCGGTGTACGCCGTATAGAGGCGCTCAGTGGCAAGTCTGCCCTGGACTGGATTCGGGCCCAGGATGACCAGCTGGGTGAGTTGGCTGACATGGTGAAGGGTCCGAAAGAGGACCTGGCTGACAAGGTGCGACAGTTGCTCCAGCGCAATCGCAGCCTCGAGAAAGAACTGGAGAAGCTCAAGAGCCAGTTGGCGGGCGGACGCAGCACCGACCTGGCAGACCAGGCGGTGGATGTGAAGGGCGTGAAAGTTGTCGCGGCTCGCCTGGAAGGCGCGGATCGCAAGACCTTGCGAACCGCAATGGACCAGTTGAAAGA
>CAKZML010000077.1 GCA_937128475.1 uncultured Chromatiales bacterium
CCATGTCGGCGATCTCATCGTCGGTATGTCCGCCCCAACCCATCAGGCCCGCCCCGTCGATGGCCATCTCCACCAGCCCCGAGGTGAATGAGACATCCGCCGCACCGGCCTTGCGCGGGTCCACTGCGGCCACCGGTCCGAAACCCAGGTCCTGGCTCACCGCATCGTACATACCCAGCAGACGATAATTGCCCTCGCTGGGCGCCAGGGGCGGATAGCTGTCCGAGAACTCAAGTGTCGCCCCGGTGCCGTTCAGGTGAGCAGAGACAATTCCCTGCATTTTAGCCTTGGCGTCAACCAACTGCTCAGGAGACAGGGCGCGGATGTCACCGTTCACCAGGACACTGCGGGCCACCACGTTCTCCTTGCCAAATGCTGTGCCGGCCGAGGTGTCCTCATCCAGGGCCGTGTCTGTCCCGCCCACGATCACTCCCGGATTGAAGGTCAGGTTGGGCTCGGCAGACAATGCCGTGCGAAAGCCATCCAGGATGCGGGCGGTCTCGTAAATCGCCCCGTAGCCCACCTCGGGCTGGAACACCTGGGAGGAATGGGCCGGCGTACCACTTACCTTCAACTGCCAGGACGTTGAGCCCCGACGCGAGACCACGATGGTCTCGGGATTCCCATCGCCGTCCTCGAAGCCGATTGCCACATCCGCCCAGTTAGCCGCCTCGATCAGGGCCGCGTTGGCGATCTCATGGGGCTCACCGCGATTTTCCTCATCCCCCATCAGCACCACCCGGATACTCAGTTCATCCAGCACCCCGGCGCTTCTCAGGGCCTTCAGGGCCGAGACTATGATCACGTCACCGCCCTTCATGTCCGTGATGCCAGGGCCACGCACCCGATTGCCATCCAGGGGCTCATAGCGCTGGAAGGGGCTGTCCGGCGCGAATACCGTATCCAGGTGTCCAATCATCAGCACCTTGACGCCCTTGTCACCGTGACTGGCTACCAGGTGGCCGGCGCGATCAAACCCTTCACCATCAATCCATTGTGTGGTGAAACCCAGTTCCGTGAACGCCTTGTCGAATTCTTCACCCACCTGGCGCACACCGGCAAAGTTCATGGTGCCGCTGTTGATATTGATCACCTTCTCCAGCAGCGCCACATCGGCGGGCAGCTCAGCGTTGACCGCAGCCACGATGCGTTGCTCCACCGGGTCCAGTCCGGCGCAGGCCATGCCGGCAAAGGACAAGGCCAGCAGCGCAGGCAGGAATTTCAGTAATCGAACAGGCATATTCATTGACCAGGCTCCGGGGCAGGAAAAATATCAGCCCCGATGGTGCCAGCAATTGCCGCCACGGGCCATAGACGCCAATACCGCAAAACCCGAATTAATGGGGCCGGATACAATTAATGCTGATTTTTCCGGCGTCCGCCACGCGGTGTCTGGCGGGTTCGAGAGAGAACTACGCCGTCGCCTGATTCTGCGCCGGGGCCAGCATGTCATGCTCCATGGTCTCGGAATCGGCTTCCGATATCCCCAGACTGTCCCGCAGCCGATTCAGCAGCGCACGCTCCTTCGCCGAAATGCCACCACCCTCCATCGCCTCTGCCAATGCCGCCTCGTAAACCTGCAACTTGCGAAAAGCTGCGTACTCAGGGGTGTTCCGGGTATTGGGCATGGCCACACTCGCCACGCGCTCGGCGAAGCGCTGAAGGGGCGCCAGGAAAAACACCACCACTGCCGAGGCCAGCAGCCCGGCAAAAGTCCCAAATTCGGAGGACAACAATTGCTCGGCCCCCTCGGACACCAGGTAAACGATGGTCACGAACACCGCCGCCAGGGTGGACTGCTTGATGGTCCAGCGTATACGCAGATCGATGTCGAACAGCTGGGTCCGCAAGATGCCATAGGCGATCAGCGGCACGGCAAACAGGGTTCCCAGCGCATAGATCACATAGATGAAACTCGTCGCATCCGAATCAACAACCGAGTACTCGCCCCTGAATATCATCACGATGGCGTAGCCGTAAACAAAACACCAACAGATATCCCGGATACCAAAGGCGATGGCGAAGGCCCGGGCGCGGGCGCGAGCAACACCGGTCGCCGTGTACCAGGC
The DNA here is from genome assembly GCA_937128475.1 of uncultured Chromatiales bacterium. GTDB lineage: Bacteria > Pseudomonadota > Gammaproteobacteria > Steroidobacterales > BM003 > CAKZML01. The sequence goes on from CAKZML010000077.1 coordinate 2,070, forward strand.
ATGAATCGAGGCCACCAATGCAAAAATAAACAGCGAGGCGAGCAAGAAATACAGCGAGCTGGCACCGACTTCCAGGGGCGTAAACGGCACGGCAAAAAACAATGCCACCGCCAGGCCACTCACCACCAGTCGCGCCGTTTTACCCGCAAACGGATTCGTCAGTTTTGTTCTCAGCGCCAGGGCGAGAAAAGATGGATACAGCGCCAGCATCGCCACATCGCCAAAGGTATGAATGGTCGCCTCGACATCCCACCAACCGGGATACCAGCTGCTGGAAAGCATGGATTCGGTGAAGAGTAAATCGATATACCCGGTGGACACCAGGGCCACACCCTCGGCGACCAGCAACAGGGAAAGCTTCCGGGCAACGCTGCCCGGAGTTCCAACCCGATACAACACCACGGCCAATGCCCAGCACATCGCAACCGCGATGAGCGCAAGCACTGCCACTGGACTGATCTGATACATAGACAGAGTCTATATCATCAATCAATTCGGGTGTTCAAGTATCGGGTGAGAGTTCACGACGGACTGGCCAGATGTGGCGGCAGCCTA
>CAKZML010000078.1 GCA_937128475.1 uncultured Chromatiales bacterium
AGGTGCAGGTCATCTCCAATGACCTGGACCGAAATGTTTTTTCTCCGAAATGGTCGAAGGACGGCAAGCAAATCTATTTCCTGCTCGAAGATGACCAGAGCGTGCAGCTTGCGAGCATTCCCGCCCGGGGAGGCAAGATCAAGCGCCTGACGCCAACCGGACAAGTGGTGGCCGGCCTGGCCGTGGCGCCCAAGGGCGTGGTCTTGTTGACCAGCACGCCCGCCATGCCTCACGAGTTGCAGGTACTGGAAGGCAAGCGCACTCGGCAGCTGACCCAGCACAATAAATGGCTGGAAGAGGTTGCCCTGGCAGGAACCCACGCCATCAGTTTTAATTCCGCCGATGGAACCGAAATTCACGCCGTGGTGATGACCCCGGTGGCAGAGCACGACGGACCGCGTCCCACCTTGATGCGTCCCCACGGCGGTCCGGTCTCCCAGCGGCAGTTCGAATTCGAGTTTAACTTCCAGGTCCTGGCTGCCCAGGGCTACGTGGTAGTGGCGCCAAACTTCCGTGGCAGCACCGGTCGCGGCGAGGCCTTCCAGAGCGCGCTGTTTGCCAACTGGGGACATCCTGACTTGCAGGACATGCTGGCTGCGACGGATTACATGGTGGACAACAAGTTCTCCGATCCGGATCGACTGGGAATCTTCGGCTGGAGTTATGGCGGCATTCTCACCAACTACGTGATCGCCAGTGACACCCGATTCAAGGCGGCCATCAGCGGCGCAGGCATGTCCAATATGCTGGGCGGGTACGGACACGACCAGTACATTCGTGAGTGGACCGCCGAGCTGGGCGCTCCCTGGGAAAACCTGGATACGTGGCTGAAATTATCCTATCCCTTCCTGCATGCGGATCGCATCAAGACCCCCACCATGTTTGTGGTGGGTGAAATGGATTACAACGTGCCGTTACATGCCTCGGAACAGATGTACCAGGCCCTTCGCCAGTTGGGCGTGGACACCCAGTTGGTGATCTACCCCGGCGAGCACCACGGCCTGGGTCGTCCCGAATTCAAGCTGGATCGACTGCAACGCTACATCGCCTGGTTCGACAAGTACCTGGCCAAGGCAGAGTAGGTCATAGGTTTTGCAACTGTCTGAGCACACAACACACTTGGGGAAAATCGAATGACAACACATGTTCACACGGTGAAAGTTCGCGGCGTACGGGGATTGCTCCTGGTGCTGTGCTCGGTGCTGGGTTTTGCCTCAAGCGCCGGGGCGAGCGAGGAGTTCGATGTGATCGCCAGGGACTTGTATGAAGACCTGGTGAACATTCCATCAAGTGAGCCACGCGGTGGCAGTGCAGAGATTGCCGCCTTCGCGGCCAAGACCATGCTGGAAGGCGGATTCGCTGCCGAGGACGTTCACCTGCTGGGTCCGCGCCCGGAGGTTATGGGGGTGGTGGTGCGTTACCGCGGCCGTGGCCAGGGGCGCCCGGTCATGATGATGGCCCACATGGATGTCGTGGACGCGCTACGCGAAGACTGGGAAATGGATCCGTTTACTTTTATCGAGAAAGACGGATATTTCTACGGTCGCGGCACCTCGGATAACAAGGCCGGTGTCGTCACCTTGATGGCGAACTTCCTGCGTTTAAAGAAAGAGGGTTTCGTACCGGCCCGTGACATGATCATGGTGCTCAGTGGTGACGAGGAAACCGCTGCCGAGAGCATCATGTACATGCTGAAGGAACACCGTGACCTGGTGGACGCCGAGTTCTCCCTGAACTCCGATGGCGGCGGCATTCCCTACATGGATGGCAAGCCGTCTGCGTTCGTAATCCAGGGGGCTGAGAAGGTCTACCTGACCTTGAAGCTGGAGGTCACCAACCCCGGTGGCCACAGTTCTGTTCCCCGACCGGATAACGCGATTTACGAACTGGCCCAGGGGCTGGTGAATTTGAGTCAGTACCAGTTCCCGGTCAGCCTGAATGATGTGACCCGGAGTTTCTTCAAGGAGTCGGCACGCTTCCAGGAACCGGAAACTGCCAGGGCCATGCAGGCGCTGGCCTCGGACTCCGCTACCGCTGAACAACTGGCCTTGTTAGCTAAGTCTGCGGTCTACAACTCCACCATGCGTACCACTTGTGTCGCCACCCAGTTGCACGGGGGCCATGCAGAAAACGCCTTGCCACAGACTGCCCAGGCAATCGTGAACTGCCGGGTGCTTCCCCAGGATTCCCCCGACCAGGTGCAGGAGACACTGCGCCGGATACTGGCCAATGACCGTATTTCCATGACCTCTGTTTTCCCGGCGGTGGCCAGTCCGCCATCACCCATGACCCCGGCGATCATGGAATTGCTGGGTGGGGTGTCGGCCCAGATGTATCCGGGCCTGCCCGTGATGGGCAAGATGAGTACCGGCGCTACCGATGGGTTGCATGTGCGTAACGCGGGTATACCCACCTACGGTGTCAGTGCGCTGGGGGCGGACATGAACGATATCCGTGCCCACGGCATGAACGAGCGGGTCAGTGTTGATGCGTTCTACAAAGCGATGGAGTACTGGTATCGGCTGATGAAAAACCTCTAGCCGATACCACCCGGCTAGAAATCAGGCCGCGAAAAACTGCAGCTTGCCGAATTGGCCCTTGAGACGGTTGCGGTCTTCCTCATCCGGCTCGCCGATGTCTTCGGCGATCGCCTGCGCTTCGTTCAGGTAGCTTTCATAGAGCCTGACTCGCACATCCAGGGGCAGGGCCGTCTGGTCGCAGCCGCTGGACTTGAGTGCGGCGGCCAGGGTGAACGGCTCGGTCTTTTCTTCGTAATTGCGATGGCTCCACATTCCCGAATTAACATCGAAGTCGTACTCGCTCAGGAAGCGATAACCGAAGTCGGCCAGGAAGTGCACCGCCTCGATGACGTAGTCAGCCTCGGCATTGTCCATGGCGAAGTGGAAACCCACACGGCACCAGCCCGGCTTGATGCCGTGATAGCCCTTGCGTACCCAGTCCCGGTATTGCTCGGAGGTTTCCAGGTCGATATCCAGCAGGCGATGTCCATAAGGCCCGGCGCAGGAACAGCCGGCCCGTGACTGGATGCCGAACAGGTCGTTAAGCAGTACGGTGACCAGCTTGGGATGCAGGTACAGACCGCCCGGGTCACGCAAGTTGAAACTCACGATACCGATGCGACGGGACATGTCCTGGTTGCCCATGATCTCGATGCGTGGATTGCTCTTCCAGCGCTTGGCTGCGCGCTCCAGCAACTCCGACTCTCTTTTTTCGATACGTTCCGTGCCCAGGTTGCGCTTGATCTGGAATGCCAGTGCGGCCTTCATGGTCTGGAGCACTCCAGGGGTGCCGGCCTTTTCACGCTCTTCAACGTCTTTTACAAAATCCTGGTCTACCGGACTTACGTAATCCACGGTGCCGCCGCCACCTACACTCGGTGCCAGGTCGTGACGATAGAAGCGCTGGTTGAATACCAGGATGCCGCTTGATCCCGGACCGCCAAGGAACTTGTGGGGTGAGACGAATATTGCGTCCAGGGAGGGGTCCTGGCCCTCGGGGCCGGGTTCCGGATTCATGTTGATGTCGACATAGGGCGCGCTGGCGGCAAAATCAAAGCAGGCCAGGGCATCGTATTTGTGGAGCAGGGCGGCAATGTCATGCACGCGGGTTTTCATGCCGGTCACGTTGGAGGCGGCGGAGAACGAACCGATGCGCAGTCGGCCCTGGTATTCCGGTTTCTGGAGCAGTTCCTCCAGGTGTTTGAAATCCACGCCGCCGTCCTCGGCCAGGTTTACCTCGACCACGGTGGCCAGTCCCTGGCGCCAGGACACTTCATTGGAATGGTGTTCGTAGGGGCCGACAAAAACCACCGGTTCGTGAGAGCGTCGATGGGCGCGGAATTTTTCCAGGTCTTCCTCTCCCAGGAAACCCTTGAGTTCCTCGCGCAGGTTTTCGGCCGTGGCGGGGGCGAGAGCCACGCCGACAATTTGCTGGAACTTGTCGATGGCGCCGGTCGCCCCGGTACCGCAGGCCACCAGCCGGCCATTGGGTCCGGCATTCACCGCGCTCTTGATCATATGCTCGGCTTCATGCAGCAACTTGGTCATGCTGCGACCGGTCAGGTCATCTTCGGTATGGGTGTTGGCATAAATTTTCTGCAAGGCCTGCAGATACTTTTCCACGAACAGCAGGCAGCGCCCGGAGGCGGTGTAGTCACAGTAAGACATCAAGCGCCGTCCGTAGGGCGTCTGGAACGCCGAATCAATACCGACGATCTGTTGTCTCAGGTAATCGAAGTCGAGTTGGATGTCTTGCATA
>CAKZML010000079.1 GCA_937128475.1 uncultured Chromatiales bacterium
TAGCGCGATCATTCGGATCGGGGAAGTTTGCTGCCTCATCCTGCATGTGGTGCACGGTACGATCGACTTCTTCCATGAGTTCCCGCTTCCAATTCAGCAGAATCTGGCGGAAGTGCTCAAGTTGATCTTCGCCCATGTACATTTCGCCACGTTTAGTGGCGTAGGGCTTTACTCCGTGGATAGGGCCGCTGAATGCATCACCGGATTTTCGTACGGTAGGGGCTTTTTTCGCCACAGGTTTTTTCGCCACAGTCTTCTTGGCTGGCGCTTTCTTGGCAGCAGCCTTCTTGACTGGCGCTTTCTTGGCAGCAGCTTTCTTGACTGGAGCTTTTTTCGCCACAGTCTTCTTGGCTGGCGCTTTCTTGGCGGCAGCTTTCTTGACTGGAGCTTTTTTCGCCACAGTCTTCTTGGCTGGTGCTTTCTTGGCAGCAGCTTTCTTGACTGGAGCTTTAGTTGCAGCTTTCTTGGCGGTCGCCTTCTTGGCCACTACCTTCTTGCTTTGCTTTTTATTGGCGGTCTTCTTTACTGCCATTCGAACTCTCCGACACCCGGAATAAACCCGACATTATATATCCGAAAACCGGTCAACGTAACAAGGTATTTCGTCTAATTTTGACGGATTAGTGGCTAATTTCCTTGCTTAGGGGAGTTTGACCAGTTCCGGGGCTTGCCAGCCGGGCATGCGATATTCCGCAACAACGGCCGTGTAAATTCCGCCCCGAACATTGAAGTCGGCGGTAAGGCGCATAAATCGAGGGCTGGTGGCAGCCACCAGGTCGCCCAGGATGTGATTGGTTACGGCCTCGTGGAAGGCGCCTTCCTCTCGGAATGACCACATATACAGCTTCAGAGACTTAAGCTCCACGCAGGCCTGATCGGCAACATATTCCAGTTTAAGCGTTGCGAAATCTGGCTGGCCGGTCTTGGGACACAGGCAGGTGAACTCCGGTATGCTGATCCGAATCGTGAAGTCACGCTCGGGATTCGGGTTGGGGAAGGTTTCCAGATCCCTGTTAGGACCCTGGGTGGTGTTTTTTGCGTCGTTCTGGCTCATTTTATCTCTGGGACGGCCCTTTCAGGCCTCCTTTTTTGTAATCGTCTTGGGACGGGGATTACTTTACACTACGCGGATTGTTCCGACCATTGAGAATAGAGGTTTCATGCGTCTCGCAAAGATAAAGATTGCTGGATTTAAGTCATTCGTTGATCCGACCACCATTAATTTGCCTAGCAACCTGATGGGAATCGTTGGCCCCAATGGCTGCGGAAAGTCCAATGTCATCGACGCCGTGCGCTGGGTGATGGGGGAGAGCTCTGCGAAGCACTTGCGCGGCGAGTCCATGGCAGATGTAATTTTCAATGGCTCCAGCGCTCGCAAGCCGGTGGGTACGGCAACCATTGAACTGAATTTTGATAATTCTGACGGGTCTGTGGGCGGGCAGTACGCAAATTTCACGGAGATTTCAGTCAAGCGCGTTCTCTCCCGAGACGGGACATCAAATTATTACCTGAATGGCACCAAGTGCCGGCGAAAGGATATTACCCATCTCTTCCTGGGTACCGGGCTGGGGCCACGTAGCTACGCAATCATTGAGCAGGGCATGATTTCCCGCCTGATCGAGGCGCGGCCAGAAGAAATGCGGGTCTACCTGGAGGAGGCGGCCGGGATATCCAAGTACAAGGATCGTCGGCGCGAGACAGAAAATCGCATTTCTCATACCCGTGAGAATCTGGAGCGCTTGCGCGACCTGCGGGACGAGGTTGAAAAGCAGATCAAGCATTTGCAGAGGCAGGCGCGGGTCGCGGAACGTTTCAAGGACCTGAAGGAAGAAGAACGGCATACCACGGCTGAGCTGCTGGCCTTGAAGTTAAAAGTCATGGATCAGACTATTAGACAGCGCTCACAGGCGGTCAGCGAGCGGCAGACGCGCCTGGAAGCAGGAATTTCGTCGCAGCGCAGCACTGAAAGTGAAATTGAGACGACCCGTGAAAGCCATATTGAGCTGACTGATAAGTTCAATCAGGTTCAAGGGGGGTTTTACGGCATTGGATCCGAGATTGCCCGGCTGGAGCAGTCGATTCATCACGCTGAGGAAATGCGCCAACGGCAGGCGATTGACCTGGAGCAGGCGGCCCAGGGTCTGAAAGATATTCAGGAACATATCTCCAAGGATCAGAGTCAGATCGTGGAGTTGGAAGAAGCACTTAACGACCTGGAACCCACCTTTGACCATGCTCAGCAGAGTCTCCAGGCATCGGCTGTAGGTTTGCAGCAGGCCCAGGCCGAAATGCAGCATTTGCAGCAGAGCTGGGATGAGAATAGCCAGCAGGTAAATGACGCTCAGCAAAACGCCAGCGTTGAACGCGCCAAACTCGAACAACTGGATTCGCAGATTGGCCGTGCCCAGTCTCGCAGCGAAAGAATCCAGGCGGAACTGGGTCAGTCAGACGTTAACCCGTTGCAGGAAAAGTTTGAGCTCCTGCAGAAGGAGTTACAGGCCCATCGCAGCGAACTGGACGAACTGGAAAGCAATAGAGAGAGCCTGGGCGCCCAAATTGCCAAATTACGTTCGGATGAGCACGTCGCCTCCGAGCAAAAAGATAAATTACGCGGGGAAATTCGCGCCGCTGGCGGGCGGCTGGCCTCCCTTGAGGCGCTTCAGCAGGCCGCGCTGGGACAGAACGAAGCTGCCACCAGGAGTTTGCTGGAGAAGCATGGCCTGGGCTCGAGCAAGCGTCTTGCCCAGTGCCTGACTGTTGACGGCGGCTGGGAACGCGCAGTTGAAACTGTGCTGGGTGAATACCTTGAAGCGGTCCTCGTGGATGACCTTGGAGAAGCCACCGCATTGCTTGGTGAACTGGAGAAGGGTCATATTTCCCTGTTCGATGGGGCGGAGAGTTCCGGTGCAGTGCAGGGTCTTGCCTCCTCATTGGCTGAAAAAGTTTCGGGTCATCCCCGGATCAAGTCGTTGCTGGGCAGCATCAAAGTCTCCGAAAACCTGGATCAGGCATTGGCAATGCGCTCCAGTCTTGCCGCCAATGAGTCGGTGATAAGCCGTGACGGCGTTTGGGTAGGACCTAACTGGTTGCGGGTTACCCGTGGCGAAGACGTGCATGCGGGGGTGTTCGAGCGTGAGTCGGAAATGCGTTCCCTGCGTGAGCAGGTAGCCCAGAAGCAGGATGATGATACAAAGCTGGAAACCCAGCTTGCTGAAATTCGGGAAAACCTCGAGGCCCAGGAAAAGCTCAGAGAGGAAGCCCAGGCGAAGCAGGCGGTTTTGTATCGCGAGCAGTCCCGTGTGAACGGCGAACTGGAGTCCCATCGTTCGCGTATCGAGCAGATGACTCGTCAGCAGGAACGCTTGGGATCGGAACACGAGGAAGTTACCGGCCAGATAGGCGAGTTCAAGCAATTGGTAAACGAGGCGAGGGATCGTCAGGAAAAAGCTATCGAACTGCTGGCTGATTTGAACAACAAGCGTAATGCCTTGCAGGCTGACAGGGAGCAGTTGACCCGCCGTTTGCTTGAGGCTGAACGCGCAGCGAATGATGACCGGGTGAAAGCTCAAGAGATCCAGCTGAAGATCCAGTCACGAAAGAGTACTCGTGAAAATGCCCTGGCTGGTCTTGAGCGTATGCGGGCCCAGTTGAATCGATTTGATGAACGCAAGGTCGAACTTGAAAAGCAACTTACGGATGCCGAAGTCCCCATTGCCGGGCAGAAGGAAGAATTGCAGGCGAAGTTGAAAGAACGGGTTCTTGTGGAGACGCGCCTTCAGGATGCACGCAAGGCATTGGAAGATGTGGATTCGGCGATGCGAATGCTTGAGCAGAGGCGGGCGGATCAGGAACTTGCGGTGAATGCAGCAAGAGAAGCCCTGGATGAGGCGCGTATGGCCTCGCAGGAGATAACCTTGCGTCGCGAGGCCCTGTTCGAGCAGTTCAGTAAGACGGAATACGAACTCGACGCCATCGGTGAGCAAATGCCTGAAGAGGCTGATGTTGATCAGTGGGAACAGAAGCTTGAAAACATTACTGGTCGGATTGGGCGGCTTGGCCCGATTAACCTGGCAGCGATTGATGAGTTCAAGGAACAGTCGGAGCGCCAGCAATACCTGGAAGCCCAGAACACCGATCTTGAGGGGGCGCTGCAGACTCTTGAGAACGCAATCCGCAAGATTGACCGGGAAACGCGCACGCGTTTCAAAGAAACCTATGACCGTGTGAATTCGGGGCTGAAACAGAATTTCCCGAGACTATTTGGTGGCGGTCATGCATACCTTGAACTCAGTGATGAAGATCTTCTGACGGCAGGTGTGACAATCATGGCCCGTCCGCCGGGTAAGAGAAACAGCAGCATCCACCTTCTCAGTGGTGGTGAAAAGGCACTGACTGCGGTTGCCCTGGTGTTCGCTATTTTCCAGCTAAATCCGGCTCCGTTCTGCTTGCTTGATGAGGTTGACGCGCCGCTGGATGATGCGAATGTGAGCAGGTTCTGCGAAATTGTTCGTGAAATGTCCGAGCAGGTTCAGTTCTTGTTTATTACTCATAACAAGGTGACCATGGAGATGGCCAACCAGTTAACGGGTGTGACCATGCAGGAACCCGGCGTGTCGCGCCTGGTTTCGGTTGATGTTGAAGAAGCCGTACAAATGTCAGCAATGTAACTAAGAATATGACAGAACTAAGATGGATATTGTTAGCCGCCGGGATACTTGTGATCGCCGGAATTTATTTCTTCACTCGCAATCGAACTGATGCGGATAAGGGTGAGGGCGCCGGCGGTTTATTGAAACGCGAACCCGTATTGGGTGCTGATTCTGCAGTAGCGCCCGGTGATGGTGCATCAGGATCAGATCAGGATAACGAACCTTTTCTGTCAGATGATAGCCAGGGTGGTGAAGCGGATCCTGCAAGGGTTGATCCGGAAATATCTGATGAGCCGGAAGCCCTGGGCGATCCCGAAAAGATTGTCACACTGAGAGTCGCATTTTCCTCTGAATTTTCAGTTCCTGGTGTTGCCCTCACAGAATTGTTCAAGAAACATAGCTTGCGTTTTGGCCGGCTGAAGATCTTTCACAAGTTCCAGTTCGACGGCAGCCGGAATATTGGACCTATCTTCAGCGCGGCGAGCATAGCTGAGCCAGGTAGTTTCGACCTGGCAAATATAGAAACTCAGAATATTCCGGGTGTGACACTTTTCATGGTTCTTCCCAATTACCTGGAGGGGAGGCTCGCTTTCGAGTCCATGCTGGATTTTGCCAGGGCCGCCGCCGACAGTTTTGACGGTGAAGTGCTAGATGAGACTGGCAGTTCACTGAGTATTCAACGTGCAAGCTACCTGCGCGATGAAATAATAGATTTCGAACGAAAAAGATCAATCCGTTCTCGCTAGTAATGAAGATCCAGCGCCGGAAGCCTGATGGACATTAACGAGGCAAAACGCAGAGCCATAGAGCTTGCCCAACAACTCAATTACCACAACCATCGTTATTACGTATTGGATGACCCGGAAATTCCGGATTCTGAATACGATCGTATGTTGCGGGAATTGCAGGGTATCGAAGAGCGCTATCCAGAGCTTCTCAGTATCGATTCGCCTACCCAGCGAGTAGGCGCTGCCCCGGCAGGGAAGTTCGAGGAGGCCACGCATCTGCAGCCGATGCTGTCGCTGGGTAATGCCTTTACCGCTGAGGAACTTCAGGACTTCGATCGACGGGTTCGTGAGGGTCTGGGGACTGCTGGCCTAGTAGCCTACAGTGCGGAGCCCAAGCTGGATGGCGCCGCGGTCAATCTCCTTTACGAGAAGGGCGTTCTTGTTAGAGCTTCCACTCGAGGTGATGGAGCTTCCGGCGAAGACATTACCCAGAATGTTAGGACAATTCCTACTGTGCCCTTGCGACTGCAGGGGGCAGGGTATCCCGCCCGGATGGAAGTTCGAGGTGAAATCTTCATGCGTTTGGCAGGATTCGCATCCCTGAATCAACGCATAGAAGATGAAGGAGGCAAGCCCTTTGTGAATCCAAGGAATGCAGCGGCTGGCAGCCTCCGGCAGTTGGATTCCAGGGTGACTGCGGGGCGGCCCCTGACCATGTTCACCTATGGTATTGGTGAGTGGGAAGGCGGTGGCAAACCCGATAGCCATACCGAGTTGCTCGCGACCCTTGCGAGGTGGGGGTTTGCCGTCTCACCGGATGCGAGTTTGGTGACCGGGTACCAGGGGTGTTTGAACTATTACGAAACGATGCAGCAAAAGCGTCCTGATCTTCCGTATGAAATTGACGGTGTGGTTTACAAGGTCGATTCTGCAGCGTTGCAGGAGGAGTTGGGCTACGTCGCCCGTGCACCTCGCTGGGCCGTCGCCCACAAATTCCCAGCCCAGGAAGAACTATCCGTCATACGTGATGTGGAGTTCCAGGTTGGTCGGACGGGCGCGCTGACACCAGTGGCGCGATTGGAACCGGTGTTTGTTGGCGGCGTTACAGTAAGCAATGCAACGCTTCACAACATGGATGAAATCGAACGCAAAGACATCCGGATAGGCGACACCGTATTTGTGAGGCGTGCCGGAGACGTCATCCCCGAAGTGGTTCGGATCCTTCCTGAGAGAAGGCCCGACTCCGCCAGGCATATAGAGCTACCGAATAGCTGCCCAGTCTGTGGTTCCGATGTAGAACGCATTCCTGGTGAGGCGGTTGCTCGATGCGTTGGCGGATTGTACTGCAAGGCCCAGAGAAAAGAGGCGCTCATCCACTTTGCCTCCAGGCGAGCGATGGACATCGAAGGACTGGGAACCAAATTGATTGAACAATTGGTCGACGCAGATCTTCTTCGCACACCAGCAGACATTTTTGAACTTACTGCAGATGCGCTGGAAGGGCTGGAGCGTATGGGTCCCAAGTCCGCTGAAAATGTCATAGCAGCAATCGAACGCAGCAGGCATACGACGTTACCCAGGTTTATTTTTGCATTGGGCATCAGAGAGGTTGGGGAGACCACGGCCAAGTCACTGGCAAGACACCTGGCCGGCCTGGAGGCGCTAGTCGCCGCTGATGAGGATACCTTGCAGGGAACACCGGATGTTGGTCCTGTAGTGGCAGGCAATATCCTTCGATTTTTCGCGGAGGCGCATAATCGGGAAGTCGTGTCCCGACTCATTGATTTAGGAATTACCTGGGATGAAATGCCTCAGGTAGGTGATTCAGATAGCCAATTTAGTGGTAAGACCGTTGTAATTACTGGCACGTTGTCCGAAATGAGTAGAGACCAGGCGAAAGAACTACTTGAGTCGCTGGGAGCGCGGGTTACCAACTCGGTAAGCAAGAAAACCGACTTTGTGCTGACCGGAGAGAATCCCGGCAGTAAGGTAGAGAAAGCGAAAAAGCTTGGGGTTACTGTAATTTCAACAACTGAGTTCTCAAAGATGGTTAACTTTTAACCTTTAAATTATAATAATGTGTTAATCGTAGTAGTTAGTTAATTTGAATGAAAATCAAACATTTCTTCATAACTATTAGAAAATAGGGAGTGAGTTTGAAATCCAGTACGAGAGAGATTGTTTTGGATGGCCTTTTTAGGGTTGTCAAACCCTTAGCGCGCCTGTTGCTGGCCTCTGGTGTTGGGTACAGAGAATTTGCCGAGGTTACCAAAAGCGCCTTCGTATCGGTGGCTAGTGACGATCATGGACTTAGAGGGCGTCCCACAAATATTTCGCGCGTAGCGGTTATGACCGGATTGACTCGGAAAGAGGTCCGTAGGTTAAGAGACTCGCTCGATAAGCGTAGTGAAAAATTGTCGTTAGTGCGTTCCCCAGCAAATATGGTTCTATCCGCATGGTACTCAGATCAAAAATTTCTGGATGGGACGGGTTCTCCCGCCGCTTTAGCTGAGATTGGTGAAGGCCTGTGTTTTGGCGACTTGGTGAAAGATTACGGAGGGGATGTTCCTCCAGTCGCTCTTCTCAAGGAGTTAGAAAGAGGCGGAGCTGTCGTCATAGAAGATGGGTTGGTAAGGCCTCTGACTCGTTTTTTTGAGCCATCTCCTATGAATGATGAATACTTATCATCTTCATTTTTTTCAACCTCAAATCTTCTGACAACAATTTTTCACAATGCAGTTGTCAACAGGGAGATTGAGGGGTACCCAGAACGGTACGTGTTCTCGCAGAACCTGGATCCGGCTAATGTTGAAGAGTTCCGGAAGCTGGTGGAACTGTCATCATTTGATTATTTGACCTCTTTGGATGACTGGATGGTGGGGCATGCATCGAAGACTGTTGCCGGCCCAACGGAGAATGTTTCTGACGATTCTGAAAAAGTAGGTGTAGGAATATATTTTTTTAAGGCATCAGAAAACTGAGCAAAAAAAATGGGCGCTAGGCGCCCATTTTTTTGCAAGTTATAAAATTTCTATTCAGCTTTCATTGCGATGATCATTCCACCCAAATTAGGCTGGATGCCGCTAAAGCTCAATTCGTTTGAAACAATAGCCTCGGGCGTATGAAAAGCGAGCAAGTTCGTTACGTCAATTATGGCGTTGCCGATCTGAATGAGGCCTAAATCATGGGAGTGCCATTTAACCTCTCCAGAAATTGTGACTTGGTCAGATCCGGCTACATAATATTTAGAAGCTTCTCTCATTCTTATCGCTGTGAGGCCAGATTCGTCCTCTCGAAAAATTATTGCGAGGCTGGCCCCTTCTGCGGCTAGGCTAATGGCCTTTCTAAACATCATGTGTGTCATACGAATTTGCTGGCCCAGTATAATTACTGCTTGATTCTGCTCATCCGAGAAATCAATTGGGCCCAATATCACATTTCGTCCACGAACTACGGTTCGCGCAAAATTCTCGTTGTAATCGATACCGCTGCCACCGAGGGCTTCGGAGGTGATACCGCTGCCACCCAGGGCTTC
>CAKZML010000080.1 GCA_937128475.1 uncultured Chromatiales bacterium
CGAGTCCCAGGTACGCGCCTGAAGGATCCTTGATCACCGCCAGGCGGCCATCCAGAACCTCGGGAGACGGGGCGAATACGATGCTTCCGCCCAGTTCTTCGACCCGCTGCAGCGTTGCCGGGATATCAGTGACCTGTACGTAGCCCAACCAACTGGCGACCCCGTCCTCGGTGCCGGCAAGGGAATTGATACTGGCTCTCAGGTAATCCTGGCTGGCGATGATGTAGTGACCGGCAGAGTCTTCCCTTTCGAAAACCTCGCATTGGCAAATCCCCTCGTAAAGCGCTGCCGAGGCTGCGGGATCAGCACTGTACAGTTCTCGCCACAGCCACTCACCATGGGATGACCTGTAGTCATCCGGATCGCCGCTTGATGAGCGCATCAAGCCCACCAGGGCCTGGTCCGGCCCCATTACGATGGCAAACTCTCCGCGCTGATCAAAGCTGCGGCGACTGAGTACAGTTCGTCCTCCTGCGTCGGTCATCAGCTTTTCGGCACGAGCCACGTCATCTACGGACATGTAGTGTATCCATCGTCCATAGGGCGTTTGTTCGTCAGGCGCCTCATGGTAGGCCAGGCCCGCCACGGGGCGACCGTCAGAGATAAAAAGCCCGTAGGCCTGGGGGGCGGGACGAATTTCCTGCCAGCCCAGGTCGAACAGAGTGGTGTAGAACGTCTTGACGCTCTCCACGTCATCGGTAACCAGGTCGGCCCAGACGAATTTACCTGCCAGTACCTTGTTGCTCGGCGGATCGGTCAGGGGTGGGAGCCCAGGCTCTGATGCCTGGGCAGCCGGCGCGGTCAATAACAGCGCCAAGGCGGTTAAAGTGATTATTTTCAACGTTTAGTAACTCCATTCCTTGGTAGGCGGTGCCCCATCTTGGGCTAGCAACATGGTAATGCGCAAGGGTGAGGGGCTGATTCCCAGGGAGTCTGCTATCCGCAGAGCCCCGCCGGAAGTCCTGGATGCAGTTATAGCGGGAACCGAATTGGCGAGGCAGTATTCCGGATTGGAACCCGTCCATAACTCCTACATCATGACAGTGTCCCTCGGTGCCAAGTGAGGAGAGAGACAGCGTGCATCGCGTATATAAAAGCCAAACAGTACGCTGGACCGTGGTTTTGCTGATGCTGATCTTGATAGCGTTGGCCTTGTTTGAGATTGCAACATTGTAATCATCGAATGAATTGCGGCTAGTTAATTCCCGTCGACGAGACGCGGGCATTAGGTGGAGGCTCGTGGCATAGTTTCTGGGTTTCGGTAATTTTCTGGACCCATGTGATGAAGATCTTAGCCGCCTTGTTTGTCTTGTTAAGCCTGAATTTATCCGCTGCGGAGTTAAGCATAGAGCGCTTGTTCGACGCGCCGTCTCTGTCGGGTCCCACTCCCCAATCCCTGAAAATTTCACCTGATGGCAAGTTGGTGACCTTTCTGCGAGGCAAGCAAACCAACCAGTTTCAACTGGATTTATGGACCCGGAACATCGCCAGTGGCCAGGAAGCCTTGTTAGTGGATTCAGCGACCCTGGTTTCAGGGGACGGCGAACTGTCTGATGAAGAGAAGGCTCGGCGGGAGCGCCTGCGTATTGGCCAGTTGAGCGGCATCGTGGCTTACGATTTTTCTTCCGACGGCCGTCGTCTGCTGTTTACCCTGCAGGGAGAGGTGTATGTCTATGACCTGGAAAATGAAAAGGGCGTTAAACGCATGACAGACAGTGCTTCCCAGGAAATTGATCCACAGCTTTCACCAGGTGGCAGCTATGCTGCCTATGTCCGGGATCAGAATCTATATATCCGGCCGCTTGCCGGTGCTGAAGAACTGCCTGTAAGCCGTGACGGAAAAGGCGCAGTGGCATACGGGATGGCGGAGTTCATCGCCCAGGAAGAGATGGATCGCTACACCGGGTACTGGTTCGCTCCCGACGATTCACGCATTGCCTATACCCGGGTAGACGAGTCCGGGGTTCAGGTTGAAGAGCGTACCGAGATCTACGCCGATGGCGCCCGCTCTTTCAAGCAGCGTTACCCGGCGGCGGGAACGGCCAATGCGGTGGTCCAGTTATTTGTCCGGGATCTCGACTCCGGTGAGGTTCGCGAAATGGACCTGGGCGAGAACAAGGATATTTATCTTGCAAGGGTGGATTGGTTCCCGGACAACCGTCACCTTGCGGTGCAACGCCAAAGCCGTGATCAGAAAACCCTGGAGTTAATCAAGGTCGACACCCTGACAGGAGAAGGCAGGGTACTGATCACCGAAACCAGTGATGCCTGGGTAGACCTTCACAATGATCTGCATTTCCTGCAGCGCCAGGACGCCTTTATCTGGAACTCGGCGCGCAGCGGCTATGACCATCTCTACCTGTATTCCAATGATGGAAAATTGATACGCCAACTTACCGGGGGTGAGTGGGTGGTCACCGCCGATGGGCGAGCAGACTCTGCTATCAAGGCAGTGGACGAGGAGAACGGAGTTCTCTATTTCACCGGAACTTACACCACGCCCATCGAGCGGCACTTGTACCGGGTAGGTCTGGATGGCAGCGGAGCCGACAAACCTGAACAGATCACTACCGGTTCAGGTTGGCATTCAATCAGTATGGATAAACAGGGTAGTGCTTACCTGGACAGCTTCACCTCACCGGATCGCCCGCCCCAGGTGAGCCTGCATACATCCGATGGCGAACGTCTTGCCTGGATCGCCGAAAACCCCCTGGATAAGAGCCATCCGTATTACGAGTACCTGTCCGGCCATGGCGCGACGGAATTTGGAACCCTGAAAGCCGGGGATGGCCAGCCTATGCATTATTCGCTGATCAAGCCGGCAGATTTCGATCCCGGCAAACGATACCCGGTAGTGGTCATGGTATACGGCGGTCCGGCTTCCCAGCGTGTCACCAGGACCTGGAGCGCTGGATTTGAGCAGTGGCTCAGTCGCCAGGGTTACCTGGTATTCGCCCTGGACAACCGGGGTACGCCTGATCGAGGCGCCGCGTTCGAGACGCCGATTTACCTGAAAGCGGCCACCGTGGAAGTTGACGACCAACTCGCCGGTGTGGAGTTCCTCACGGGACTGGAATTCGTTGATGCTTCCCGCATAGGAATCTATGGCTGGAGTTATGGCGGTTACATGGCCCTGATGTGCGCCATGAAAACTGATGTCTTCGCGGCGGCAGTCTCTGGTGCGCCGGTAACAGACTGGCGTTTGTATGACACGCACTACACCGAACATTACATGGGTGATCCCCGGGAGGTTCCCGAGGCCTATGACGATGCCAGTGTGTTGAGTTACGTCAGGCAACTAAAGACACCCTTATTGGTCATTCACGGCATGGCAGATGACAACGTGTTATTCACCCATTCAACAAAATTATTCGAGCTTTTGCAGCGCAAAAATGTGGTATTTGAGATGATGACCTACCCGGGTGAAAAACATGGGTTGTTGAGAAGCCCCAGGGCAGGGGTGCACGGTTATGCTGCGATTGCAGCATTTTTCGACAGACATCTTGGACCGGAGAAAAATTAAGACCAAGTCCATCCCATCATGTGGAATTTATTTAATTAAATCAGTCACATAGGTAGTTCTCCGCATTGCCCGAGAATGGGTCTATGCCTAACATTTTCCGAAATATCTGAATTTGCTTTGGAGAATGTTATGAAGGTGACGGTACTTGGTGCGGGATTGGTTGGTGGCGCGATTGCAAGAGACCTGGCCCTGGATAAAGGGCTGACGGTGTTGTCTATCGATCGTGCTCAGGATTTGCTGGAAAAACTGAAAACCCAGGCTGATATCGAGATAGCCTGTGCGGATCTTTCCGACGAGAAAATTCTGAAATCTGCAATTGCTGATGCGGACCTGGTAATTAGTGCGGTACCCGGCAGCATGGGTTACCAGACCCTGCAGCGGATCATCGAGGCCGGCAAGGATGTGGTGGACATTTCCTTTTTCGGCGAAGACCCGTTCGAGCTGGATGGCCTGGCCAAGCAAAAAGGTGTCACCGCGGTGGTGGACTGTGGCGTGGCCCCCGGTCTGTCCAACGTGATCGCCGGTTACGTGCAAAACAAGATGGAACGAATTGACTCCTACGTTTGTTATGTAGGCGGTCTGCCCAGGGTTCGCTCCTGGCCCTACGAGTACAAAGCCGTATTCTCGCCCCGCGACGTGCTGGAAGAGTTCACTCGTCCCTCCCGACTGGTTGAACATGGCCAATTGGTGGTGCGTCCTGCGCTGTCCGAAGTTGAACTGATCGACTTCAAGGGTGTGGGTACCCTGGAAGCATTCAACACCGATGGTCTGCGTAGCCTGGCCCGTACCATGGACATTCCTTTCATGAAGGAAAAGACCATGCGTTACCCCGGCCACGCCAACTTGGTGCGTGCCTTCCGTGATAGCGGCTTCTTCGGTACTGATGATATTGATGTGGCTGGACAGATGGTCAAGCCTATCGATGTCACCGCCAAGCTGATGTTCGAACAATGGCGCATGAAAGAAGGTGAGGAAGATCTCACCGTGATGCAGGTCATCATGGACGGTCACCAGGATGGCATGCGCGTACGTCGCGACTTCTACCTGGTGGATGGTTACGACACGGAAACCAACACCACTTCCATGGCACGTACCACCGGCTATACCTGCTCCATCGTGGCCCGCCAGGTGTTGGAAGGCATGTTCACCCGCAAGGGAATCTGTCCTCCCGAGTACGTGGGCGCCACCACAGGTTGCTATGAGCACCTGCTGATAGAGCTGGAACATCGCGGTATCCACGTGGAAGAAGTGGTGACCGAGACTGCAGAGACTTCAGACGAACACATGGTAAGCGTGTTCCAAAGGCAGATTGCCTGATTGATTGTGGGCGGGGCGCAATGCCCCGCCCATCACTTAAGGGGACAGGTACCTTTATGCTTTGTGCGCGGAGTATGGCTACAGCGGGACACTCGGTATGAAAAAAATTCTCGTGATGATTGTTGTCGTGGTTGCCGCTCTGAACTACTTTCAAAAAGAAACTCCGCGCCGCACTGAGGTGCGAGAAGAGCTTGTGTCTGAAGCCATCGATCCTGAACCCTACAAACCTATTCCTGCGCCAAAACCCGTCGCCCGTTTTAGTTGTGACGGTCGCCAGTATTGCAGCCAGATGAGCTCCCGGGCAGAAGCCGAGTTCTTTGTACGGCATTGTCCGAATGTAAAGATGGACGGTGATCGTGACGGGATTCCCTGCGAGAACGACTCACGATTCTGAGTA
>CAKZML010000081.1 GCA_937128475.1 uncultured Chromatiales bacterium
GCGTAATCCTCGACCTGGTCCTTGTCGATCTTGCCCAGGGCAAAGTACTTGGACTGGGGATGGGAGAAGTACCAGCCGCTAACCGCTGCGGTGGGCCACATGGCGAAGGACTCGGTGAGCTTGATGCCGGCGCGACGCTCTACATCCAGCAGCGAGAACAGCGAGGCTTTCTCGGTGTGATCGGGACAGGCGGGATAGCCCGGCGCCGGACGAATGCCCCGGTAGCTTTCTGAAATCAAGGCCTGGTTATCCAGCGACTCATCTGCTGCGTAACCCCAGTAGTCGGTACGCACTTGCTCATGCAGGTATTCGGCGAATGCCTCAGCCAACCGATCTGCCAGGGCCTTGAGCATGATGGAACTGTAGTCATCATGAACTTTCTCAAACTCACGAGCCCGTTCTTCCACACCGTGACCGGCGGTCACCGCAAAGGCGCCCATGTAGTCGGCAATCCCCTGCTCGTGTGGCGCCAGGAAATCGGCCAGTGACAAATGGGGCAGACCGGGTCGCAGGTTCTTTTGCTGACGCAGGTTATGCAGGGTCAGGATGCGTTGGTCACGCTGTTCGTTGGCGAACACCGCGATGTCGTCGTGATCCACGGTGTTGGCATGGAACAGACCGACCACGCCCTTGGGCTGCAGCCAGTTCTCTGAAACCACTTTGTCCATCATGGCCTGGGCATCGGCAAACAGGGACCGTGCCGCTTCACCCACTTTACTGTCCTGCAGCACCGCTGGATACGTGCCATGGAATTCCCAGGCATTGAAGAAGGGCATCCAGTCCACGTAGGGCAGCAGTGTCTCCACGCTGACCTTGTCCAGCACGTGAATACCCGGCTTGTTCGGCGCCGGCGGCGTGTAGTCGCTCCAGTCCACGGACAGGCGATTCTCCCGGGCGCCGGATAAGGTGATTGCCGGGCCCTTGCTGCGCTTGCCGGCGTGTTGCTCACGCCGACGGGCATGCTCGGCCTTGGTGTCGCTGACGAACTTTTCCCGATCGGTATTGCTGACCAGTTGCTGGGCCACGCCCACTGCACGAGAGGCATCTTTCACGTACATCACCGGGCCTTCATAACCCGGGTCAATTTTCACCGAGGTATGCACCGGCGAGGTGGTCGCGCCTCCGATCAGTAGCGGCAGGTCCATACCGCGACGCTGCATTTCCTTGGCCACGTAGACCATCTCGTCCAGGGACGGGGTGATGAGTCCCGACAGGCCGATCATGTTGGCGCCCTCGCGTTCCGCGGCATCCAGGATCTTCTCGCAAGGCACCATCACACCCAGGTCGATGACCTCGAAGTTATTACATTGCAGCACCACGCCGACGATGTTCTTGCCGATGTCATGCACATCGCCTTTCACGGTGGCCATGACGATACGTCCCTTGGCCTGCCCACCACCCTGCTTCTCTTCTTCGATGAACGGGATCAGGTGGGCCACGGCTTTTTTCATGACCCGTGCGGACTTGACCACCTGGGGCAGGAACATCTTGCCTTCGCCAAACAGGTCGCCCACCACGTTCATACCGGCCATCAACGGGCCTTCGATGATTAACAGTGCGTGCTCTACCTGCTGACGGGCCTCTTCGGTGTCCGCCACGATGTACTCGTCGATGCCTTTGACCAGTGCGTGGGAGAGTCGTTTCTCCACATCCCACTCGCGCCAGGACAAGTCCTGGGTCTTGCGGGCGCTGGCGCCCTGGCCACGATAATCCTGGGCCAGTTCCAGCAGTCGCTCGGTGGCATCGTCACGACGATTGAGCACCACGTCTTCCACCCGCTCGCGAAGTTCAGCGGGGATATCTTCGTAGATGGCCAACTGGCCCGCATTCACGATACCCATGTCCATACCCGCCTTGATGGCGTGGTACAGGAACACCGAGTGAATCGCCTCGCGCACCGCGTTGTTACCACGGAAAGAGAAAGACACATTGCTGACGCCGCCGCTGACCAGGGCGTAGGGCAGGCGTTTTTTAATTTCGCGAGTGGCCTCGATAAAATCCAGGCCATAAGCGTTGTGCGCTTCAATGCCGGTAGCGACGGCAAATATATTCGGATCGAAAATAATGTCTTCCGGCGGGAAGCCAACCTCCTCGGTCAGCAACTTGTAGGAGCGCGCACAAATCTCTACCTTGCGTTCCACCGTGTCCGCCTGGCCTTGTTTATCGAAGGCCATGACGATTACCGCGGCGCCGTAACGACGCACCAGGCGAGCCTGCTCAAGGAACGGCTCCTCGCCTTCTTTCATGCTGATGGAATTGACCACGCACTTGCCCTGCACGCACTTAAGGCCCGCCTCGATCACGCTCCACTTGGACGAGTCCAGCATCACCGGCACCACCGAGATATCCGGTTCCGCCGCCAGCAGGTTCAGAAAGGTCTTCATGGCCTTTTCTGAATCCAGCATGCCCTCGTCCATGTTGATGTCCACCACCTGGGCGCCGGCAATCACCTGCTGGCGGGCCACATCCAGTGCGGCGTTGTAATCATCCGCCTCGATGAGTTTTCTGAACACCGCAGAGCCTGTGACATTGGTGCGTTCACCCACGTTCACGAACAGGCTGTCCTCGCCGATGTTCACCGCTTCCAGGCCGGACAGGCGAAGCTTGGGCTCCAGGGTCGGCAGCACCCGGGGAGGAACACCCTCAACCGCTTCACGAATGGCGGTAATGTGTTTCGGTGTCGTGCCACAACACCCGCCCACCATGTTCAACAATCCACTGCGCGCAAACTCACCAATCACCCCGGCCATGCTTTCCGGTGTGTCGTCGTACTCGCCAAATTCATTAGGCAGACCCGCATTGGGGTGGGCGCTGACATGACAGTCGGCGACCCGGGAAAGCTCCGCCACATAGGGACGCAATTCTGTAGCGCCCAGGGCGCAGTTCAAACCCACCACCAGGGGTTGGGCATGGCGGATGGAATTCCAGAATGCCTCGGTGGTCTGCCCCGAAAGCGTACGCCCCGATGCATCGGTAATCGTGCCGGAAACCATGATGGGAACATCCAGTCCCCGGGTCTCTCGCAGACCGGTAATCGCAAACAGCGCAGCCTTGGCGTTGAGGGTGTCGAACACGGTCTCCACCATCAGGAAATCAGCGCCGCCTTCGATCAGCGCCTTCGCACACAGCGTGTAGGTCTCTACCAACTGGTCGAAATTAATATTGCGAAAACCCGGGTCATTCACATCCGGTGACAGGGACGCGGTGCGGGTGGTCGGACCCAGCACACCCGCCACCAGGCGGCGCACACCGGTACGCTCGGTACAGGCATCCGCCTCGAGTCTGGCAAGACGGGCCGACTCGCGATTGAGTTCTTCCACCAGGGATTCCATGCCGTAGTCCGCCATGGACGGATCGTTGGCGGTAAAGGTATTGGTCTCGATGATGTCCGCGCCGGCATCCAGGTAGGCGCGATGAATCTCGCGAACAATATCCGGTCGGGTCAGGGTGAGCAGGTCGTTATTGCCCCGCAGGTCCAGGTGCCAGTCGGCAAAGCGCTCGCCGCGAAAATCCGCTTCTTCCAGGTGATAGGACTGGACCATGGTGCCCATGGCGCCATCCAGAATGAGGATGCGTTCCTGCAATAACTGCTGCAGTGATTTGGTACTGATCGGCATTGGAGTGTTCCTGGGTCAGGCTGCTGTGGACACGCTCTGCGGGCGCAAGCCCAGGGCGTGACAAATGGCATAGGTAAGTTCGGATCGATTCAGGGTGTAGAAGTGAAATTCCTCCACGCCCTGGCGCTGCAATTCGTGTACCTGGTGAATGGCGACGCTGGCAGCAATTAACTGGCGGGTTTCCGCATCATCGTCCAGGCCCCGGAACTGGTTTCTCAACCAGACGGGCACACTTGCGCCACAGCGGGCGGCAAAGGACAGCATTTGCGGGAAACGGGTAATCGGCAAGATGCCCGGGATGATGGGCGCATCGATGCCGGCCGCCGCACAACGATCACGGAATCTCAGGTAGGTGTCGGTATCGAAAAAGAACTGGGTGATGGCGCGACTGGCGCCAGCATCAATTTTCTTCTTCAGGTAATCCAGGTCAAAAGCGGCACTGGGCGCCTCGGGGTGGGCCTCGGGGTAAGCGGCCACAGTGATTTCAAAATCCCCCACCCGGCGAAGTCCTTCCACCAGGTCCAGGGCGTAGGCATAACCATCCTCACGGGGCCGGTAGGTGCCATCACCCTGGGGGGCATCACCACGCAGGGCCACGATGTGCTTCACACCCATGTCCAGGTACTGGCGGGCGATCTCGTCGATCTCCTCACGGCTGGAGCCCACGCAGGTCAGGTGGGGAGCAGCGGTCAGGTCGGTCTCCTCCATCAGACGTCGCACCACGGCATGGGTACGCTCCCGGGTGGAGCCATCGGCGCCATAGGTCACCGACACGAAACGCGGCGACAACGGCGCAAGCCGCTGGATGCTTTTCCACAGCGTTTCGTTCATGGCCTCGCTGCCCGGCGGGAAAAATTCGAAGGACACATCGACCCGGGAGGACAACTCAAGGGCCTCCTCGTGCAAGCGTGCTTCAATCTCTGTGCTATCCATTTGCCTGATTCCTCTCGCCAGTAATGACGTTTGCCGACTGGCGTTTTGCCAGCAACACCCTCAGGACACCCTGTCCCAAGGTGATGCTGCGATGTTTAAACGGAGACAACCCGGCGTCGCTGCAATAGCGGCTGACCTGGGCATCATCTGCCTGGTCCACCACTAACAGTTGGCCATTGGGTCGCAAGATGCGTGCCGCCTCGGCGATCACACGTTGCGGGTCCTCGGCCTGGCCCAACACCTCGTCCAGGGTGACGGTGTCAAAGGATGCGGCAGGAAAAGGCAGTTGATACATGTTGGCGTGGCGCACCATGCAGTGGTCCATACCGGCCTGTTCAAGGGAACTGCGCGCCACTGCCAGCATGTCCCGGGACAGGTCCACCCCCACCGCTTCCTCGGCCCGACCCCCCAGTAACCTGAGCATCCGACCGGTGCCGGTACCGATATCCAGCAGCGCGCCAATCCGGCAGTCGTTAAGCATGTTCACGATGCTGCCGCGAATCCGCGCCTCTTCTTCCGGCGTACTTGAGCCCGCCCAGTTGCTGGGTACGCCCTGCAAATACTCAGAGGCCTGGCTTGCCCGGTCAGCCTTGATCCGGGCAAGTCCCTGGCGATCGGAATCCAGTGACGGGTCGGCCACCGGGAACTGGGCCAGCAGCGCCCGGGCAAGACTGCCCGCCTCGCCTTTTCGGGCCAGGCGGTAATACACGTTCTGGCGCTCCTTGAAGCGATCCAGCAGGCCGGCGTCACACAAGATGCGCAAGTGCCTGGCCACCCGGGGCTGGCTCTGGCCCAGCACCTCGGTCAATTCAGCCTGGGTCAGTTCTCCACTGGCGCACAGACTGAGCAGGCGCAGACGGGTGGGGTCTGCACTGGCTTTGAGTCCCTGCAACAGGATTTCCAGACTGGGTTGCGAGTCAGGCATAACGATATAAAGATGTCTTTATGTAATAGAGAAGACAGTATGAAGCCTGACCTGCCTGAAGGCAAGCCAGATTCCATGGAATTCAAAGGAAACCGCGGGCCAGGCCGGCGGATTTAATGGACCGAGGAGGAACCCCCGCCCATACCCGACGCGAACAAGCGGGCAGTATCTACTTCATCGAAGCGGTAGGGCTTATTGCAAAATTCGCAATGCACTTCCACCTGACCCTTCTCGGTAAGCACCTCGCCCACCTCTTCTTCGCCCAACATCTTGAGCACGTCTTCCACCCGGTCCCGGGTGCACAGACAGCTGAAGGTGACGCGCCGGGGTTCAAACATCCGCACGTCTTCCTCGTGGAACAAGCGCAGCAGGATTTCCCGGTCGGGCAACTCCAGCAGTTCCTGGTCGGTAAGAGTACCGGCCAACATATTAAGACGCGGCCAGGCGTCCTCGTCACCCGCGGCGGCGCCATGGGGCAACTGCTGCAGCAACATGCCAGCCGCAGTGGCCTGGCCGCTGGCCAGCCAGAAACGCGTGGGCAACTGCTCGGAGGTGTAGAAGTAGGAATCCAGGCACTGGGCCAGGTTATCGCCTTCCAGGGGCACGATGCCCTGGTAGCGATTACTCGCATCCCCGGTTTCCAGGGTGACCAGCATGCGGCCCTCGCCAACCAGTTCGGAGAAAGTCTTGCCCTTTAGCCCCGGCTCGTAGCGGGCCAAACCGCGCAGGGACAACTCGTCAGTGCACTGGACAACCAGCATCTTCAGGTCGCCATCTCCCTGCAATTGCAGGGTCAGCTGACCGTGGAACTTCAAGGTGGCCGCCAGCAGCACGGCTGCGACCATGGCCTGGCCCAGCAATTCACGCACCGGCTCCGGGTAGGGATGCAGGTCCATTACCGCTTTAAACGAGGCGTTCAGGTTCACCAGGCGCCCGTGCATGGGCAGCTGGTCAAAAACAAAACGTCTTAGCTGATCCTTGTCCTGGCTCATGATTTGCGCACGTCAGGCATCTATCAGCCGGCCAGTTTCTTGCGAAGCACGTCGTTCACCTGGGCGGGATTTGCCTTGCCCTGGGTGGCCTTCATCACCTGGCCCACGAAGAAACCAAACAGTTTATCTTTGCCGGAACGGTAATCCGCCAGCTGACCCGGGTTGGCCTCCATGACCTGGTCGATGACCGCTTCGATGGCGCTGCTGTCTGTGATCTGTTTCAGACCACGGGCCTCGATGATCTCATCAGCCGTGCCCTCGCCGCTCCACATGGCTTCGAACACGTCCTTGGCAATCTTGCCAGAGATGGTGTTGTCCACAATCCGGCCCAGCATGTCAGCCAGTGCCTCGGGACCCACCACGCTTTCGGTGATATCCAGTCCCGCCTTGTTCAATGCACCAGCCAGTTCACCGGACACCCAGTTGGCAGCCAGCTTGGGATCGCTACCCAAACGCTCCACCACGTGCTCGTAGTAATCACCCAGTTCGCGACTGGCGGTGAGCACGCCCGCGTCGTAGGCAGACAGGCCGTGCTCATCAATGAAGCGCTTGCGCTTCTGACCCGGCAGCTCAGGCAGAGTCTTGGCGATATCCTCGATATAGCTTTCCTCAAGCACCACCGGCAACAGGTCAGGATCGGGGAAGTAGCGGTAATCATTCGCTTCTTCCTTGCTGCGCATGGAGCGCGTCTCGTCCTTGACCGAATCGTACAGGCGGGTTTCCTGGACCACCTTGCCGCCGCTTTCAAGGATGTCGATCTGACGCTCCACTTCGAAGTTGATGGCGCGCTCAACGAAACGGAAAGAGTTCAGGTTCTTGATCTCGGAACGGGTGCCTAGTTTATCGCTACCCTTGGGTCGCACGGACACGTTGGCGTCACAGCGGAAGGAGCCCTCTGCCATGTTGCCATCGGAGATGTCCAGGTAACGCACCAGGGTATGGATGGTCTTCATGTAGGCCACCGCTTCCTTGGCGTTGTACATCTCCGGCTCGGAAACGATTTCCAGCAGCGGTGTACCGGCCCGGTTCAAATCGATACCGGTCATGCCTGCAAAATCCTCGTGCAAGGACTTGCCGGCATCTTCTTCCAGGTGCGCACGGGTCAGCCCCACGATCTTGATGCTGCCATCTTCCAGCACCACCTCAAGCTTGCCGGTCTCCACGATAGGCAGCTCGAACTGACTGATCTGGTAACCCTTGGGCAGGTCAGGATAAAAATAGTTCTTGCGGGCGAACACCGAGCGGCGCGCCACCTTTGATCCGGTAGCCAGGCCGAACTTCACCGCCTTGGCCACGGCCTGCGCGTTGAGCACCGGCAACTGGCCCGGGTAGCCCAGGTCCACCAGGCAGGCCTGGCTGTTGGGCTCGGCGCCATAGGCGGTCGACGCACCAGAGAAGATCTTGCTGAGGGTATTGAGCTGTGCGTGAATTTCCAGCCCGATTACAGTTTCCCATTCCATGTTTATTGCCCTGGTTCCTATTCGTAGTCACTGCCGGGGAGGCGCTGGTGCCAATCGGTTTCCTGCTGGTAGCGGTGGGCTACATTCAGCAGTTTCGCCTCGGAGAAGTGCGAGCCAATCAGCTGTAATCCCACCGGCAGGTCGTTCACAAATCCGCAAGGGATGGACACACCAGGCAGACCGGCAAGGTTCACACCAATGGTGTAAATATCGTTCAGGTACATGGTGATCGGATCGGCGGTCTTGGCGCCCAGCTCGAAAGCCGGTTCCGGAGTGGTCGGACCCATCAGCACATCCACTTCCTTGAACACCCTGGTGAAATCCTCGGCGATCAACTGGCGTACTTTCTGAGCCTGCAGGTAGTACGCGTCGTAGTAACCGGCGGAGAGTACGTAAGTGCCGGTCATGATGCGACGTTTGACCTCTTCACCGAAACCTTCACCGCGGCTGCGCTTGTACATATCCACCAGGTCCACCGGGTTTTCACAGCGGTAGCCGAAACGCACACCGTCAAAACGGGACAGGTTGGATGAGGCTTCCGCCGGGGCCACCACGTAATAGGTCGGCACTGACAAGGCCAGGCTGGGCATGCTCACAGGGTGGATGGTGGCGCCCAGGGAACGATACACCTCAAGGGCGGCCTCCACGGCGGCACGGTTCTGGGGATCCAGGCCCTCGTCCAGGAATTCCTGGGGAACACCCACACGCAGTCCTTCCAGGCTCTCATTCAGTGAACCGTGATAACTGGGCACCGCAGCCGGAGAGCTGGTGGAGTCGTGCTTGTCGAATCCAGACATGGCTTCCAGCACCAACGCCGCATCTTCGGCGTTCTGGGTCAGGGTTCCGGCCTGGTCCAGGCTGGAGGCGAAGGCGATCATGCCGTAGCGCGATACCCGGCCGTAAGTTGGCTTCACACCGGTAATACCTGCCAGGGCCGCCGGCTGACGAATGGATCCGCCGGTATCGGTACCGGTAGCCACCGGAGCCAGGCGGGCGGCCACAGCCGCTGCCGATCCACCCGAGGAACCACCGGGGACGGTATTCAAATCCCAGGGATTGTGCACCGGACCGTAAAAACTGGTCTCGTTGGAGGAGCCCATGGCGAACTCGTCCATATTGGTCTTGCCCAGCATCACCATGCCGGCATCCTTCAAGCGGGCGACAACGGTGGCATCGTAGGGAGAGACGAAGTTATCCAGCATCCGCGAACCGCAGCTGGTGCGCACACCATCGGTACAGAATATGTCCTTGTGGGCAATGGGCACCCCGGTCAGGGGGCCGGCATCACCACTGGCAATTCTCTTGTCAGCTGCCGCGGCAGCGGCCAGGGCAAAATCGGCGGTTACCGTGATGAAGCTATTGAGATTCTTGTCCAGCGAATCAATACGGGAGAGCAGGTGGCGAGTAATCTCGACACTGCTGAATTCCCTGGCCTGCAGGGAACGGGATATTTCGGCGACGGTCTTCTTGTGCATCATTCAAACCTGTCTGCAATCGGAGACAATGGCAACCAGAGGCTGCCTGTGGGAACGTTCTGGCCAGTTTTTAGCCCAGATTCCGGGGTCTTCTTTACTCAATGACCTTGGGAACCAGGTACAAACCGGCCTCTACGGCCGAGGTGTTAGCCTGGAACCGTTTGCGCTGATCCGACTCACTTACCTCGTCGGTCCGCAGTCGCTGACTCATATCAAGCGGGTGCGCCATGGGTAAAACATCGCCGGTATCAGCGCCTCGTAACTGGTCTACAAAATCAATAATTGAAGAGAGGTTCTCGACAACTCGCTCGATCTCGCCCTCGGTAATCTCCAATCGGGCCAGGTGTGCGACGTTTTCAACCTCACGCTTTGTAAGAGACATGCTGCTATTCTCCATGGGGAGACTTGAAAAAAAGAGCCGCCAATAATACACGGCTGCTTGCCCAAAGTCCTACCCATTGTTAGAGTAGCGCGTTGAATTCCGCCATTTGAAACCCAGGCTGATCCGTACATGTTCAAGAACTTGATGGGCTACTTCTCAAACGATCTTTCAATAGATCTGGGAACTGCAAATACTCTCATCTACGTGCGTGGCCGAGGCATAGTCCTCGACGAGCCATCGGTGGTGGCTATCCGTGACGACGGCGGTGGCCGTGGGCGCACCATGGAAGCTGTGGGTCAGGAAGCAAAAAACATGCTGGGACGTACACCCGGCAATATCACTGCCATCCGGCCCCTGAAAGACGGCGTAATCGCCGATTTCACGGTGACTGAGAAGATGCTGCAGTACTTCATCAAGAAAGCCCATGGCGGCCGCTTTATTCGCCCCAGCCCACGGGTTCTGATCTGCGTACCCTATGGCTCCACCCAGGTGGAACGCCGCGCGATCCGGGAATCTGCCGAAGGCGCCGGCGCCCGCAAGGTCTACCTGATTGACGAACCCATGGCTGCGGCAATGGGCGCAGGAATGCCGGTACATGAAGCCCGCGGCTCCATGGTGCTGGATATTGGTGGCGGAACCTCCGAGGTGGCCGTTATCTCCCTGAACGGTATTGTTTATGCGGCTTCGGTGCGCATCGGTGGCGACCGTTTTGACGATGCGATCATTAATTACGTGCGTCGCAACTACGGCATTTTGATCGGTGAGGCGACCGCCGAGCGCATCAAGCACGAGGTGGGTTCAGCCTATCCGGGCCAGGAAGTGCGGGAAATCTCGGTAAAGGGCCGTAATCTGTCCGAAGGCGTGCCCCGCAGCTTTACCCTGAACAGCAACGAAATTCTCGAAGCCCTGCAGGAACCCCTGCAAGGCATCGTGGGTGCGGTCAAGGCCGCCCTGGAGCAGACTCCGCCGGAACTGGGCGCCGATGTCGCCGAGCGCGGCATTGTGCTGACCGGTGGTGGCGCACTGCTTCGCGACCTGGACAAACTGCTCATGGAAGAGACCGGACTGCCGGTAGTAGTGGCGGACGAGCCCCTGACCTGCGTGGCCCGCGGTGGCGGCCGAGTGCTTGAACTAATGGATGAGCACGGACCTGCCATGTTCAACCTGGACTGATCCAGTGAGCCAGCGGACGACCGACCCAGACCGAATTGCCGGCCCGGTCGCCCGCAAATCCCAAAGACACCAACGACAACGCCCGGGTCAAGACTCCCGGGTGGACGCGCAGGCCCATGGCAATCCAGTCTGAGCAACACCGACCACTACTGCTTCGGGGCCCCTCCCCGGGGAGCCGCTTCTTATTGTTGTGGGTGGCCTGCATCCTGCTCATGGTGCTGGATCATCAGCAGAACCAGACCCAAAACATCAGAGCCGCCCTGTCGGTAGCGACCTACCCCTTGCAAGCCCTGGTAAACATGCCCTTTGCGGTCGGCAAGTGGGCCGGCGAGTCCCTGTCCAGCCGGAATACGCTGCTCTCGGAAAACGAGGAACTTCGCAGCCAGGTCCTTCAACAGCAATTCCAGCTCCAGAAACTTAATGCCCTGCAGGTCGAGAACACCCGGCTCAGGGAAATGATGCGCTCGGCCGCAGAAGTGGCAGAACGCATCCTGGTGGCAGAAATTCGCTCAATGGATCTTGATCCCTACCGTCATCGAATGATCATCAACAAGGGGAGCCGGGACGGCGCCTATGCCGGCCAGGCCATCCTGGATGCCTACGGGGTGATCGGACAGATCACCAGCGCGGAACCCCTCACCTCCCGGGCGATCCTGATCACCGACCCCAGTCACGCCACCCCCGTTGAAATCAATCGCAACGGCATTCGTACCGTGGCCCTGGGCAGCGGCGACACCAGGGAACTGAACCTGCCGTTCCTGCCTAACAGCACGGACATCCAGGTTGGCGACCTGCTGGTGAGTTCCGGACTCGGCGGTCAATTCCCGCCAGGCTACCCGGTGGGCGTGGTGTTTGAAGTACTCAGAGATCCCGGAAAGAACTTTGCGACGGTACGTGCCCGTCCCAGTGCTCAACTTGATCGCGGGCGACAGGTGCTGCTGGTCTGGTTTGGCGAGCCTCAACGAGTCCGCCAGGCGACTGAAGAGGAGGTGCCGGAATGAGCACACCTCCCTGGCAATTCTGGCTGACCCTCGGCCTGGCGTTAATGCTGTCTATCATTCCCCTGCCCTACGCCTATGCTGCCTGGAACCCGGACTGGGTGGCGCTGGTCGTGATCCTCTGGACCCTGTATTACCCGCGGCGGGTGGGTGTCGGGTCGGCCTGGATCGGCGGCTTGCTCCTGGACGTCATGCAGGGCTCCTTGCTCGGATCACAAGCCATGGCCATGACCCTGGTGGGCTACCTGACGGTGAAGTTCTACCTGCGCATGCGGGTGTTTCCACTGGGCCAGCAGGCAATGGCGGTGGCCATGTTCCTGACCCTGTATCACTTCGTACTGTTCTGGATTGAAGGCGTTATCGGCGGCCCCTCCCCCGGCCTGGATCGCTGGTATCCCATCGCACTGGGCGTAGTAGCCTGGGTTCCCCTGCAAGCGGCTTTCAGAATTCTCTGGCCGCGCATCCTGAAAACCTGACCGTGCAACCGGCATGATAGGAAACATTGCCCTCAAGGATCACTGGCGCGAACAACGCATGTTCGTCAGCCGGGTAATTCTGGGTGGAGTCATTGCCCTGGTGTTGATTGGCGTGGTGGTGGCCCGGCTGATAAACCTGCAGGTCACCAACTACGAACACTTTAGCGCCCTGTCCCAGGGTAACCACGTGCGCATTGAGCCCCTGCCGCCAACCCGGGGACTTATCTACGATCGAAATGGCGAGATCATCGCCCAGAACCTGCCCGCCTATCAGCTGGAACTCACCCGTGAGGGCGTCAAGGACCTGGACGAAACCCTGGGTCGACTGGTGTCCATTGGACTGGTAAAGGAGTCTGACCTGGAGCGATTGACCGGCCTGATTCTCAGTCGTCGCAAGTTTGAACCCGTCACGCTGAATTACCAGCTGGACGACCAGGAGGTGGCCAGGTTCGCGGTCAGGCGCCAGGAATTCACCGGCGTCGACATCCGGGCCCGGCTGATCCGCCAGTATCCTTTCGGGGAAATCACCAGTCACGTGGTGGGCTACGTCAGCAGCATGAACGAGGCTGACCTGAAGCGCTCCGACCCGTCGGCTTACGCCGGCACCAACCAGATTGGAAAGCTGGGCATCGAACGCGCCCACGAGGCCAATCTACTGGGCAAGGTGGGTTACCAGGAAAACCTGGTCAACGCCCAGGGCCGGGCCCTGCAACACACTCCCCAGCAATCGCCGGTGGCGGGTGATGACCTTATCTCAACCCTGGACATCAGCTTGCAGCAAATCGCCTACGAGGCCATGGGGGATCGTCGCGGTGCGGTGGTTGCCATGGACCCGAGAAACGGCGATGTACTGGTGTTCGCCAGCAGCCCCGCTTTCGACCCCAATCAATTTGCCCAGGGCTTGAGCCGAAGCCAGTACAGCGCGCTGCAAAACGACCCGGGTATCCCCTTGTTCAATCGCGCCCTCAGGGGCCAATACCCACCAGGTTCAACGGTGAAACCGCTCATCGCCCTGGCCAGCCTGCAATACCTGAAGGAAAATCCAAGTAAGAAGCACTTCTGCCCGGGCTACTTCACGCTGCCCGACGGCAAGCATCGCTATCGAGACTGGAAAAAAGACGGCCATGGACAGATGGATATGCGGGAAGCCATCGCCGAGTCCTGCGACGTCTTCTTTTATGAGATCGCCCTGGAACTGGGCATCGACAAAATACATGATTTTCTCGTGACCTTCGGCCTGGGCAGTCTCAGCGGCATTGATATCCCGGGAGAAAAGCCGGGGTTGGTGCCATCACGGGCATGGAAAAAATCCGCCTTCAGCAGGCGCGAGGACCAGTCCTGGTATCCCGGCGAGACCGTGATTGCAGGCATAGGCCAGGGGTATATGCTGACCACTCCGCTGCAACTGGCCGAGGCCACCGCGATCATCGCTGCCAAGGGGAAGCGTTACCGGCCGAGACTGCTTGCCGGCACCCGGGATCCGCTTACCGGCGAGGTCAGTGAATTACCACTGGAGGAATTACCCCCGGTGACAGTGGACGATCCTTATTACTGGACAATCATCGAAAAGGCCATGGAAGACGTGCTCCACGGCCCCAAGGGCACGGCACGAGGATCCGCCGCGGGCGCCAGTTACCGGTATGCCGGAAAGTCCGGCACCGCCCAGGTTTTCAGTGTTGCCCAGGATGAAGAATACGAGGCGGAGGACGTGCCGGAACACTTGCGTCACCATGCCCTGTTCGTGGCTTACGCGCCGGCGGAGAATCCCGAAATCGCTATCGCCGTGGTGGTGGAACATGGTGGCGGCGGAAGCACCTCGGCAGCACCGGTGGCCCGCAAGGTCCTGGATGCCTATATGCAGAGCTACAAGCCATGAACGAGATCGGCAACCTTAACACCAGTACCTCGGACCGCACTATCGGCTTTGCGGCCCGGCTGATGAAAGGCCTGCACGTGGACGGACCGCTGCTAATCAGTCTGTTGCTGGTAAGCGGACTGGGGATGATCGTTCTGTACAGCGCAGGCGGTCAGAATTCAGCCCTGATCATCCGCCAGGTAACCCGGCTGGCGCTGGCCATGGGCGCGATGCTGCTGGTGGCCCAGGTCCCACCCAATTACCTGCGCATGTGGGCTCCGTGGCTGTTCCTGGCCGGAACAGGTTTGCTGGTGGCGGTGTTAGTAACCGGACAGATCGGCAAGGGTGCACAACGCTGGCTCAACCTGGGATTCTTCCGCTTTCAGCCATCGGAACTGATGAAGCTGGGCGTACCCATGATGGCTGCCTGGTTCCTGCACAGACGCCGCCTGCCACCCAGCGTGGCAGAACTACTGGTCCTTGCCGTGATTGTCTTCGTGCCCACCCTGCTGATCGCCAAGCAGCCCGACCTGGGCACCTCGCTGCTGATCGCAAGCAGCGGCATTTTCGTTGTGTTGCTGGCAGGCCTGCGCTTCCGGATGATTTTCACCCTGGCCGGCATGGCGCTGGGCGCACTTCCCCTGATCTGGCATTTCATGCGCGATTACCAGCGCCAGCGGGTACTCACACTGCTGAATCCGGAAAGCGACCCACTGGGCGCGGGTTATCACATCATCCAGTCCAAGATCGCGATTGGTTCCGGTGGCGTATTTGGCAAGGGCTGGCTCAATGGCTCCCAGGCCAAGCTGGAATTCCTGCCGGAAAGCTCCACCGACTTTATCTTCGCCGTGCTGGGCGAAGAATTCGGCCTGATGGGACAATTGGTGCTGATACTGCTGTATTTATTCATCGTGGCGCGAGGTCTGTATATCGCCAGCCAGGGCCAGGACACGTTCTCCAGATTGCTGGCGGGAAGCATATCCCTGACCTTCTTCGTGTACTTTTTCGTCAACATGGGCATGGTTTCAGGATTGCTGCCCGTGGTGGGCGTGCCACTCCCCCTGGTGAGCTATGGTGGAACATCCATGGTGACCCTCATGGCCGGTTTCGGTATTCTGATGTCAATCCAAACCCACAGGAAGCTGTTGCCCCAGTGATAAAAATCAACGGAAGATTACCCACCCGATTGCTCGCCGGCATGTTAGCCAGCCTGCTTCTCGCCCCCGCGCTACATGCTCGCAGCCTCGATACTGACAAGGACGACGTCGTCAGTTTCATCGCGGAGATGCACGACAAACACGGGCTGGATCCAGAAATGGTCAGGACCACCCTGGCCCAGGCGGAAATCAAGCAAGGAATCCTGGACGCCATCAGCAAGCCCGCGGAAAGGGCCTTGAAGTGGTTTGAATACCGTCCGATTTTTGTTACCGAAAAACGTATCAGCCAGGGGCATGAATTCTGGGACACCAATCATGACCTGGTCACTCGCATCGGCGAGGAGTACGGCGTGGCGCCGCAAGTGCTGGTGGCCATCGTTGGCGTGGAAACCTATTACGGACGGATAACCGGCGGTCACCGGGTACTGGATGCACTAAGCACCCTGGCCTTTGAATATCCCCCGCGCAGCAAGTTCTTCCGCAAGCAGCTGGAAGAATTTTTTGTACTCAGCGGTGAATCCGGCGTGGACCTGCTCTCGGCTACCGGTTCTTATGCCGGCGCCATGGGCTCACCCCAGTTCATCCCCTCCAGCTTCCGCGCCTATGCAGTGGATGAGGACGGAGACGGACGAATCGATTTGTGGAATAACTGGCAAGACGTGATCGCCAGTGTCGCCAATTACTTCAAGGCCCACGGCTGGCACCAGGGCGAAGACGTGGCAGTGCGCGCCACCCGCAAGGGCAAAACCATCCCCGGATCCCGTGAGCTAGGACTGAAAACCACGGTCGGCGCCCTGCGCGCGGCCGGTTGGAAATTCGACACCACCCTTGGCGAGGATGCGCCTGCAATGGCCATCAAGTTGCAGGGAGTCAACGGCCCCGAGTACTGGGTGGGCTTTAACAACTTCTATGTCATTACCCGCTACAACCATAGCGTGATGTACGCCCTGGCCGTACACCAGCTGTCCCGGGAAATCGTGCACAGGACCAAACTGCCAGAATGAAATCGTTACTACGCCTTGTTGTTCCGGCTGTCCTCGTGGCCGGCCTCGCGGCCTGCAGCACAACGCCCCAGGTCGGCGACAGCGATAGCGCCCCAACCAAACAGGTTGATGTGTCGACGATTCCCGATGCCCAGGTTCGACACGAGCCACGTAGCGCGTATGGCAATCCGCCAAACTACGAAGTCTTTGGCAAGCGTTACTACGTGATGGAAACCAACAAGGGCTTCAGCGAAACCGGCACCGCGTCCTGGTACGGCACCAAGTTCCACGGCAAGCGGACCTCCAGCGGCGAGCCTTACGACATGTACGCCATGACCGCTGCCCACAAGACCCTGCCCCTGCCAACCTATGTGCGGGTGACAAATCTTGAAAACGAGCGTCAGATCGTGGTCAAGGTAAATGACCGCGGACCCTTCGTCGGTGATCGCATCATTGATCTCTCCTACACGGCCGCCATCAAGCTGGACATGACCACCAAGGGCACTGCCAGGGTCTTTATCGAAACTTTGCTGCCAAACGACCCCGCCCTGAAAGGCGCTGAACTGCCGCCGCCGGTGACCCAGGAAGAGCCCCCTGCCATGGCGGCCTCAGGCGAGGCAGTGATGTTTATCCAGGTAGGCGCATTCGGGACTGCGGAAAACGCGGCCCGACTGGAGCTGATCCTGCAAGAACTGGGCTTCCCCACCGTGGTACGCATCACGGGTGAGGGAGAAGCCAATATTTACCGGGTCAGGGTCGGTCCACTGGCGGATCAAGCCGGTTTTGACAGCGCCATGACCCGACTCCGAGAGCTCAACTACACCGATATTCACATGGCCCTGGAGTAATCCACGGCACCGCCAACACTGACAGAAATATCCCCGGCGGTTAGAATGTCCCCTTTTCGCCAACCCGCAATGGCCCAGATACTCCCCATGCAGCTGATTTCAAAAATCCTGAGACTAATACCCGTTCTCACAGGCCTTTGCGCCTTGTCCCTGGCCCAGGCTCAAACGCCACTGCCACCCATTCCTGATCCGCCCAGCGTAGACGCACGCGGTTACCTGCTGATAGAGCAAAGCTCCGGCCAGATCCTGGCTAGCAAAAACGCTGACGAGCCCCTGGAGCCCGCCAGCCTGACCAAGCTGATGACCGCCTATGTGCTGTTCCACGAACTGGCATCGGGCAAAGTTCAGCTTAGCGACATGGTCACCGTCAGCGAGAAAGCCTGGCGCACCCAGGGTTCGCGCATGTTCATCGAGGTGGGCAAACAAGTTTCCGTGGAAGACCTGATGCAAGGCATGATCGTGCAGTCCGGTAACGACGCCAGTGTCGCCCTGGCTGAACACGTGGGCGGCTCCGAGACCACCTTTGCCGCGATGATGAATGAATACGCCAGTCGGCTTGGAATGACCAAGACGCAATTCAACAACGCCACCGGACTGCCCACTGAGAACCACATCACCACCGCCACCGACATTGGCAAGCTGGCCCGGGCAATCATTGCCGAGTTTCCCCAGTACTACGGCTGGTATTCGCAGAAATCCTTCCGCTACAACGGCATCAGCCAGAACAATCGCAATGCATTGTTGTGGCGACTGGACTGGGTGGATGGCCTGAAAACCGGCATGACCGATGCCGCGGGTTACTGCCTGGTTTCCTCGGGCGAACAGCGAGGCATGCGCCTGGTGTCGGTGATCATGGGTTCCTCCAGTTCCAAGTCGCGAGCCAATGCGAGCCAGGCACTGCTGGGCTATGGCTTCCGCTTCTACGAACGTCACCAGTTATTCGAGCAGGACACGCCGATTACCAAGGCACGAGTCTGGAAAGGCGAATTTGAGCAGGTCGAACTTGGCCTGAGCAAGCCGCTTTCCGCGGTGGTGCCCACCGGGCGTCGCGAGTTGCTCAGCGCAGAGATGGACTTGAACGACAACATCATGGCGCCGGTCAGCACCAGCCAGGAGCTCGGCCAGGTGCGCATCATGCTGGACGGTGAAGTCATCGCACGGGAACCCCTGCACGCCCTGCGTGATGTGCCCGAAGGCGGTTTCTTCAGCCGTATGCTGGATGAAATCCAGCTGTGGTTCGAATAGCTCCCCGGAATCATGGCGCCTTCCATGACAATCGGTTACCTGAATGGTGAATTCGCGGATCTCGCGAGCCTGCGTATACCCGTCCTGGACAGGGGATTCCTGTTCGGCGACGCGGTCTACGAAGTCATCCCTGTTTACCAGGGCCGGCCCTTCCGCAGTGAATTTCATTACCAACGCCTGCAGCGCAGCCTGGCCCAGATTCACATGGATGCCGTGCTGGATCGGGAACACTGGGACTCACTGGTCCACGACCTGATCGAACGCAATGGTGGCGGATCCATGGCGGTATACCTGCAGATCAGCCGGGGCGCTGAAAGCGTTCGTAATCACCTCATCCCCAAGGGCCTGGCACCCACCGTGTTTGGCATGACCGCGGCCTTGAAAAGTCGCAGCCCGGAAGTACTTGAGCGCGGCCTGCAGGTCATCACCCGTGAGGACACCCGCTGGGACCGTTGCGACATCAAGAGCACCTCCTTGCTGGCGAACATCCTGCTGTACTCGGAAGCTCACGAGCAGCATGCCCAGGAGTGCCTGCTGCATCGGGAAGGTCAGCTGACCGAGGGTTCCTCGAGCAGTGTATTCGTGGTGAGAAATGGCCGGATCTACGCGCCACCCTATGGCCCGGAAATTTTGCCCGGCACCACCCGGGACCTGGTTGCAGAACTGTGCGAAGCCAACGGCACGCCGGTCAGGGTAGGACCCATCGACATGTTGGAACTCGCCGACGCAGACGAAATCTGGCTGGCCAGCGCAACCCGTGAACTGCTCCCGGTAACCCGGGTTGATGGACATGCGGTGGGTGACGGACACCCGGGCCCGCTGTGGCGTGCCATTGATACCCGCTTCCAGGAATACAAGCAGGAGAGCGCCAATGACTAAAGAAACCCTGATGGAATTTCCCTGTGAATTCCCCATCAAGGTGATGGGCGAGGACAGTGCGGAATTTCGCCTGATAGCCAGGCAGATTGTTGAAACCCATACCGGCACACTGGAAAGCTCACGGGTAACGGAACGACACAGCACCCAGGGACGTTACCTTGCCCTGACCTTCACCGTTTCGGCGAATAACCAGCAGCAACTGGATTCGATTTATCGAGCCCTGACTGCCTGCGAACTCGTGAAGATGGCGCTCTAGTCGACCATGGCCAGCCCGGAAAAGACATCTCCGACACTTAAATACCTGGGCCAGGTGGACTACGAACCAACCTGGCGCCAGATGCAAAAGATCACCGACGTTCGGGACGAAAACACCCCTGACGAAATCTGGTTTCTGCAACACCCACCGGTTTTCACCCTGGGAATGAATGCCAGCAGCGAGCACCTGCTGGCTCCAGGCAGCATTCCCGTAGTACCGATTGATCGCGGCGGACAAGTGACCTACCACGGGCCAGGACAACTGGTGGTTTACCCTCTGATAGACCTGCGACGGGCCGGGCTGGGCGTACGTGACATGGTCACTGCGCTGGAAAGGTCAGTGGTGGACAGCGCCGCGGAATATGGCATCCAGGCCTACCCCAGGGCGGATGCGCCGGGGGTATACGTCGATAGCAAGAAACTGGCCAGCGTTGGCCTGCGGGTACGCAGAGGCTGCACCTATCACGGGCTGGCCTTTAACGTGGATATGGATCTGGAACCATTTTCCCGGATCAATCCCTGCGGCTACCAGGGACTGCAAATAACCCAGCTACGTGAACTTGGCGGACCTTCGGACGTCGAGCTCATGGCCCGGGTACTGGCCCCACACCTGCTGCGCCACCTGGGTTTTGCTGCAAACAATAACCAGTTGTTCAGCGCCGACTGAGCTGGGCTTCAAGTTCGGCCAATCGTTCCGGCGACCCCACATCCGACCAAAGCCCCTGGTGCGCGATCCCTGACACCCGACCATCGCCCATGGCTGAGACCAGCAACGGGGCAAGGGGGAATGCTCCCTCGGAACAGCCTCTGAACAACTCCGGATGCAGCACACTGATGCCGGAAAAAGTCAGCCGCTCGCCATCCCCGGCATGTACCCGCCCCTGCTCCAGGATGAAATCTCCGCGAGGATGATGAGCCGGGTTGGGCACCATCACCAGCTGTGCCAGGTCGCCCCCGGTCAGCCCAAGGCTGGAAAAATCGAAGGGACAATAAACATCTGCATTGACCAGCAGGAAGGGTTCTTCCCCGAGTAACGCCAGGGCTTTAAATATCCCGCCACCGGTTTCCAGGGCCGGATAGCCTTCCTGGGAATACTGCAGCGCCATTCCGAATCGCTCGCCCTGCCCCAGGTGTGCGCGGATCTGCTCACCCAGCCATGACAGGTTGATGACCACATCCCGGATTCCCGCCCGGGCGAGGCCCTCCAGGTGATACTCGATCAGTGCGCGTCCGGCCACCTGTACCAGGGGCTTGGGGCAGGTGTCGGTAATGGGACGCATGCGCTCGCCACGCCCGGCCGCCAGCACCATTGCCTTTTTCGGGGTCTTCACGGGTCAATCCTGGAAATCTTCTCGGGGCCCAGGGATAACACGTCCCGCCTGAGCAAGCGGGCGAAATCCTGCAACGCTTCATAACGGGGCGCCACCGTTTCAATGTACGAAAGCGTGCGCGGTACGTCAGGTAAATAGCCCGGCTTGCCGTCCCGGTACCACAGCCTGGCAAAAATGCCGCTGGCTTTGAGGTGGCGCTGGATACCCATCACGTCGAACCAGGCCAGGAATTGCTCTTCATCCGGACCCACGTCCACACCCTTGTCCCGGGCCATTTGCCTGAACTGCAAGGCCCAGGTCCGCACTCTCGGCTCCGGCCAGCGGATGTAACAATCCCGCAGCAGGGACACCAGATCGTAGGTTACCGGCCCATACACCGCATCCTGGAAGTCCAGCACACCCGGGTTGCCGCTGTCACAGCGCATCAGGTTGCGAGAATGGTAGTCCCGGTGCACAAACACCCTGGGCTGGGCCAGGGCCTGCTCCCGAATCCAGTCAAAGGCTACCGTGGCTGCCTGCTGAATCTCCGAATCCGGACCAAAGCCAAGATGACGCTCCAGGAACCAGTCGGTGAACAGGGCCATTTCCCGGTCGAGCAACGCCTGGTCATAAGGCGGCAGGGTTTCCGCCTCCGAAGCCAGCCCCGCCTGCATATCCGCCAGGCTGTTCATGGCATCCCGATACAGGCCATCGGCCAGTTCCGGGTCCCGTACCAGTTCATTCAGGTAAGTCAGGTGTCCAAGGTCCTCCAGCAGCAGAAAGCCCTGTTCCAGGTCCGAGGCCCGGCACTGGGGAGCATGGGCCGAGGCACTGCGTATCATCCCGGCAACCCTCAAAAATGGCCGGGAATCCTCCTTCTCAGGAGGGGCATCCATGGCAATCCAGGTTTGTCCTTGTGCAGAAATACGGAAATAACGTCTAAAGCTGGCGTCCTCACTGGCTCTTTCCAGTGTAAAATCCCCACTACCCAGCACTTTGAGCAACCACTGCCGCAATAGCGCCACCCGAGCATCAGAATTTAATAACGGGGCAGTCATTTAGGAAAATTGAAGGCACTGGGCGAGTGTGCCATTGTAGCGAGCTTTGATGAAAACCATACCTCAGCTGATCCTCCTGATACTTACTCTATTGCCCGCCATGGCAATGGCGGACGGGGATGTATGTGGCGTATACGGGCAAATTGATGACCCGAATCTTCAGCCTGACGAAACCTGGCCGACCTTACCCCAAGATGCCATAGAAATCACCGCCGACCACGCCGAAATCAATCGCAGCGGCGAAGGCGAAGTCAGCGGCAACGTCCGCCTGAGGCAGAACGACAAGGCCTTGCTGGCCGAACGCGCCCGGTTCAACACCGAAAACATGAGTTTTTCTCTCAGCGGCAACGTTCGCCTGGTAAGCCCGACCCTGGAACTGAGCGGCCAGAGCGCAAACTTTCTCAGCAGCCAAAGGACGGTCAATTTCTCCGACTCACAGTTTGTCCTGCCCGGAACCGGACGAGGCGCCGCGAAACGACTGGATGCACCAGAAAAAGGCATCATCAAACTTGACGACGTAAGCTTTACAACCTGCCCTCCGGGCAATGATGACTGGCTGTTGGAAGCCGATCGCATCAGCCTGGATCGCGAAGGTGGCAGCGGTGTAGCCAGGGGGGCGCGCTTTCGTTTTAAGGGGGTACCCATTTTGTACACCCCGGCGTTCTCATTCCCCTTGAACGATGCACGCAAAACCGGCTTGCTGGTGCCAAGAATTGGCAGCTCTTCGCGAACCGGTTCGGAAGTGGAAATCCCGTTCTACCTGAACCTGGCACCTAACTACGATTTCACATTCACCCCCAACCTGATGAGCAAACGGGGTGTGCTGTGGCAAAACCAGTTCCGCTATCTAACCGAGAAGAACTCAGGAAGCCTGGAACTGGATTACCTGCCTAGCGACAAGGTGACCGGCGACGATCGAATTCTTGGCAAGGCCTATCACCAGACTCGCTGGCAAAGTGGCTGGTGGGCAACCCTGGATGCCAGCAACGTATCGGACAGCAATTATTTCGAGGACCTGGGCGGCGGCATAGGCCTGACCAGCCAGACCCAGCTTGAGCAAAACCTGCAGATGGAATACAACGGCAGAAACTGGTCGCTGCTGGCACGGGTGCAGAACTTCCAGACCATTGATGACAGCATTACCGACGAGCAGAAACCGTATACCCGGGCGCCCCAATTGATGGCCCGTGGATATTGGCCGGACCTCATGCTGGGACTCTCAGCAGGACTGGATTCGGAACTGGTGCGGTTTGAACGCAACCTGGGGGTCACCGGCACCCGCCTTAACGTGGTGCCCCGGCTGAGCCTGCCATTGGGCAATCCCGGTATTTACCTGACACCCACCCT
Organism: uncultured Chromatiales bacterium; assembly: GCA_937128475.1. GTDB lineage: Bacteria > Pseudomonadota > Gammaproteobacteria > Steroidobacterales > BM003 > CAKZML01. The sequence goes on from CAKZML010000081.1 coordinate 23,369, forward strand.
GGAGTGGGAGTTCACCGGCTATACCCTGGAAAACACCTTACCCGGCGAAGAAACCAATCCCAGCCGTAATACGCCTATATTCAGCCTGGACAGCGGCCTGGTGCTGGATCGATACACCGGCGGAAAACGCAATCTGATTTCTACCCTCGAACCCCGGATGCAGTACGTCTACATCCCCTACAAGAGGCAGGATGATCTGCCGATATTCGACACCGGTGTCCCGGATTTCAACCTGGTGCAGCTGTTTCGCCAGGACCGTTTCGCCGGACCTGACAGGGTGGGCGACACCAACCACCTTGGCGCCGGCTTGACCTCTCGCCTGCTTGACCCGGACAATGGTCGCCAGTATCTTTCAGCCACGATTGGCGGACAGTACTACTTTGAAAATCAAAGAGTTACTCTTCCTGGTGTGACGCCTGAGGAGCGCAACAGCTCGGATTTGTTTGCCGAGCTTGATTTTGGCTTCTTTAATCGCTGGAGCCTTGGGCTGGCAACACAATGGCAGCCAACGGAACGCGTCAGCCAAAAAAATGTCGTACGAATACAGTACAAGCCAAAAGACGACAGGGTAATCAATCTCGGCTACCGAATGCAGAGAGATGAACTGGAACAAACCGACTTGTCCTTTTCCTGGCCCGTGGGTCAGAACTGGAACGCGGTAGGGCGCTGGAATTACTCTCTGCCCGACGGGAAGACCCTGGATAGCCTGGTCGGCCTGGAATACGAAAGTTGCTGCTGGGCGATACGCCTGGTGACAAGACGCTATATAGCCTCCCGCTCAGGCGACCGTGACAGTTCCATCATGTTGCAGTTCAACTTCAAGGGACTAAGCAACCTGGGTTCCCCGGTTGAAAAGGTCCTCGCCATGGGCATACTTGGATACGAATAGGAAACTGATTTGGACATTATGAAAATTCGATACCCGCTGTTTGCATTGCTGATGATTGCAGCATCATTGCTGACCATTGCCCCAGTCCACGCCCAAACTCGTGAAATCAGTACCTCGGGCGAACTCCTGGATCGCGTCGTTGCCCAGGTGGATGAGGGCGTGGTGCTACAAAGCGAACTTGACTCCCAGATGACGATGATCTCCCAGCGACTGATCGAACAGGGTGTTGAGTTACCCCCGGACAGCGTTCTTCGCCAGCAGGTACTGGAGCGCCTGGTGCTGACCGAAATCCAGATGCAGCGCGCCAACGACCTGGACATCCGGGTGTCCGACGAACAGCTAAATGGCGCACTGGTCAACGTGGCCAGCCGCCACAACATTCCGTTCAACGACCTGCCAGCGGTTCTTGCTGCCGAGGGCATTGAATATGGCGCTTACCGCGAGGAAATGCGCCGGGAAATGATCATGGGCCAGCTGCGCCAGCGCGATGTGGAGTCGCGGGTGAATGTTACCCCCAGGGAACTGGATCAATACCTGGCGAAGCAGAGTGAGCGGCTGGATGCCAATGCCGAATATGAACTGGCCCACATCCTGATCAGCCTCCCCGGCAATGCCACGCCAGAACAGATCAAGACCGCCGAGACCAAGGCACAGGATCTTTATCGCACACTGCTACAAGGTGCAGATTTCGGTCAGACTGCCGTTGCCTCATCCGAGTCCCGTGATGCGCTGGAAGGCGGCTATCTTGGCTGGCTGAAATCCGGTGAGGTTCCAACGCTGTTCGCAGATATCATCCCGACCCTGGGCAAGGGCCAGGTGTCTGAGCCAGTGCGCAGCGGCAGCGGTTACCACCTCCTCAAGCTGATGGGGCTACGCGGCGTGGAGCCAGTGATCGTGCCCCAGATTCATACTCGACACATCCTGATTATGACCAACGAAATCCTGGACAGTGAATCCGCTCACAAGAAGCTTCAAGATATTCGCAAGCGGATTGTCGAGGACGGTGAGGATTTTGGCGCCGTGGCAAAAGCTATTTCAGATGATCCGGGATCGGCCGCCGAGGGCGGAGACCTGGGCTGGGCAACTCGCGGACGGTTCGTGAAGGACTTTGAAGATGTTGCCGACACCCTGGAAGAAAATGAGATCAGCGAGCCATTCAAAACCCAGTTCGGCTGGCACATCCTGCAGTTGCTGGGTAAACGCCAGCACGACAGTACCGCCGAGAACCGTCGTAACCAGGCCTTCCAGGCACTGCGTCAGCGTAAGGTGGTCGAGCAAACTGAAATCTGGATGCGTCGCATAAGGGACGAGGCGTTCGTGGAGATCCGGCTCTAGGGCCGGAATTAAGGGAGCTAGCTGTGGCCAGGCTGCCGGGACTGATACTCACCGCAGGGGAACCTGCGGGAATCGGCCCGGATCTTTGCCTGCAGCTTGCGGATCACTCCTGGCCCGCACGGCTCGCCGTGGCCGGCAATATGGACCTGCTCAGGCAACGCGCCCAGTTGCTGGGAATCAAGGTCACGCTCAAGGAATGCGACCTGGATAATCTCGTCGAGCATGAACCCGGCACCATACAGGTTCTGCATCGCCCGCTGGGATCACCGGTCATTGCCGGCAAACTCAATACCACCAACGCAGCCCACGTTTTGGGGTTACTGGACATAGCCAGCGACGCCTGCTCCTCGGGAAAGGCCGACGCCATGGTAACGGCGCCCTTGCAGAAAAGCGTTATCAACGATGCTGGAATTCCCTTCACCGGTCATACTGAATACCTGGCGGAACGCACCGGCGCCGCCATGCCGGTAATGCTGCTGAGCAGTGGCAAATTGAAGGTTGCCCTGGCTACAACTCACCTGCCCCTTCGTGAAGTTGCCGATGCCATTACCGGCCCCTTGCTGGAACAAGTCCTGGAAGTCTTGCTGGCCGACCTGGAACACCGTTTCGGGATAGCCAAGCCACGCGTAATGGTCTGCGGTTTGAACCCCCACGCCGGGGAATCCGGTCACCTGGGCAAAGAGGAAGAAACCACCATCATTCCGGTGCTTGAGAAACTCCGCGCCCGGGGTGCATCAATAATCGGCCCGGTACCTGCGGACACCGCCTTCACGCCGGCGCAACTGGCCCGCGCCGATGCGGTTCTGGCCATGTATCACGACCAGGGTCTGCCGGTCATCAAGCACGCGGGCTTCGGCGAGGCCGTGAATGTCACACTGGGTCTGCCAATAATCCGCACCTCGGTGGATCATGGAACCGCACTGGACCTGGCAGGGACCGGCAGGGCCAGCGCCACCAGCCTTGAGGCGGCCGTCCGGCTGGCTATAGAACTGGTTGCCCATTCCCGACACTGAGGACCGACGAGGTCATTTCAGCTCAAAGTGCCGTCCCCATCCTCGATCATCATAAAGAGTCCTTAATGGGGTGATATCATTGAACGCCTGGTTGAACTGCGGCTCTACCAGGCACAGACAGGCTATTTTCCAACCCGATAAACTGTCACTGATTTTCGAGAAGAGCAACGGTGCTGCCTGGGGATTCTCTGATTTATTCTGGGCTTAGCAGTCAAGAGACAGTTTCATGAATAAGTTAGAGACTCCCTAGATGCATCAACCAAGAAAACGCTTCGGTCAGCACTTCCTGCATGATCACCAGGTGATCGAGAAAATAATCAAGGCTATCGATCCCAAGCCGGAAGAACGCCTGGTAGAAATCGGACCCGGCCTGGGCGCCATCACCCTTCCCCTGCTGAAGAAGATGGGCAAGCTCATGGCAGTGGAACTGGACCGGGACGTCATTCCTCACCTGACAAAGTCCGCAGCAGAGTTGGGCGAACTGACAATTTTCCAGGCGGATGCCCTGCGCTTTGATTACACGGAAATCGCGGGTACCGGTGACAAGCTGCGCTTGATCGGCAATCTTCCGTACAACATCTCAACCCCTCTGCTGTTCCATTTTCTTGAGCAAAAAGAGTGCGTGAAAGACATGCACTTCATGCTCCAGAAGGAAGTGGTTGACCGTATGGCCGCCGGTCCCGGCAGCAAGACCTTTGGTCGCTTGTCGGTAATGCTGCAGGCCTCGGCGAAAGTGGAACACTTGTTTGATATTGGTCGCGAGGCGTTCACCCCTCCTCCCAGGGTGGAATCCAGTTTCGTGCGCCTGGTGCCCTACGAGACCCCGCCATTTCAGATCAATGATCAGAAGGCGTTTGCACAACTCGTGGTCAGCGCATTTTCCCAACGACGCAAGACACTGCGCAACAGCCTGAAAAAATTGCTGGATGCAGACCAGATCGCCTCGACAGGCGTGGATCCCACCGCTCGTGCGGAAACTCTGGAACCTGAACAGTTCGCGAAACTGGCTAATCTCCTGATTCCCGACCGGAAAGCGGATTGAGCTATAATCGACGCGGACACAGAGGAAAATCAACGCTATGTATAAGCAGATTCTTGTCGCAATTGACCTTAGCGAAAACAGCGAACTGGTGATTCGACGCGCCAGTGCGGTGGCCGAGAAATTCGGCGCCCAGGTCCGTTTGTTGCACGTTGTCGAGTATGTTCCGATCGAACCCATGGGTGAGGCCCTGATGCCGGCCATGGAAATCGAACGGGACCTGGTTGCCAACGCGACACGCAACCTTGAAAAGCTCGCCGACAGGACTGGTCTTGCCGATGCGCCTCGTTCAGTAGAAGCGGGGAGCATTAAATCCGAGATCGTGCGCATCGCCGCTGAAAACTCGGCGGATCTGGTGGTACTGGGCAGCAAGGAACGACATGGCCTGGCAATACTAATCAATGCAACCGAAGACACGATCCTGCATAGCGCAAGCTGCGACGTGCTTGCGGTACGGTTGCCCTGAGCGTGATGAACCCGGCGAATAACATCACGGTGGATGTCCAGAGCGAGTTTATCGAGGGACAGTCCAACCCGAAAGAAAAGCGCTACGTTTTCGCCTACACCATCACTATCGCCAATACCGGCACGGTTCCGGCGAAACTGCTCACCCGTCACTGGCTGATCACCGATGCCAACGGCGAAATCCAGGAAGTGCGTGGAGAGGGCGTGGTTGGCGCGCAACCCCACCTTAAACCGGGCCAGTCTTTTCGATATACCAGCGGTACGGTCATCGAGACCCCCGTCGGAGCCATGCAGGGTAGCTACCAGATGATTGCCGACAACGGCGAGGAGTTTGACGCTCTCATTGCACCCTTCTCCCTGGCTGTGCCGGGACTGGTGCACTGACCACCCATGGCAGTTTTTGCGATCGGAGACATCCAGGGCTGCTATCAGGAATTTCGTTCTCTGTTACGCAAGATGAAGTTTCGCGATGATTGCGACACTCTCTGGATAACCGGAGACCTGGTAAATCGCGGTCACGATTCCCTGAGCACCCTGCGCTATGTATCGGCCATGGGTCCCTCGGCCATCACGGTACTGGGCAACCACGATCTGCACCTGCTGGCCATGGCCGCAGGACTGCGCTCTGCCGGCAAGGGCGAAAAGGATCTTCGCAAGGTACTCAAGGCGAAGGACTGCGATGTACTCATGGAATGGCTGCGCAGACGCCCCCTGATCCACCATGACGAGGAACTGGGTTACACCCTGGTCCACGCCGGCCTGTCTCCCGCATGGACAATCAAGAAGGCCCTGAAACAGGCAGGCAAGGTTGAGAAAGTCCTGACCAGCGACAAGATCAACCGGCTTCTGAAAAAGATGTACGGAAATAAGCCGGACCAGTGGAGCGCCGAACTGGGCAAGACAGATCGCTGGCGATACACCATAAACAGCTGCACACGAATGCGGTTTTGCTACGCAGATGGCAGCCTGGACCTTGAGCAAAAAGGTCCTCCCGATGCTGGCGGCCCCGGCCTCAAGCCATGGTTTGACGTTACCCGGCCACACCAGGGATTACGCATCGTATTTGGTCATTGGTCAGCACTGGGCTTGTTCATCAGGCCGGATGTAATCAGCCTGGACAGCGGATGCGTGTGGGGACGAAGCCTGAGCGGGGTTCGCCTGGAACCCGAGGGTGTGGTGCAGCAGTGGAGCGCACCCTGTGCCGGAGTTTCCAGCTAGCCTCGAGTTGGAGAATCCCAACTCCTCCGTTTTGCTATCAGGGATTCAGGCGTTCAAGGGTGACGAAAGAATAATCCAGGCGGTTACGCTCATCAGCAGCATGACGCTCCCGAGTGACTTCCTTCCAGCTCGAGGTATCCAGTTCCGGGAACCAGGTATCACCCTCGATGTCAGCATGTACCTCGGTGAGGTAGATCCTGTCGGCCCGTTCCAGCAAGGTCTCGTACAAGGCGCCACCACCAATAATCATCACCTCTTCGGCATCCCCGGCCGCCGCCATGGCCTGGTCCAGGTCGAGGCATATATCACAGCCCGGCGCCTGGAAATTCGAATCACGGGTGAGCACGATATTCTGCCTGCCAGGCAGTGGCCGGCCGATGGATTCATAGGTCTTGCGCCCCATGATGATGGGCTTGCCAAGAGTGAGCCGTTTGAAATGGGCAAGATCGGCGGGCAGACGCCAGGGCAAGTCGTTATCACGACCGATAACACGGTTTTCCGACATGGCGACGACCAGGCTGACTAACACGTTGCTACCTCTTTGAGAGCGCGTCGCGGTCTAGACCGCGACCGGCGCCTTGATGTGCGGATGATGCTCGTATCCAACTATCTCGAAATCCTCTGGCTGGTAACTGAACAGGTCTTTCGGCTTGCGCTTGATGTTCAGTTTCGGCAAGGGATGGGGATCACGGCTTAACTGCAAATCAGTCTGCTCAAGGTGATTGGAGTAGAGGTGACAATCACCGCCGGTCCAGATGAATTCACCAGGTTCCAGGTTGGTCTGCTGGGCCACCATGTGGGTCAACAGGGCGTAGGAGGCAATGTTGAACGGCACACCCAGGAATATGTCGCAGCTGCGCTGATACAACTGGCAGGAAAGCTTGCCGTCTGCCACGAAGAACTGGAAAAACGCATGACACGGCTCCAGGGCCATGTGCTCCAGGTCACCCACGTTCCAGGCACTGACGATCATGCGCCGGGAATCCGGGGTGGTTCGAATCTGTTCCAGCACCTTGGAAATCTGGTCGATATGACGCCCATCGGAAGCCTTCCAGAATCGCCACTGGTGACCGTAGACCGGACCCAGGTCGCCATTCTCATCGGCCCACTCGTCCCAGATCGAGCATCCGTTGTCGTTCAGGTACTTGATGTTGGTGTCGCCGTTCAGGAACCACAGCAACTCAACAATGATGGACCGGGTGTGCAGTTTCTTGGTGCTGACCATGGGAAAACCCTGGGACAGGTCAAAGCGCATCTGGTGACCAAACACACTCAGGGTCCCGGTTCCGGTACGGTCTTCTTTTTTTGCGCCGTGCTCACGCACGTGACGCATAAGATCAAGATACTGCTTCACGCCTTTACCTCTTTGGAGTCATCACGAAGATTTGCTGCAACAATCAATCCCGCTCCCAGTAGTACCAGGGGCAGCGACAATACCTGTCCCATGGTCAGCCATTCCCATGCCAGGTAGCCAATGTGGGCATCCGGCAGTCGCACGAATTCCACCGCGAAACGGAATGAACCGTACATCAGACAGAACAATCCGGAGATCAGCATGGTGGGCCGGGGTTTTGACGACAGCCAGTACAGCACCACGAACATCACCACGCCTTCGAGCAGGCATTCGTATAACTGTGAAGCATGACGCACCTGGCCATTGACCAGGAAGCCCAGCGGAGAATCCGTCACCTTGCCCCACAACTCACCGTTGATGAAGTTGCCGATGCGTCCGGTGCCCAGGCCGATAGGCACCACCGGTGCGACCACGTCCGCCACCTGGAAAAACCCTTTTCCATTCTTGCGACCGAACCAGAACATGGCGATGATCACGCCCAGCAGGCCGCCGTGGAAGGACATGCCGCCCTTCCATATCATGAAGATACTGATCGGGTCCGCCAGCCAGGAATCCAGGTCGTAGAACAACTTCGAACCCAGTCGCCCGCCCACGATGATGCCGATCACCGAGACAAACACCAGGTCGTCAATTTGCTGTGAACTCCAGCCAGATCCGGTCTTCGCAGCCCGCCGGCGCAGCAAAAACCAGGCCGCCGAGATACCCACCAGGTACATCAGTCCGTACCAGCGGATTTGCAGCGGCCCCAGGGTCAGGAATACGGGATCGATTTCCGGGTATACAAACATGTCTTATGCCTTCACAACTGGCGCCAGTTTACCACGCTGATTTGCCTGCCCTCTCCGCTATCGCTCGCGGGGAAGGACCCGGAATACCATGGATTTAAGGTAGGCGGTTTCGGGAATCGCCGGGTGTACCGGATGGTCCGGTCCCTGCCCACCAATCTCAAGCAACTGTCCGCGCTGGTCGGTGCGTCGCAGGCTCTTGACCACCACCTTGCGAAGATCTTCCTGGGACAAGTGGAAGGAACATGAACAGGTCACCAGGATACCGCCCGGCTTGAGCAATTTCAGACCCATCTGGTTGATCCGCTCATAGGCGGTCAGACCGGCTTTCTGGTCCTTGCGCTTCTTGATGAATGCGGGGGGATCCAGCACTACCACGTCAAAACGCTCACCGGCTGTCTCCAGGTCACGCAGGGCGTCAAAGGCATCCTTCACCAGCACATCACATTCCACACCATTGAGGGCAGCATTTTCGCGTATCCACTCGCCGGCCCTGGCCGAGGAATCCACGCAAGTCACACTGGCTGCACCGGCCTTGGCCGCGCGCACACCCCAGGCGCCCAGATAACTGAATACATCCAGCACCCGGCCACCCTTCACGTATTTCAGGAAGCTGTCGCGATTCTTGCTCTGGTCGTAGAAATAGCCGGTCTTCTGGCCGTCTTTCAGCGGCACCTTGAAGCGGCAATCTCCTTCCAGGGCCTCACCAAACTCCGGCACCTCGCCATCGGCGACCTTGACGTACTGCTCCAGGCCTTCGAGTTCCCGGGTGGAGGTATCGTTGCGCAACAAGATTCCCTTGGGAGACAGCAGGTCCTTCAGACCCTGCATGACCAGGGGCCAAAGCGCTTCCATACCGGCCGTGGTGAGCTGGACGACCAACTGGTCACCGTAGCGATCCACCACCAGTCCGGGCAGGCTGTCGGCCTCGCCAAATACCAGCCGGTAATGGGGCGTCGGGTAAAGACGCTCGCGCAACTCCAGGGCCTCTTCCAGGCGAGCACGGATCCATTCCGCATCCGGCATGGTCTTGGCGCGGGATAACACCCGGGCGCAGATCAGGCTGGCGGGATTCACGTAACCCCAACCCAGGAAACCGCTACGGCAGTCCTCGATCCGCACCATGGAGCCCGGCTGCATGCCCTTGATTGGCGTTACCGCCACGTTGACCTCGTTGTTGAACACCCAAACGTGTCCGGCGCGCAGGCGCCTGTCTTCCTGGGGCCGCAGACGCAGGAGGTTTTCAGTTGTCATGACTGGAAATCCATTCAGTTAGATAAAGGCACATTCTACAATGCTTGCGCCGCCTTCGGGCGGCCAGTGTGAATTCAAGTATAGTTAGCCTTCAAAAATTCCCCGGAGATCCCATGGCAGCGGCACCCAATCGACTGGCCGGTGAGACCAGCCCCTACCTCAAGCAGCACGAGAATAACCCTGTGGATTGGTATCCCTGGGGCGAGGAAGCGCTGGAACTGGCCCGACGAGAGAACAAGCCGATCCTGCTGTCGGTGGGCTATTCAGCCTGCCACTGGTGCCACGTGATGGCCCATGAATCCTTTGAGGACGAGGACACCGCCGCGCTGATGAACCGGCTGTTCGTGAATATCAAGGTGGACCGGGAAGAAAGGCCGGACCTGGACAAGATTTACCAGACCGCCCACCAGATCATCACCCAGCGCGCCGGGGGCTGGCCCCTGACCATGTTCTTGTCCCCCGAAGACCAGACCCCGTTTTTCGGCGGCACCTATTTCCCGCCGGAACCGCGTTATGGCATGCCCGGCTTCCAGGACATCCTGAACCGGGTACACCAGTACTACACAGAACAAGGGGATGAAATTTCCCGCCAGACCGAGTCCTTGCGGGACGTATTTACCCGCCTCAATCCAGAGAAACCCGACCAGGTGGAACTGACAGACGAGCCCATAAGCATGGCCCGCACCGTGCTTGAGGAGCAGTTCGACAGCAAATACGGCGGCTTCGGCGATGCGCCCAAGTTCCCTCACTCCCCGGGCATCGAACGCCTGTTACGCCATTGGCGGGAAAGCGCCCACGGCGAGGAACCCGATGTACAGGCCTTGTACATGGCGGCCATGACCCTGCAACGAATGATCCAGGGCGGTGTCTTCGACCAGGTAGGCGGTGGTTTCTATCGTTACTCGGTTGACGACTTCTGGATGATTCCCCACTTCGAGAAAATGCTTTACGACAACGGGCCACTGCTGGCCCTGTGCGCCCAGCTCTGGCTTGCCACCGGTGACGAGGTATTCCACCGGGCGGCCAATTCAACTGCGGACTGGGTGCTGGCCGAGATGCAGTCCCCGGAAGGCGCCTACTACGCCACCCTGGATGCGGACAGCGAAGGCGAGGAAGGCAAGTTTTACGTGTGGACCCCGGAGCAGGTGAAAGACTTGCTGGACGAGGAACAATACCCGCTGTTTTGCGCGGTGTACGGCCTGGACCGGGAAGCGAACTTCGAGGGTGCCTGGCACTTGCACACCTTCCGGGATCCGGAGGAAGTGGCAAAGGAACTGGGCGCCACCGAACCTCATGCCCAGCATTTGCTGGCCCAGGCTCGCAAGCGCCTGCTGGACCACCGGGAAAAACGAATCCGCCCCGCCAGGGACGAGAAAATCCTTACCGCCTGGAACGGCATGATGATTCGCGGCATGGCCATCGCATCACGCAGCCTGGGCCGCCCGGAACTGGCCGAGTCGGCACGCAACGCCGCCGATTTTATTCATGAACACATGTGGCAGGACGGTCGCCTGCTTGCCAGCTACAAAGATGGCAAGGCGCGTTTCAGCGGTTACCTGGACGACTATGTCTTCCTGGCCGAAGGACTGCTGGAGTTGCTGCAGTGTGAATGGCGCAGCGATTACCTGGCCTGGACCACTGAACTGGCGGACTGCCTGCTGGCCCATTTCGAAGACCCGGAGGCCGGCGGATTTTTCTTTACCGCCGATGACCAGGAACAATTGATTCATCGCCCCAAGAGCCTGAGCGACGACGCCACGCCCTCGGGCAACGGAGTGGCCGCCAGCGTCCTTCGCAGGCTGGGACTGCTACTGGGCGAGCCTCGCTACCTTGAGGCTGCCGATCGCGCCCTGGAGGCGGCCTGGCCGGCGATACAGCGCTATCCCTATGCTCATTGCAGTCTGCTCCAGGCGCTGGAGGACACGGTACTGCCGGTGGAAACACTGATCATTCGTGGCGAGGGAGAAGCCCTGGAGGACTGGCGGGAAACCACCCAGTCCATCTACGCCCCCAGGCGCATGGTATTCGCGATTCCTTCCGATGCGGAGGACCTCCCCGAGGGCATCAGGGGCAAGGCAGCGAAGAAAGAGACCGTGGCCTACCAGTGCGTGGGCATGCAGTGTTCCGCGCCCCTGGAGAGCATCCAGGCACTGCTGAGCACTATTGCCGGGCGCTAGCCCTGCTCGTCGCCCCGGTAATCAACACCAGAGTTACAGGTCTCGCGGATCGAGATCCTGCTTAGCAGCGGGAGCTCGGGCTTGAGCCTGGCCCATATCCAGCGCGCCATGTTCTCGGAGGTCGGATTTTCCAGCCCCGGCAACTCATTCAGATAATTATGGTCCATCTGGGCATACAAGGGCTCAAAGGCCGCCTTCAGGTCGGCAAAATCCATCACCCAGCCCAGCTCCGGGTCCAGGGGGCCGCTGACGTAAATATCGACTTCAAAGGAATGGCCATGCAGCCGGGCGCACTTGTGGCCCTCGGGTACATTGGGCAGCCGGTGGGCGGCCTCGATATGAAAGCGCTTGTATATATCCATAACGGTGAAACTGGTTCAGAAAAACGGGGCGCCATTCTACCAGAGCATGACGGGGCCGCGTCAGGCCCGGGCGCATGATCGGCAAGCCTCAGAGCATCTCCAGCAATTGCTCCGGGTGTGAAATCACGCTCAAGGCGCCACCGGCGAGTAATTCCTCGTGTGACCGAAACCCCCAGCTGACCCCCACCGGATAGCAACCGGCAGCCACCGCGGTTTGCATATCGATGGCCGTGTCACCCAGGTACAAAACCTGCCAGGGCTTTACCTTGAGCCCCTCCAGTACCTCCAGCAGGCCTGAAGGGTCTGGCTTCCGGGGTCGGCCTTCCTGCGCACCCAGCACCATTTCAAAGCGCCATTGCGCTAACAACTGCTCGACACACAGGGTGGTAAAGCCGTGGGGTTTATTACTCAGCACCGCGGTGGGGAGTTTCATCCCCTCCAGGGCATTCAGCAGTTCGGGAATCCCCCGGTAAGGTCGGGTGCGCTGATTCCAGCACTGGCCATAATGGTGCTCCAGGCGCTGTACCGCCTGGGCCAGGTTATGGCGACCTGCGCTTTCCCGGCGTACCGCCCTTTCCAGCAGGCTCAGGACGCCCTCGCCCACCAACTCCCGGTAGGCCTGCAATTCCAGTTCAGGCTCCCCCAGTTCGGCAAGCGTGGCATTGGCCGCGGTGGCGATGTCTTCCAGGGTATCCAGCAGGGTTCCATCCAGATCGAATACCACCGCCCGATATTTTCCTGTGTTTTCCATCTCCACCCTGGTGGCCTCCTGAAAATGATGCCTTGCAGCACAATCGGGATCATGATACCAATTCAATCCACGTCCGAAAATTTGATGAGACCATGACCCAGGAAATTAAGACCCACAACCTGCGCCGACGCAACCTGCCAAAGGACGGCTGGGCTGTGTGTTGATCTAGGAAAGGACGAACAAGATTGCACCAGGAACCCGGCCCCAGGCCGGGTTTTTTTGTTTGAGGAACCTCTGATTAATTCTGGACGAAGTAGATTGTAGGCGAAAAGATTCAGATTCAAGGCGCCAATCGCACGGAATAGCCAGCTATTGCGAAGATTGGCAACACAGAAGCTGGATTTTTTAGCCCCAAGAGTCGAGTTCATGAATAAATCAGAGGCTCCTTAAGGGATATACAAAAAGTTTGGAGTCACCCATGTCACCGAGGCATTTTCTGACCACTGAAGAATGGACAAGGCAAGAACTGCAGTTGGTGCTTGATCGCGCCCGCGCCTTTAAACAAGGCTCCGACTCCTCCCGATCCATGCAGGGCAAGAGCATCGCCCTGCTGTTTTTCAATCCTTCGCTGCGCACTCGCACCTCGTTTGAGCTGGGGGCATTTCAGATGGGTGGGCACGCGGTGGTACTGCAACCGGGCAAGGACGCCTGGCCAATGGAATTCGAACTGGGCACCACCATGGATGGAGAGGCCGAGGAGCATGTAAAAGAAGCCGCCCAGGTACTTTCCCGCTATTGCGACCTGATAGCGGTGCGCGCGTTTCCCAAGTTCACAGACTGGGAGCAAGACCGGCAGGACAAGACCCTGATGGCATTTTCCCAATACGCCACGGTGCCGGTAATCAATATGGAAACCATCATCCATCCCTGCCAGGAACTGGCCTTGATGATGAACCTCCAGGAAAAGCTAGGGCAGCCCGACAAGAAAAAATTCCTGCTGACCTGGACCTGGCATCCCAAGCCGCTAAATACTGCTGTCGCCAATTCGGCCCTGTTGATCGCCTCAAAATTTGGCATGGACGTAACCCTGCTGTGTCCCAGCCCCGAGTACCTGCTGGATGAACGTTTCATGCAGGCAGGCGCGGAGAACGCGAAGCGCGAAGGCGGATCCCTGACGGTCACCCATGACATCCAGGAGGCGTACAGTGGCGCCGACTTTGTTTACGCCAAGAGCTGGGGAGCGCTGCCCTACTTCGGTCGCTGGGAGGAAGAGACGGGCATCCGCATGGCCAGCCGGCACTTCATGGTGGACGCACAGAAAATGGCCCTGACCAACTCGGCGAAGTTCAGTCACTGCCTGCCCCTGCGGCGTAACGTGAAAGCCACTGACGAGGTGATGGATGCGGACTACTGCGTGGCCATCGACGAGGCGGAAAACCGCCTGCATGTGCAAAAGGCCATGATGGCCACGCTGCTGGAAAACCAACAATGAGCAAGAGGAACCCCCCCATGTCTGACAAGAATATCGTGCTGGCGTTTTCCGGCGGTCTTGATACCAGCTTCTGCGTTCCATGGCTAAAGGAACAGGGCTACCAGGTGATCACGGCATTCGTGGATACCGGTGGTGTCAGCGCGGAGGAACGAGAGTACATCGGCCACAGGGCCATGGAGTTGGGCGCTGCCGAGCACGTGGTAATCGACGCCGGAGACGAGGTCTGGCAGGAAGTGGTGGTCCCCATGCTGTGGGGTGGCCAGTGGTACCAGTACCAGTACCCGCTGCTATGTTCCGACCGCTACGTGATCGTGAAAAAATGCCTGGAGCTGGCACAGCAAAAAGGCACTCGAAATTTTGCCCACGGTTGTACCGGCATGGGTAACGACCAGGTGCGTTTCGACCTGACCGTACGCGCCCTGGGCGACTTCAACATCGTGGCGCCTATCCGGGCAATCCAGCAGGCCGGTCGCGCAGTGCGGGATTATGAAATGCAGTACCTGCGGGAGCACGGTTTCGAGGTGCGCCAGAAAACTGCCACGTACACCATGAACGAGAACCTGCTCGGGGTGACCATCTCGGGCTCTGAAATCGATCGTTGGGAAAGCCCGGGACCAGATACCTGGTATTTGTGCAGCCCACCGGCCAAGTGGCCCGGCGAGGCCCTGCGCAGCACCATCGAATTCCGGCGTGGCGTTGCGGTTGCCCTGGATGGCGAGCCCTGCCAGGGACCGGAAATACTGGCCCGACTGAACAAGGCATACGGCGCCTATGGGGTGGGACGAGGCATGTATACCGGCGATACCACGGTGGGACTCAAAGGGCGCATCGTGTACGAGGCACCGGCCCTGCACGCGCTGCAAATTGCCCACCGGGCCCTGGAAGAGGCAGTCAGCACCCGTCACCAGAACGGGTTCAAACCCCAGGTCGCCGCCAAGTGGGTGGAACTGGTTTACCAGGGCTTTTTCTACGAACCCCTAAAGCATGACCTGGAGGCCTACCTGGAATCTTCCCAGTACGTGGTCAACGGCGAGGTCACCATCGAAACCCAGGGCGGCAACGTCTATCCGGTGGCAGTGGACTCTCCGCACATTCTCAACTCGGCCGGCGCCGTCTATGCCCAGAGCGCCGACTGGAGCGTGGAAGAGGCGGAAGGATTCATCAAGCTGTTTGGCCAGAGCTCGTCCCTGTGGACCCAGGTCAACGGTGGCCCGCGGGGAGACAACAGCTGATGACCGGGTCATTACAAAGCACCCTGGAACACCTGTCCGGGCTGGTGGCCTGCGACAGTCGCAATCCGCCCCGCACCATCCAGGCCGACGGACCCCTGTTCAATTACCTGCGTGGGAATCTGCCCGGATTCAGCTTCCAGGTGCAGGACCATGGAGATGGCTGCATCAGCCTGCTGGCCGTGCGCGGCAACACCGACACGCTGTTCAACTTCCACGTGGACACCGTCCCCGCAAACCAGCAATGGAGCATGGACCCCCTGGAATTACAGGTGAAAGACGACAGGGCCTATGGACTCGGCGCCTGCGACATCAAGGGCGCTTCGGCTGCCATGCTAAGCGCAGTGAACCGTTGCCAGGGCCCGGCGGCCCTGCTGTTCAGCAGCGATGAAGAAGCCGGCAACAGCACCTGCATACGCCGATTCCTGGAATCCGATCATGGCTACACCCGGGCAATCATCGCCGAGCCCACCCAGGCCATGGCGGTCTGCGCCCACCGGGGAATCGCCACCGCCGGGCTCACGTTCCGGGGCATTCCCGGCCACGCCTCCGCCGCCCGGGCACTGGATGACAGTGCCGTGCATCGCGCCGTGCAATGGTCGGCTGCAGCGCTTGATTACATCCGGGCACACCAGCAGACCACTTTCGAAAACCTGCAGGGTCTGCGTTTCAACATCGGCCAGATCAATGGCGGCATCAAGCCCAATATGATTGCCGCCGAGGCATCACTGGCCATGGGGCTGAGAACACTTCCCGGCCAGGACGGCCAGGCCCTGCTTGAAGAACTTGTGGCCTTGAGCCCCGCCGAACACCTGGCCGACTGGGCACCGCGATTCCTGGCCCCTGCCCTGCCTGATGCCAATCGTGGACAATCCGGACTGGAGGCCAGCACTGCCCTGGCCAATCAGTTGGGACTACCCCTGGGACCGGCGGTGGATTTCTGGACCGAGGCCGCCTTGTTCGGCCAGGCTGGCCTGGACACCCTGGTTTACGGCAGTGGTGATATAGCCCAGGCACATACTGCAGATGAATGGGTGGCACTGGAACAACTGGCTACCGTAACCACAACCTACGAAAGACTGATCTCCCATGGAATCTAGTAAACAAACCCGACAAATTATCCTCAGACTGTTGAACAACCTGGGCAGCCAGAAAGAAGTTCAGCAGTACCTGAAGAAATTCTCCGCCCTGGAAACCGACAAGTTCGCCATCGTGAAAGTGGGTGGTGAAATCCTGCAACAGGACGTTGCCGCCCTGTCCTCATCCCTGGCCTTCTTGCAGCAAGTGGGACTCGCTCCGATCATCGTTCACGGCGCCGGTCCCCAGCTGAACCAGACCCTGGCAAGCGAGGGCATCGAGTCCCGGGTGGTGGACGGATTGAGAGTGACCACCCCCGAGGTGCTAAAAATGGCCCGGCGGGTTTTCCAGGCAGAAAACCTGCGCCTTGTGGATGCCCTGCGTGATGCCGGGGTGCGCGCTACATCCATCACCAGCGGCGTATTCGAAGCCGAACTGCTGGACAAGGAAAAATACGGCATGGTGGGGAAAATAACCGGGGTACACATGGATCTGATCAGGGCAGCATTACGGGCCCAGTCCATGCCGGTCATCTCACCCTTCGCAGAAACCGTTGACGGGCAAATTCTCAACGTCAACGCGGACATGGCGACCAGTGAACTGGTGCATGCAGCCCAGCCGTTCAAGATCATTTTCCTGACCGGCACCGGCGGAATACTGGATCACGATGGCAACCTGATTTCCTCCATCAACCTGAGCACCGATTACCAGCACCTGATGTCCAGCGACTGGTTGCACTCGGGAATGCGACTGAAACTGCAACAGGTGCATGACATGCTCCTGGACCTGCCTCACTCCAGTTCCGTATCCATCACCCAGCCGGCCATGCTGGCCAAGGAGTTGTTCACCTATCGCGGATCGGGCACTCTGGTTCGCTATGGTGAAAACATCCAGGTCTGTAAGAACTGGTCCGACGTTGACCAGGGAAGGTTGAAGAATCTACTGGAATCCAGTTTCCAAAAGACCCTCTCCGAGGACTACTTCGAGAGCACCGATCTTGCTGCCGTTTTTGTGAGTGACAGTTATCGCGCTGCCGCTGTCATCGTTCAGGAAGAAGACATCGTGCGGCTGGACAAGTTCTCGGTTACCGAGGAAGCCCAGGGTGAAGGACTGGGTAGATCGCTCTGGGAGCAGGTTCGCGAAAATTTCCCGGCCATGTACTGGCGTGCGCGGCCCGGAAACCCGATCAATCAATTTTATTTTCAGCAGGCGGACGGCTGCATCAAGGAATCCAGGTGGAATATTTTCTGGTACGGCGTGGATGACTATCAACAGATACAGGCATTGGTTCAACGGGCGAACCAGGCCCCGATAACGCTGTTCTAGCAGCCAGGGAGACGCACAAAGTGAGTAAGAAAATGACGCTGGGACTGGTGGGTGCAAGAGGCTACACCGGGGCAGAAATCTTAAAACTGGTGCAGGACCACCCGCATTTGGAGCTGAGCTATGCCAGTTCCCGGGAACTGGCCGGCCAGGCCATCGCCCAGCCAGACTCGGGCATCAGCCTGCCGGGAGAATATGAGCACCTGGATCCTGCAGATGTCGCCCAGCGCGGTGTAGATATTTGCGTACTTGCCCTTCCCAATGGGCTGTCGGAACCCTACGTACTGGCCATAGAAAAGGCGCGACCTGAAACAATCATCGTGGACCTCAGCGCGGACCATCGCTTCGACAAGAACTGGTATTACGCACTGCCAGAGCTGACCCGGAACATGGCGGCTGGACAGACACGCATTTCCAATCCGGGGTGTTATGCCACCGCCATGCAACTGGCCCTGGCGCCCTTGCGCCCGCTACTCCAGGGGCCCGCTCACTGCACCGGTGTATCCGGTTACAGCGGCGCAGGCACCAAGCCCTCCGAGAAAAACGACCCGGACGTATTACGGGAAAACCTGCTTCCCTACGCGCCCAGCGGCCACATGCACGAGGGTGAGGTGAGCCATCAACTGGGAATCAAGTTGCGCTTCATGCCTCACGTGGCGTCATTCTTTCGCGGCATCAGCATGACTGTTTGCGCCGAACTGAGCGAACCGGTGAGCAATGCCCAACTCAGTGAAATCTACAACAAGGCCTATGGCAATGAACCATTGGTGAAGCTGCAGGAAGAAATTCCCAACGTGCGGGATAACGCGAACCTGCATCACGCGACGGTGGGTGGCTGGACAGCCGGCAAGAATGATCAGTACGCGGTGGTGTATGTCACCCTGGATAACTTACTCAAGGGCGCGGCAACCCAGGCCATTCAAAACATCAACATTGCCTGCGGTTTTGACGAACTGGAGGGCATCCCTCATGGCTGATTTTCTCTGGAAGAAATCAGATGTCCCGGTGGATGAAAAAATCATGACCTTCATGGCCGGCCAGGACGTCGTACTGGACCGCCAATTGTTCGTCTACGACCTGCAGGCCTCGGCGGCCCACGTGAAGGGCCTGGAAAGCATAGAAATACTCAGCTCCGAAGATGCAAATAAACTGCTGGGCGCACTGACTGACCTGGAAGGCAAATTCACATCCGGTGACTTCACCCTGGATGATCGATTTGAAGACGGACACTCGGCCATCGAGTCCTATCTCACCGAGCAACTGGGCGAACTGGGTAAGCGGGTGCACACAGGGCGCAGCCGTAATGACCAGGTGCTGGTCGCCACCCGCTTGCTGCTTCGGGACAGGCTGGAGGAACTCCACGCCCAATGCCTCAACACCGCAAGCCTTTGCATAGAGCGCGCCAGGGCCACCGAGAACATTCCCATGCCGGGCTACACCCACTTGCAACGGGCGGTGGTTTCTTCGGTAGGCATGTGGTTTGCCGCGTTTGCCGAGAGCTTCATCGATAACGCACAACTGGCTCGAGACACTCGCAACTGGATAAATGCCAACCCGCTTGGCACCGCCGCGGGATTCGGCGTGAACCTGCCACTGGATCGGGAATTGACTACCCGGGAACTGGGCTTTTCGCGGATGCAGATCAACCCGATCTACGCCCAGAACAGTCGCGGAAAATTCGAAGTCCAGGCCCTGTCCGCCTTTGCCCAGGCGCTGCAGGACGTACGCCGGTTTGCCTGGGACATCAGCCTGTTCAGCACCTCGGAATTCAATTTCGTAACACTTCCCGACCGCTTTACCACCGGTTCGTCCATCATGCCCAACAAGCGAAACCCGGACCTGGTGGAATTGCTGCGTGGTGCCTACCCCTGTGTCGAGGCGGCGATTATCGAACTGCAATCCCTGCTGTCACTATCCACCGGATATCACCGTGACCTGCAAAACACCAAAGCTCCATTGTTGCGCGGTCTGCAACAAGGTTGCGCCGTGATGGAGTTATTTCCGGACCTGGTGGGAAGCCTCCAGTTCAACGAGCAAGCGTTGGCAAAAGCCATTGAGCCAGCCATGCACGCCACTGACCGGGCAATGGAACTTGCCGCAGCCGGACTGCCATTTCGGGATGCATACCGCACCGTGATGAATGAGATGCCGGAACTGGCCGGCAGAGATGCAAGCCAAAGCCTGAACGCCAGGGTGTCACCCGGCGCTTGCGCGAATTTGATGCTGGATGAATTAAGCCGCCGCCTGGAACAACTGCGGGATTAAGGCGGACCTAGTCCGTCTCGTCCAGCACGCCAGCCAGGTCGTACCAGATGACATCTTCGCTGGCTTCTTCCAGTGCTTCTTCGACCAGTTCGCCGATCTCGGCATCCATGATGCCAAGCATGACGGAACCGCCGCTTTCCAGGGAGGCGACAATCTCTTCCAGGGACTCGTGAGACAGGCCGGTTTCCAACTCCAGCCAGGCCAACAGGCCCTCGCCGGAATCTTCCATCGCGCCAATCGGACCGGCCAGCAGGCCAACCACGGCAGCAAGCACGCCACACCAGTAGGCATCCTCACCCTGGGACTCGGTGATAGAGATGACTTCGTCCTCGTCCATGCATAGCAAAGACAAGGCATCGATTAGCCTGTCATCATCCTCAATGCTGGCCTGAACGTCTTCCAGCGCCTCATCTGCTCCGTCTTCACTCTGGAAAACTGCGCACATCAGTTGTTTGGAAGTAACCAAACTCATCTTTCCCTACCCCGGTAAGTCCGACTAATGCCGAACGTTTATTTATCCTGAAAACTACCTTAGACGCAATTTTCCGCCCTTTCTGCCCAATACGCTAGTCCATTTCCTCGCGCACCCACTGGCCATCCACCTTAAGCAATTGATAGGACGGCCAATAATGCTTATCCAGTCTCAAGGTAAGAACGTCCACCTGGTCGTTCCAGTTTATTGTCCTGATGCGCAAGGATTCCCCATCCTGTTTACCCGCCACCTGGGCCAGGAAGGCATCCAGATCCGGCGTGGGAGCACCGTCCACCTCGACAATCCGACGTCCTGCGACCAACCCATAATGGCTGGCCGGAGAGCCGAAATTGAAAAAGGACACATACACGCCTTCCGGCTTGATGCCGCGCTGCGCCGATAGCGCACGATGAGGTGCTTGCAGCAATGCACCAGCCCAACTCACCACCCGGTCCAGTCCCTCACCGTCCAGGGACGCTGTGTTCACGTCTATTTCGACAACCCGATTATTGCGCCACACTCCCGCCAACACCGACTGTCTGCCCTGCACCGCCCGCTCGACTTCACGGAACTGGTTGACTGGCTTGCCATCCAGGGTCAGCAGCAAATCACCCGGGCGCAGCTTGTCCTCCGCATCGGAACCGCCTACCAGCCGAATAACCTGCAAAACATTCCGCTCCAGAGGATTGTGGTCCTCGAGCTTCTTGAGCCATTCACCAGGTAAATTCAGCTTCCTGGCCGTAGCCAGGGACAAGGGCATGAACTCCGTTTCCAGGGACTGCAAATCACGTCCAAGGCGAACATTTTCAACCAGGTCACGGGCAATGTCCGCGGACAAGCCCAGGTTGATCTGGCGATCATTGCCCCCTGACTGAAATGCCAGGCTGGTCCACAAGGCCTGCACCCGGGACTTGCTGTCCATGAGCACACCATCGATATCACCGGGTGCATTCACCAAAGCGATCGCACTCAGATTGGACTCACGGAATCGCATGGTTCGCGACAAGGGCAAGGTGAGGGCATCTACTGTGGATACCTCGGTCTTCTGAATAAACGGTTTACTGTTTCTCTTCAGACCGGCCACCCATACCGGATCACCATCATCCAGTTCCCTGTCAGAGAACCGGGCCGCTTTCACCGGCGTATCCCCGATCAACTCCGGCGGGTAGGAAACAATTGCCAGGTTATGCAGCGGGTGCACGTACTCCACCTTTCCAGGCACTTCCACGCTGCCCGCAAAGGTCAAATGCACATCACCGATTGCCACTGGAACCGTATTGCGATCTACCAGCACCAGGCCGCGCTCAACGTCGACCACCAGGCCGGTACCCCGGTAATGGCGGTCCGAAATACCCGATACCGCATAGGGCATATCGAAATTCACCAGCACCAGTGACGGTGCGATTTTCTGCAAACGGGAATCACCGTTGGCCGAGTACCGGGTATCCGCGGGTTCCTCTGTCTCGGCACGCCCCACCGGCGGCAGGGCCTGGCAGGGCCAGATTCCCGCAGCATCATCACGCTTGCATACACGCGCCGGATACCAGCTGCGATCCACGGTTACGCTGCGCAGGTTACTGGCCTTGGGATCGTCAAAGGTGAAATACCTGACCATCACCCTGGAGCGATCTTCGAGTTTGGAGATGATTTCAAGCAAGGCATCCAGGTCCTCGACAACCTCACCGTCCAGGGCGCTGATGACCGATCCCCGTGGAATCATCGACGTGCTGAACATGTATCCGGGGTTGGCCACGTAGACGCCTCTTACCGGCATGTTCACATGCCGCGCCTGCTGGTAAGACAGGTCATGCAAAATTGCATCGGAGATTTCCAGGTAGCGATCCGGGGTAATGCTGTGCAGGTCCTGGACGGTGATCTCAATAATCCGGGTAAGACCCCCTCGCTGCAGTTCCAGCGTCACCGGCGCATTAACGCTTTCGTCCAGGACGGCCTCAAGAGGAACGAAACCAGACACCAGTTCTCCATTGACCCTGACCAGGATGTCGCCGGGTTCAAGCTCACCCTCGGCGGGCCCACCTGGAGTTACCTGGCTCACCACCAGCATTCCCACCCGGCTGGGCTGTTCCTTTCTTAACAACTCCTCGGTGACTGCCTGCAAGCCCAGCCTGCGCAGTTCGTCGTAAGGCAGTTGATCGAATACGGTTTGCAAGGTTCCCCGGGAGACCGGCATATCCTTGCGAATCAAATCCAGCACCCGTTGCACCCGATCCAGGGGCAGGAAAAAACTGGATGCCGCAGCACTGCTGGCGCCGGCGTTCAAGGCCAGCACATCGCCGTCCACATCCACTACCGGAGAACCTGATGAACCCCCCGATGTTCCCGAGGCAGCCTGCAGGTAGAAAGTATTGAAGTCGTTGTACTTGCCGCGCCCATACACCGGTGCACGGCGATCCAGCCTGGCGATAGTGCCGGCCAGGATGGACAACTGCTCACCCGCGTCGTTGCCGATTACCCGGATCTCGCTACCCACCCGAACCTTGTCGGGCCGCAGCGCGAACTCATGGGGAGTGATAAACCCCAGGGCCTTGGGATCGAAACGGTAGAAGCCAAAATCGTGCACCGGATCCCGATACACGGGCTTCAGGTCCACCTCTTCGTGATTCAGGAAAACCGCCTGGGCAGTTACCGGGCCGGGCATGACCACGTGACGGTTGGTCAGGATCAAGCCCCTCTCCCAGTCCACCACGAAACCCGTGGCCTGGCTGGAAATACTCCACTCGGTATCGAAGGCTCGCACGCCATCAATCCGGATAGAGACCACCCCGCTTGAAACGGCATCCAGTGTTCGGGTCCAGCCGTTCTCTTCCCCGTGGGCAGAGAACGTCAGTCCCAACAGGGCCACGCAAGTGACCCAGCGAATCGCGAATTGCCGTATCAAGCCTTGCTGCATATCAATCAAAGTTCCAAAGTGCGGGAGAAGGCATCCTGGTAACGTCGGCGGAATGACTCGGCATCAATAGTGTGATTCTGGGTGCCTGCGCTTTCGATCTTGATCGCGCCCATCAGGGAAGCCAGCCTGCCGGTGGTCTCCCAGTCGGCATCGTTCATCAAACCATAGATAAGACCGGCCCGGTACGCATCACCGCAACCGGTGGGATCCGACAACAGGTTTACCGGCGCAGTGGGTATCTCAATGGTCTTGCCGTCCACGTAGATTACCGAACCCTTGGCGCCTCGAGTCACCACCAGGGCTTTCACCCGTTTGGAGATTTCTTCCAGGCTCAGGCCGGTGCGCTCACGCAGCATCTCGCCCTCGTAGTCATTAACAGCAACCCAGGTAGCTTTCTCCACGAAATCCAGCAACTCGGGACCACCAAACATTGGCAGGCCCTGGCCCGGATCAAAAATAAAGGGAATGTCCGCCTCGGCAAATTCGGTGGCGCGCTTGAGCATGCCATCCCGGCCATCCGGGGAGACGATACCCAGGGTCGCACCGGCATTCCGGGGCAGGTCCACGGTGTGGGACTCGTTCATGGCGCCAGGGTGAAAGGCTGTGATCTGGTTGTCGTCCATGTCGGTGGTGATGTAAGCCTGGGCGGTAAATGCAGCAGGCACCACCGACAGGTAATCACGGCTGACGCCACAACGATCCATCCATGCGCCATACGGGCCGAAATCATGCCCCACTGTGCCCACCGGTGCGCCCTGTCCTCCCAACTGCTTGAGGTTATAGGCGATGTTGCCGGCACAGCCACCAAACTCGCGGCGCATCTCCGGCACCAGGAAAGCCACGTTCAACATGTGAATCTTGTCGGGAAGGATATGGTCGCGGAACTGACCCTGGAAGACCATGATGTTGTCGTAGGCAAGTGAACCGCAAATAAGAGCAGACATAGTGATTAAACTCCCCGGGAGCGTGAATGTAAGTGGATGATTGTACCCGCATAGCTACGACGCTGCCGATGGGAACCGGCAGCCATAAAAACAGCTGGTAAAAAGCGGGGCACGGCGAACGCCGCGCCCCGCGAGTATTACGCGTCGACCGATGCCGGGTTGAACACCAGGTCCAGTTGACGGGCAGCCTTCACATCGTCAAGCCTGCGCACCGGCGTGGTGTAGGGAGCACCCTTCACCTTCTCCGGATCACGGGCCGACTCGTCAAGAATCGCAATCATGGCCTCGACAAAACCATCCAGGTCTTCCTTCGCCTCGGTCTCGGTCGGCTCGATCAACAAGCACTCCGGAACCAGCAACGGGAAGTAGGTGGTCGGCGCATGGAAACCATAGTCCAGCAAGGACTTGGCAAAATCCATGGCGCTCACCCCAAGATCCCTGGACTGACGCTTGAGACTCACAATGAATTCGTGGCTGGCGCGACGACGTGGGAACGCCAGGTCGAAACCGGCATCACGCAGACGAACCATCACGTAGTTGGCATTCAAGGTGGCGTACTCGGAAACCCGGGACATGCCGTCACGGCCAAGCATACGCATGTAGATATATGCACGCAGCAACACACCTGCATTACCCATGAACGCTGACAGGCGACCGATGGTGCCGGGGATGTCTTTCTCATCCAGCCAGCGATAGGTATCACCGTCTTTGCCAACTACCGGAATAGGCATATAGGGAAGCAGTCGCTCGCCTACACCCACCGCACCGGAACCGGGGCCACCGCCACCGTGAGGTGTCGAGAAGGTCTTGTGCAGATTCATGTGAATCACGTCGAAGCCCATATCGCCAGGGCGGACCTTGCCAAGAATCGCATTCAGGTTGGCGCCATCGTAGTAGAGCAACCCACCAGCGTCGTGAACGATGCCACGAACTTCTTCAATGTGACGCTCAAAGACACCAAGGGTAGAAGGATTGGTCAGCATGATGCCCGCTGTATTGGGACCCACGGCCTTGCGAAGCTCATCAAGGTCCACGTCACCCTGGTCATCAGTGGGAATCTCAACAACCTTGCAACCACACATCACGGCGGTTGCAGGATTGGTGCCATGGGCTGCATCCGGAACCAGGATCTCGTTCCTGTGGGAATCACCGCGAGCATCGTGGTAAGCCTTGATCATGGCTACACCGGCAAACTCACCCTGGGCACCGGCCATCGGCGTCAGGGAAACGCCCTTCATACCTGTGACTTCCTTAAGCATGTCCTGCAACTCATGCATGGTCTGCAGGAAACCCTGGCCCATGGATACGTGAGACAGGGGATGCCGTGCCAGGAAACCGGGCAGCATGGCCAGCGTATTACAGGCACGCGGGTTGTACTTCATGGTGCAGGAACCCAGCGGATACACCTGGGTATCAATCGAGAAGTTCATCTGGGACAGGCGAGTGAAATGCCTGACAGTCTGCAACTCCGAGACCTGGGGCAACAACGGCGGCGTGTTACGACGCAGGTGATCAGGCAGGTCTACTGTCTGGCGCAGCGGAGCCTGGGCGGTAGCACGACGACCTTCGCGTGAGCTTTCAAATATCAGTTTCTCAGTCATTACCGCTTCTCCCCGGCCACTGCTGCCACAGCATCTGCCATGGCCTTGCCGAACCGGACAATATCGTCTTCGGACTTGGTTTCCGTGGCACAGACCAACAGGGCGTTACCCAATTCCGGGTACTCCGCAGACAGGTCAAGACCACCAGCGATATCCTCTGCGGCAAGTCGTTCAAGCACTGGCGCAACCGGGCAATCCAGTTTCAACACCGCTTCGTGGAACTGGCCACCGGCAAAGGCGACTTCCACACCGTCCACCGAACTCATCACCTCAACCACGCGAGCAGTGTTGTTCATGCAGGCGGTTGCCACACCGGCCAGTCCCTCGGCACCCAGCAATGACATGTAAATCGTCGCGCCGGTAACCATCAGTCCCTGGTTGGTGCAGATATTCGAGGTCGCCTTGGAGCGACGGATATGTTGCTCACGAGCCTGCAGGGTCAAGGTATAACCTGTGCGCCCGTCCAGGTCGGTAGTACGCCCGACAATCCGTCCCGGCATCTGCCTGACCCAGCTTTGACGGCAGGTCATGAAGCCGAAGAATGGACCACCCGATGACATGGGCACGCCCAGGGGCTGTCCCTCGCCACAGGCGATATCAGCGCCCTTTTCGCCCCATTCACCCGGGGGCTTGATCAGCGCCAGGGAGGTGGGATTAACCACTGCGATCACCTGGGCATCCCGGGCATGGGCCCAGTCTGTCAGGGCGTCCACATCCTCGAATCGACCCAGGAAATTGGGCTGGGGAATAACCAGCGCGGTCAGGTCCTCGTCTGCATAGGCTTCAAGCGCCTTCAGATCCAGGGTGCCGTTGGCATGATCGTAATCCACCTCGATGAACTCAAGACCCTGGTTACCGGCAACCGCCTTGGCAACCTTGCGGTACAGCGGATGCAGGGTGCGAGGCATGAGAATCTTGCCGCTGCGTGACTTGCGGTTAGCCCGCACAGCCATCAGCGCAGCCTCACCCAGGGCAGATGCACCGTCATACATGGACGCATTGGAGACATCCAGGCCGGTCAGGCTGGCCATCATGGTCTGGAACTCGTAGATCAGCTGCAAGGTTCCCTGGCTAGCTTCAGCCTGGTAGGGGGTATACGCGCTGTAGAACTCTCCACGCGTTGCAATCTCCCATACTGCTGCCGGGATGTGATGCTCATAGGCGCCCGCACCGATAAAGGTAAGGGGCTCACCATCACGGGCAGCACGCTTGTGCATGATCCGTGTGATTTCCATCTCACCGACTGCTTCGGGTACGCCCTTGAGACCATCGACCCTCAGGGCCTGGGGAATTTCATCGAACAACTGGTCGATGCTATCGACACCAATGGCCTGCAACATGTCGCGGACATCAGCGTCGGTATGGGGGATAAATGCCATGCTTGGTTTCCTCTAACTTTCCCTTGACCCGATCAGGCTTCGTCTTCCAATAAGGCCAGGTACTCTTCGGCGCTCATCAGCTCTTCCAGCTCACCGTCGCTATCCAGGCTCATGCGGTAAATCCAGCCTTCACCATAGGCATCGGTATTCACCAGCTCGGGTGCATCAGTCAGGCCGTCATTTACGGCGGTAACTTCACCGGTCAGCGGGCTATAGACATCGGATGCGGCCTTGACGGATTCAACCACGGCACAGGCATCGCCCTCGGCCAGGGTTGAGCCCACTTCGGGCAGCTCTACAAAGACCAGGTCACCCAGGGCAGCCTGGGCGTGATCGGTCACACCAATTGTGCAAGTGCCGTCTTCTTCTACACGAATCCACTCATGATCTTTGCTGTATTTCAGATCGCCAGGAACGTTTGACATGTTTATTACTCCCCTCAGTGTTCACAGAATTTTTAAATAGAAGATTAAATTTCGATACAGGCTTTGCCGTTGCGAGCGAAAGGCGGCTGCACCACTTTTGCGTTTAACAAGCGGCCACGAATATCCACCTGACAGGTATCTCCCGTCCCAGCGGGAACCCGCGCAAATGCAATGGATCCGCTCAGTGTGGGCGAGAAGGTACCACTGGTCACCTCGCCTTCTCCCACACCGTCAACCACGATTCTTTGGTGGCCGCGGAGCACACCGCGATCCACCAGCACCAGGCCGACCAGCTTGCGCGGCACCCCGGCGTCCAACTGGGCCTGCAGTGCGGCACGACCAATAAAATCACGTCCGTCGTCTTTCATGACAACCGTCCAGGCCAGGCCGGATTCCAGCGGCGTGGTGGTTTCATCCATGTCGGTGCCGTACAGGTTCATCCCTGCTTCAAGACGCAGGGTATCCCTGGCGCCCAGGCCACAGGGACGGATACCGGCTTCTACAAAGCGATCCCAGACGGATACTGCGCCATCCAGCGGCATCACGATTTCGAAACCATCTTCGCCTGTGTACCCGGTGCGGGCAACAAACCAGTTGTCGATCATTGCGGCAGAAAATGGCTTCAGCCCCATGGCAGTCTCGCGCCCTTCACGGCTGAGAAGACTGGCGGCTTTTTCCCGGGCATTAGGTCCCTGGACTGCCAGCATGGCGGTCTCGGATTGCTCGGTAACGGTAACCTCGAAGGCTTTTGCCTGGGAACGAATCCATGCCAGGTCTTTCTCCCGGGTGGAGGCGTTCACCACCATGCGGAAGAATGTTTCGCTCATGTAATAGGTGATGAGGTCATCGATCACACCGCCGCGCTCGTTGAGCATGCAGCTGTAAAGCGCCTTGCCCGGCACCTTTAACTTGGCGACATCATTAGCCAGCAGGTGAGACAGGAACTCCCGAACCCGATCTCCTTCCAGGTCCACCACGGTCATGTGAGAGACATCGAACATGCCTGCATCACCGCGAACCGCATGGTGCTCTTCCATCTGGGAGCCATAGTGAACGGGCATATCCCAGCCGCCGAAATCTACAATCCGGGCACCGGCTTCAACATGCGTGTCGTAATAGGGGGTACGTTGTCCCATTCAAAGTCTCCAAAACAGAATACACGGCAAATTCGAGACCTCTTTAGTCTCACCGCCCCTCTGTCCTGAAACCTGAGAGATCGGGCGTCCTGATCAGGACACCGAGCCCCTTCGGTGGGCAGCTTGTGCCGCCACTCTCCAGAGCCAATCCGTCTTCCCTGTCCGTTTGCCTGAGCGTTTCCGGGCTGGTTGCGCCTTCGGCGTCCCATCTCACACGCTAATGGTGCAAATGGGATCTCTCCAGGGGAGCCGTATGATTGGAACGAGTAATAATAGCCCATCCGGCCGATGTCCTCTACTGTTGCCCAAACCCTCGCCGTTGCTCACAATGGGCAGCTTCAGAAACGTTGGAAATATTACGATTTCGGTGATGTTCACTATGAAAAGACTGCTGTTTACCGCCCTGCTTTGCGTGGCCAGCCCGCTTTTTGCGCAATCTCCCGCGGAGATTGAAGCTGAAACTGCCCAACTGCACCGCTTGTTTCAGCAAGCCTGGGAATACGATTTAAAACAAAATCCGGAGATGGCCACCCAGCTGGGCGACCCCCGCTACAACCACCGCTGGACGGACTATTCCGTCAAGGCCCTGAGCGAAACCCACCTGGCCGAGGGGCAGTTCCTGGTCCAGCTTTCCAAGGTGAACAGAGACCTGCTCCCGGACGAGGAGCAACTGAATTTCGACCTCTTCGAACAGGCGTATCAGAAACGCATGGAGGCATGGCAGTACCGCACCTGGCTAATGCCCGTGAATCAGCGCGGGGGCGTACAAAGCGCCGACCAGTTGGCAGCCGCCACGCCTTTTACGTCAATCAAGGACTATGCGAACTGGATAGCCCGACTGAGAAGTATTGGCATACTGGTGCAACAGAATATCGCCCTGATGCGACAGGGAATGACCGAGGGCTGGGTGCAGCCACGGATCATCATGGAAAGAATCCCTGCCCAGATAGAACAGCAACTGGTCAACGACCCGACCAGCAGTCCATTCTACAAACCCTTCCTGGACTTTCCCGACACGGTCAGCCCCGACGACCAGGACAGGCTGCAGCAGATTGCACGCAAGACCATCGTGGAAGTCGTGGTGCCCGCCTACCGGGAATTTCACAGTTTCTTTGTCAACGAGTACCTGCCGGCTTGTCGTAATACTGTCGGCGCATGGGACTTGCCTGACGGACGAAGTTTTTACGAATTCAGGACCCGCAATTACACCAGTACAGACCTGACGCCGGACCAGATACACCAACTGGGTCTGGACGAGGTAAAGCGCATCCGTGGCCAGATGCAGGCGATTATCGAGGAACTCCAGTTCAAGGGAAGTTTCAGCGATTTTCTGCACTTCCTGCGCACCGACCCCCAGTTCTATTACGACGATCCCCAGGACCTGTACCAGGCCTACCTGGCCACCAGCAAGCGGATAGACCCGGAACTGGTAAAACTGTTTGGCAAGTTACCCAGGACGCCTTACGGGGTGCGCCCGATACCCGAGGCCAGCGCGCCGGACACCACCACTGCCTATTACATGCGCCCGGCTGCAGACGGCAGTCGCGCAGGCTACTACTACGTGAACCTGTACCGACCGGAAACCCGGCCCAAGTACGAAATTGAAGTGCTCACCGTACACGAGGCCATGCCGGGCCATCACCTGCAAATCGCCCTGGCCCAGGAACTGGGTGACATTCCGAAATTCCGTCGCTACCAGGGCGCCACTGCGTTTGTTGAGGGCTGGGGGCTGTACAGCGAGAGTCTCGGTTCTGAACTGGGCCTTTACAAAGATCCCTACTCACGCTTCGGTCAGCTGACCTATGAAATGTGGCGAGCAGTGCGGCTGGTCGTGGATACCGGCATTCATTACCGCGGTTGGTCTCGCGAACAGGCCATCGACTTCTTCAAGGAAAATGCTGCCAAGAGCGAACTGGATATCGTCAACGAAATCGACCGCTACATTGCATGGCCCGGGCAAGCGCTGGCCTACAAGATCGGAGAAATTCGCATCAAGCAATTACGCGAAACTGCCAGCGCCCGGCTGGGCGCAGCATTTAATATCAAAGAGTTTCATGACGTACTGCTTAGCGCCGGCGCCCTGCCGCTGGATATGCTGGAAAGACGTATGCAGCGATGGATGACAGACAAGATGCTGGAAATTCAGATAGAAGAAAACAGCCAATGAGCGACCTGCAACACAAACACTGCGTACCCTGTGAGGGCGGCATACCCCCACTGGACAAAGACCAGGCAGAAGCCTTGCTCAGGCAAATCGATTCCGGCTGGGCATTAAGCGAGGACGGCCTGCAGATTGAACGGACATTCCGATTCAAGAGTTATTACAAGACCATCAGTTTTGTGAACGCCGTGGCGTGGATCGCCAACAGCGAAGATCACCATCCGGATATGGACGTGGGATACAGCCGTTGCGTGGTGCGTTATACCACCCACGCAATCAAGGGATTGTCGGATAACGACTTTATCTGCGCGGCGAAAATAGACGCCCTGGGCAGTTAGTGCGATCAACAGGCCGCCCGGTAAGCTCCGGGCCCGGCCAATCAGATTCCCAGTTTGCTCAACTGGTCCATGATGCGCCCCAGGGTCATGGTCAGCGTGGGGTGAGAATCCTCGAATTCCCTTAAGGCGTCCATGGCGCTCTCTACCAGGGTCTCCGGCTTATCTTCCTTCTGACCAGCCATGCTGCGTTCGATAGAGCCTCTAAGATCTTTCAACTGAGCCTTGAGCTCATCGCTCTCCAGAGCCTCGTTCTCGATCTGCTCTTCCAGTTCCTGCAGCAATTTTTCCAGTTTCTGGGTGGGCATGATGTATCTACTCCTTCAGGTACTCTGTCCCGGTCGGCTATGCCACAGCCCAGCGAGGAAGATCCCCGGCCAGTCCCATAGCCCTGCGAACAAACAATTCTCTTGCCATCGGTGTGCGGCCCAACAGGTCCACACCGATCTTGCGAAGATAGGGTAGCGGACCACTGCCAACCTTGTAGGCACGTCCCAACCCATCTATAGCAGCCAGCATGGCAAGGTTCTCACCCTTTCGCCAGCGTTCATATTTCCGCAGGCAGCGAAGATCACCGGGATCCCGGCCCTGGGCAAGGGATTCCAGGAACACTTCCGCCATGACCGCCACATCCAGGTAGCCAAGATTCACGCCCTGTCCGGCCAGGGGGTGCACCGCGTGGGCCGCGTCTCCAATCAGCGCAAAACGTTTATCCGTGTAGCGGGTCGCATACTGGGCCCGCAACGGAAATGCCGCTCTGTTGCCAATAGTGATGACCTTGCCCAACACCTGGCCACTGGCTTCACTCACCGCCTCCATGAAGGCATCGTCATCCAGCGCCAACAGGGCATCCGTGTCTTGCTCTGGGGTAGACCAGACAATTGAAATACTGCCATCACACAAGGGCAGAAATGCGATCGGGCCACCGGGCAAAAAGCGCTGAAAAGCCGTGTCCCTGTGAGCCCGCTCGGTACGTATCGTGGTCACGATTGCACGCTGATGATAACTCCATCCCCGGGTGGAGATATCCATCATGGAACGGGTCGGAGACCCGGCCCCATCAGCCCCCACCAATAGCCGTCCGGCAATCGTTCCGTGGCTACCTGCAATCACGGTAACTTGCCCAGGCTCAACGCCCACCGCCTCCACCGCAGCCGGGATAACCAGGACATTGGGAAGTTGTTCCAGGCGCCGGGCAAGAGCCCACTGCACCAGGGAATTTTCAATAATGTGGCCCAACTCGGCTTCGCCCACATCCTCGGCACCGAAACTCAGCCCGCGGCCGGGATCATCTCCCTCCCAGACCATCATTCGACGGTAAGGAGAAATTCGCCCTGCTGCGATTCCCGACCATGCGCCGGCGTGCTCAAGCACCGCCTGTGACGCACGGGATATCGCCGACACTCGCAGGGCCCATCCTTTGTCATCCCCGGGGTTTTCCGGTGGCCGGGGTTCCAGCACGCACACACGGGTGTCCGGAGATTGTGCGGCCACCAGGCAACCCAGCGCAGAACCAACCATTCCGCCACCGGCAATAATCAGGTCAAAATCTTTCTTGCTCCCGGCCTTCATACCAGGGGGACTCCCCTGGCAAGACGAGGCAGCCGTCCTGCCCGACCCATGGTATGGCGAGCAAACAATTTCTTGGCGCCGGGCACCAGGTCGAAAGATAACAAGCCGGCACTGCGAGCCAATTTCACGGGGCCAAAGGGACTGGTGAACAATCGCACCAGGCCGTGGGTGAATCCCAACACCTTGTCCTGGTCCTCACGCCGCCATTGCATGTACTGCTCCAGCATCGCCGGCGTGCCAGGGTCCACGCCTTCCAGCGAGGCCATCACCTCGGCAAGAGCGGCCACATCCCGAAGACTGAGGTTAAAGCCCTGGCCGGCCACCGGATGCAGGTTATGGGCGGCATTACCCAGGACCACCAGGCGCTGGGCAAGTTGTTGCCGGGCCTTGACCCGATACAAGGGATAGCTTGATCGCTGCCCCACCGTCAGCAAGCGACCCAGGCGGTAGCCAAATTGCTCCTGAAGACGTAACAGAAAATTCTCGTCATCAAGAGCCATAATAGACTCAGCAAGTTCGCGCTTGACGGTCCAGACAACGCTGCAGCGTTTTTCTCCCAGGGGAAGCACCGCCAGCGGGCCACTAGTGGTGAAGCGCTCAAACGCCTGGCCCTGGTGATCCTGCTCCGGTGTCACATTACAAATGATCGCGGTTTGCTGATAATCCAGGACATCCGAATCGATGCCTGCCATTTCCCGGGTTACCGAGCGCGCACCATCTACCGCCACCACCAATCGGGCATTGACCGACAGCACCTGGCCATCGGCCTGCTCCAGGTCCAGTTCCATGGCGTCTTTACCCGGGCGCATGGAAACCAGCTTGGCGGGCATGAAACATTGCAGGTTGGATTGAGCCGACAACCGCTTCCACAATGCCTTGCCGACACTGCGGTTGGGCACCACATAACCCAGGGCCGGCACACCCTGCTCCCGGGCCTCGAGTCGGGCGATGCCCGGGCGACCCTGCTCAGAGACATGAATTCGTGCAATAGGCGATGCATCAGCTTGCATGTCCTGCCAGACACCCATGGTGTTGAGAATCACCTGGCTGCCATGGGAAATCGCCGTGCAACGATCATCGTAACTGGGCTGCGCATCGCTGTCGGGAGCGAACGGTTCTACCAGGGCCACCCGCAGGGGCAATGGAGACAGGGCAACAGCCAGGCTGGCCCCCACCATACCGCCACCCACAATGACGAGATCAAAGTCCCTGTCCACGTTTCAGGCTACTCCCGGACGGGCCTCAGGCAACCTTGCCTGCCCTGGCCATGAGTTTTTCAATTACGGCGACTTCCTTGGGTGCGCCGTCGCTCAGTACATCGTATCCATCTTTGGTGACCAGTACGTCATCCTCGATACGCACACCGATGTTCCACCATTTCTTGGCAACACCCTTGGTGCCGGCGGGAATGTAAATGCCCGGCTCAATGGTCAGGACCATCCCCGGCTCCAGGACGCGCCACTCGTCACCGACCTTGTAATCACCCACGTCATGGACATCCAACCCGATCCAGTGACCGGTGCGATGCATGAAGAACTTGCTATAGGCACCGTCCTTTATCAACTTGGACAGCGGACCCTTGAGCAAACCCAGGTCCTTGAGACCGGCAGTAATCAGTTTTACTGCCGCATCGTGGGGATCATTCCAGTGGTTGCCCGGACGCACCTTGTCGATGGCCGAATACTGGGCCTTCAGGACGACTTCATAAATCGCTTTTTGCTCGGGACTGAAGCGTCCGTTCACCGGATAGGTACGGGTAATATCCGAAGCGTAGTAGTCAAACTCGCAGCCCGCATCAACCAAAAGCAGCTCGCCGTCTTCCATCAAGCGATCATTCTGGTTGTAATGCAGCACGCAACTATTGGGACCCGAGCCGACGATGGGCGAGTACGAAGGCGCACAACCATGGCGACGGAATTCATGGATCAAGTCAGCGTGAATTTCATACTCACGCATACCGGGCTGGCAGGACTTAATGGCCCTCACATGGGCTTGCGCCGCGATCTTGGCCGACTTTTTCATCGCGGAAATTTCCGCGCGACTCTTGTACAGGCGCATGTCATGGAGCAGGTGATCCAGGGCAATGAATTCCTGGGGCGTGTGTGTGCCACGGTTAGCCTGTGACCTCAGCTGCTGCACCCAGCTCACCACCTGCTGGTCAAACTCGGGGCTGACACCCAGGGTGTAATACACCCGTTCACATTGCTCGATCAGGCCGGGAAGAATGTCATCCACGTCGCCTATAGGGAACGAATCGTCCGCGCCATAATCCGCTACCGCGCCGTCCTGGCCAGCTCTTGCACCGTCCCAGGTCTCGCGCAGGGGGTCCCGTTCCCGGCAGAACAAGATGTATTCGGCTTGCTTGCGACCGGGGATCAGCACCAACACTGCCTCGGGTTCGGCAAAGCCGGTCAGGTAGTGGAAGTCACTTTCCTGGCGGTAGTCATGTTCGACGTCCCGGTTCCTGAGCTTTACCGGTGCCGCTGGCAAAATCGCAATTCCGCCCGGGCCCATCATGCGCATCAACTGCTTGCGACGTCTTGCAAATTCCTTCTGATTCAACGCGGTCATCCCATGGCTGTCAGTTAGTGAGCCTCTGATCTATTCATGAACTCGTATCTTGCAGCTAAAAAATCCAGCTTCTGTGTTGTCAATCTTCGCAATAGTCCCACTATTACGTGCGATTGGCGCCTTGAAACTGTATCTTTTCGCTAACAATCTACTTCGCCCAGAATAAATCAGAGGTTCCTTAGTGGAGAGTGGTCTCGGCATCGGGAACATCCAGACTCCCCGCCAACTCTTCATAAATCAGCTGTGCGCCCACGCGCACAAACTCCAGGATCTCGGCAAAGGCGTTCTCGCCCTCGTCCTGATCATCGTCATCCTCATCAAATCCGGCCTGGGCCAGGCGGCTGAAGTCCAGCACGATCTCGCCAACCTGTTCCCCCAGGGCATCCTTATTAAGGGTGCCTGATGCGCCCATACCTGCAAGGAAGCTCTGACACCAGCAAGCCAGTTCCTCAGCCCGGTCAATCAGGGCCGCGTCATCATCGGGAAGCAAGGGAGTGAATCCCATCTGGCGCTCCTCGAGTTGGGTGGCAGTCTGGCTGGCTACCTTCGCCGCCAGGGTGGCCAGGTTGCCTTCGGGAGCCTGCCCTTCCAGCAGCACGCTCCAAAGGTTATCCAAATTCTTGTCTGAGCTGGCACAGACCAATCCGCTGATGGCGCCGTGTAGTTCTGCGGCACTAAGCTGAATCCCGGCCTTTTCAACGGCCTCGCGCAGTTCGTCGTAGGTAATATGGTTCAAGGTCGGGGAATCCCTGCTGGCAATGGTGAAAACACCCGGCAATGCTAACACTGGCCGGTCCGGTAACCCAGAGCGATGCAACGAGCTCGTTGACCCGGAATCGCGCCGGTTCTATAGTTCCGCCATGAGCAAAAAGGCACCAGAACACCAATTTGAAGTTGAGCTCAAGGCACTGGAGCAGCGCCTTGATGATTTGGTCGGCGTGGTTGACGTGCTGAAAGAGGAAAACCGATCCCTCAAGCAACGTCAGGATGCGCTGACCGGTGAACGCGCCCAACTTCTTCAAAAGAACGAACAGGTTCGCGCCCGGGTGGAAGGCATGATCACTCGCCTGAAGTCGATGGAGCAAGGCTAATGAGCGATTTCGTACAGGTCACCGTTCGCATACTGGAAAAGGAATACCAGGTGTCTTGTCCGGTTAAAGAACGCGAAGCCTTGATGAATGCGGCGGACTACCTGAATGGCCAGATGCGTTCCATCCGCGATGGAGGCAAGGTGGTTGGCCTGGAAAGGATCGCAGTAATGACCGCGTTGAACCTTACCGCCGAACTGCTAGGCAGCAAGTCGCGGGAACAGTTAATAGACGATGATTACGGCCTGCGCATCAAATCCATGCGCGAACGCGTGGAAACTGCGCTGCAATCAGGCAGGCAACTGGAGCTTTAAGCTCGCCGGATCAGAGCAAACAATATTTAGCGGGACAAACCGAGCGATAGCCCGGGTATAATGTCCCTAATCGAATTGGCGCTTCCTGCAGTGTTCGATGCAGACTGGGATCCCTCGACCCTAATTACTTAAATAGGGGCGGATACCTGCAGATGTCTGTGCGCAAGTCCGCTTCTGGCGGGAAGCCTGACGAATCTGCGCTCTGCCCCACCTATTGCTCTGGTTCGAGAGCAAAAGTCGGTAACGGCACAGGCGGGAAGCGCCTCCTTATTCGGGCCTGGTGTGAACGGCAAAGAAAAAAAACAGCTACGCAATCAGGCAAGGCAAAAACGACGCGCCCTGGATCCCCGGCAACGCAGCGATGCCTCGGAACGTATTTGCCAACGTATAGCCGCAAGCAAGAGCTTCAGAAACGCCCGGCGCATTGCCCTGTACCTGCCGATGGACGGAGAAGTCGATTGCCTGCCGCTGCTTGAAACTGCCTTGGGCGCGGGAAAACAAATTTTCCTGCCCCAATTGCCAGGCCGCTATCCAAGGGCGATGAATTTTGCGCTCATGGATGCCCAAACCACCCTGGAACCCGGCCCCCTCGGAACCATTCAACCCGCCCGGGGCTCCCGAATTGCGGTTTCAGCGCGAGAAATGGACCTGGTAATCACGCCGTTGGCGGCTTTTGACCCCCTGGGCAACCGGATTGGCATGGGGGCGGGCTATTACGACCGCACTTTTAGCTTTTTGGCACATAGAAAGCACTGGATCAGCCCCCGACTGATCGGTGTGGCCTTTGAATGCCAAAAATTTCCTTCAGTTCCCATCGACCGCTGGGATGTTCCACTGTGGAGCATCGTGACCGAAGACGGATCCTATCCTGCCTCAAAAATTATCTAGCACCACCAATGGAGCAACCTGTGAACTACTGGCTACTCAAATCCGAACCCAATGAATTCAGCATCGATGACCTGAAAAAAAACAAGACCACGCACTGGGATGGTGTTCGAAATTACCAGGCTCGAAACATGATGCGTGACCAGATGAAAAAAGGTGACCTCGCTTTTTTCTATCACTCTAATACCGATGTGCCAGGCATCGTTGGCGTGATGAAAGTGGTGCGAGAAAGTTACCCGGATCACACTGCCTTTGATCCCAACGACAAACACTACGACCCAAAGAGCGATCAGGACAACCCAAGATGGTTCATGGTCGATTTGCGCTACATGCGCAAATTCAAAAAGACGATTCCACTTGCAGTGCTAAGAGAATTCGCCGGTAACGAGTTAGCGGATATGGCTTTACTCAGAAAAGGGAATCGCTTATCCGTGATGCCGGTCGGTGAAGATCAGTGGGAGTTTATTAATTCGCTTTCTGATTAAATGCCTTTATTTACAGTGTAACTTCGTAGTCATAAAGCTCAACGCAAGACCATGCGACGTACCAGTCACGACGCAAAAGGCCATCCAGGGAAAAATCCATCCTCCTTTTCGCGCTGAAATAGCAGCGCGAAATCTGCTTCATCGCACCATTGACTTGTTGGCAATATCATTTTCTTGTCGTATATACTCGTTCTCGGACACCCTGACATGGAGAGGAAAACTAATGGCTACTAAGAAACGTGCCTCAAAGAAGAAGGTCGCTTCCAAAAAGAAAGCGGTCGTAAAGAAGGCAGTGGCAAAGAAACCCGCCACTAAGAAGAAAGTCGCTACCAAGAAAAAGGTAGTGAAGAAAGCTGCAACCAAGAAAAAGGTTGCCAAGAAGAAAGTCGCTAAAAAGAAAGTAGCGAAAAAAGCCACCAAGAAGAAGGTAGCTAAAAAGAAAGTAGCGAAGAAAGCCGCCAAGAAGAAGGTAGCTAAAAAGAAAGTCGCTAAAAAGAAGGTAGCCAAGAAGAAGGTTGCCAAGAAAAAGGTTGCTAAGAAAGCCGCCAAGAAGAAAGTTGCCAAGAAGAAGGTAGCTAAGAAGAAGGTTGCCAAGAAGGCGGCTTCCAAGAAAAAAGCCCCTGCCAAGAAAGCAGCTTCCAAGAAAAAGGTAGCTAAGAAGGCAGCTTCGAAGAAAAAGGCCCCCGCAAGGAAGGCAGCTTCGAAGAAAAAGGCTAGTTCCAAGAAAAAGTAATAAAAATGGGGCTAAATCAGGCGACTTTTAAAGCCTGAACCAGCCCCAGGACTGTTATTATGTGCCCGCATCTGCGGGCATTTTTTTTGGGGAGCCATTTAACATGAACCAAGACAGCAAAAAGAAGATGGTGGCCGAGGCCGCCATGGAATTCATCCCCGAAGGCGCCATAGTGGGCGTTGGCACAGGGTCCACAGTTAACCTGTTTATCGCCTGCCTGGCCGAAAGGCGCGATAGCATCCAGGCTGCGGTTTCCTCGTCAGAGGCCAGTAGCGCCCTGTTGAGGAAAGCAGGAATTGAGGTCCTGGACCTGAATTCGACAGGAACCCTTGATGTTTACGTGGACGGCGCTGACGAAGTCGACAGACACCTGAACCTGATCAAGGGCGGCGGCGGAGCGCTGACACGGGAAAAGATCGTGGCCGCGGCCTCCAGGAAGTTCGTCTGTATCGTGGATGATACAAAGATGGTGGATATTCTCGGAGCCTTTCCCCTGCCGGTTGAAGTAATCCCCATGGCGCGGTCGTATGTTGCGCGCCAGCTGGTAGCCCTGGGGGGCACTCCCGAACTGCGCGAGGGATTCATTACCGACAACGGCAATGAAATCCTGGATGTGCATAACCTGAAGATCATCGATCCGCCGGCTCTGGAAAGCACCATCAACCAGATTAGTGGCGTAGTGACGGTGGGACTCTTTGCCCAGCGTCGGGCAGACATCGTACTTATCGGTTCCGACACCGGTCTGAAGCGCGTTCCCTGACTGGGCAGCCTGGTTCGCTGTCAGCGATAGCGAACCAGGGCCGTCTCTCCCGATGGCTAAGCAAAGGCGAGGCCCGCTTAGCCCCCCCTCCAGGGCAAGCAGAGGTGCTCCCAGCATGAACCGGGTGACAACTACCAGGGGCAGCGCCTTTGCGGCGACCACCCGGCAAACAGCCGGACGCAATGACAGAGACTATACTGATTTCATGCCATACGGCGAAGCCACACGGATCGGCCGGCGAGACTAGAACTGCCGGGATTACAACGAAGGAGGCCCCCGATGCGAAAATCAGCAATCACTACCTTTGTTCTTGTTACCACCCTCCTGGGCGGATGCTCTCAATTCTGGCTGGCTACTTCGGGAGAAAAAACGGTATCCAGCAGCCTGGTCAGTTACCTCTATCCCGAGGGCATGAAAAGCCCGGTCGTTCCTGTCACACCACTGCTGAAGCTTCCTCTCAGAGCAGGCATCGCGTTCGTTCCTGGCGTGGATCCCCAGGCCGCCCCCGTTGATGCCGCGACCCGGCAAACGCTGTTGAGCAATGTAGCCGAGCATTTCCGGCAGCGCGAATACATCAGTGACATTGAGGTGATCCCAGACGCTTACCTGCGCGGTGGCAGGGGCTTCGAGACCCTGGAACAGGTTGCGAGAATGTACGACCTGGATATCATCGCCCTGGTGTCCTACGACCAGCAGACGTTCACCGCAGACACCACGGCCTCGTTCTGGTACTGGACCATCGTCGGTGCCTACGTGGTCGAGGGTAGTGAAAATGACGTCAGTACCTTTGTAGACACCGCTGTGTTTGATGTTTCCTCCCACAACCTGTTGCTTAGAGCCCCAGGCACCAGTCGGCGATCAGGCAAGAGCACGGCAGTAAACGTGGCAGAAAATTTGAGTGAAAATAAGACCCTGGGCTTTGCGGAAGCCATGAATGATATGACGGTAAATCTGTCTACTGAACTCGACCAGTTCCAGTCACGAGTGGAAGCCGGCGAAGCCACTGATGTACAAATTGCCCATCGCCCGGGCTATTCAGGTGGTGCGGGAAGCAGTGATCCACTAACGTCGCTCCTGCTACTGGCAGCAATGTTTCTTCGGAAAAGAACCGGCCCTGGAAATTTGGCACCGGGCTCGGGCCCCCGAACCTCCCTCGACAAAGAAGTACTGGAATAAATGCGATGATTTACCTGATTGAAACACCCCGGCTCGGGCTGAGACATTTCTGCCTGGATGACCTGCAGGATTTTTTCGAACTGGGCAGCGATCCGGAGGTCATCCGCTATGCAGAGAAGCATCCCCTGGAGAACCTGGACCAGGCTCGCAAGGTCATGCTGGAGGCTCCACTGGCCGACTATGAAAAGTACG
>CAKZML010000082.1 GCA_937128475.1 uncultured Chromatiales bacterium
TCGCCGTGGTGGTGGTCGCCATTGTCGTGACCGCCATCCTGCTGATTTTCGTGATCCCCCAGTTCGAAAGCGTATTCCAGGGCTTCGGCGCCGACCTGCCAGCTTTCACCCGAATGGTGGTCGACCTCTCAAAATTTGTTCGATCTGAAGGCTGGATCATTGCAGGCGTAATTGGCCTGGTAATTTACGCCATCATCTACATCAAGAAACGCTCCCAGGCCTTCAGGCACTGGATCGACCGCATGGCTTTAAAGCTTCCCGCCATTGGTCCGATCCTGGTCAAGTCAGCTATCGCCCGTTATGCCCGTACCCTGGCCACCACCTTCGCCGCCGGCGTACCCCTGGTTGAAGCCCTGGAATCCGTGGCAGGCGCTACCGGTAACATTGTTTACGAACAAGCCGTGCTGAAAATGCGCGACGAGGTGGCCACCGGAACCCGTCTGCAACAGGCCATGGAGAACACCGAGTTGTTCCCCAACATGGTCATCCAGATGGTGGCCGTGGGTGAAGAATCCGGTTCCCTGGACGAGATGGCCAGCAAGGTCGCGGACTTCTATGAAGAAGACGTGGACAATGCAGTGGACAATCTCAGCAGCCTGCTGGAACCCATGATCATGTCCATCCTGGGCGTGCTGATCGGCGGCCTGGTTATCGCCATGTACCTGCCCATATTCATGATGGGTTCCGTGGTGTAACCAAGACCAAATATAGATCGAAAGCGCCGCCCACCTGGCGGCGTTTTTCGTAACAGACCAGATAAGAGCTAAAGAAGAAAGGAAGGGACCTTGATAGAAATTCTCGCAGCAAATCCCGTGCTACTCACGGTCATCGTCTTTATTTTCGGACTGCTGGTGGGCAGTTTCCTGAATGTGGTGATCTACCGCCTGCCGGTCATGATGCAACGAGGGTGGCGCAGGGATTGCCTGGAAATGCTGGAGCAACCGGCGGAGGCGGAGGAAGAGGTCTTCAACCTGACCCGCCCCCGTTCACGCTGCCCCCAGTGCTCGACTCAGATCACCGCCCTGCAGAACATCCCGGTCATCAGTTACCTGGTGCTCAGGGGAAAATGCGCTAGCTGCAAGACTCCTATTCCCAAGCGCTACCCGGTGGTGGAACTGCTCACCGGCATCGCCTCGGCGGTCATCGCCTGGCACTTTGGCGCGACACCGGAAATGCTCGCCGCCCTGGGCCTGACCTGGGCATTGATCGCCCTGACCGGGATCGACATCGATCACCAGTTGCTGCCGGACAGCATTACCCTGCCCCTGCTGTGGATCGGCCTGGCCCTGTCACTGGGACATCCCCAGGCCGGCACCCATGCATTGTTCATTGACCCCGTCACCGCCCTGGTAGGCGCCATGGCGGGGTACCTGTCACTGTGGTCGGTC
Organism: uncultured Chromatiales bacterium; assembly: GCA_937128475.1. GTDB lineage: Bacteria > Pseudomonadota > Gammaproteobacteria > Steroidobacterales > BM003 > CAKZML01. The sequence goes on from CAKZML010000082.1 coordinate 1,389, forward strand.
TACTGGTTATTCAAGATCACTACCGGCAAGGAAGGCATGGGTTACGGCGACTTCAAATTACTTGCCGTACTGGGCGCCTGGCTGGGCTGGCAATTGCTGCCACTAATCATCATCCTTTCTGCCGTGGTTGGCGCCATAGTGGGTATCGCCATGATCGTGCTGTTTCGTCACCAGGCCAGCAAACCCATTCCCTTCGGCCCCTACCTGGCCGCAGCCGGCTGGATCGCCCTGATGTGGGGTGACCGGATCGTGGAAACCTACCTGCAACTCTCGGGTCTGCGTTGAACACACGCTCACAACCTGTCAGGCCGGGAAAACTCTGTATTGGTCTGACCGGCGGCATAGCCAGCGGAAAGAGCGCTGTAGCGGAGATGCTGGCGCGACTGGGCGCCCACGTGGTGGACACCGATATTATCGCGCGAGACGTGGTCGCCCCGGGACAACCCGCACTGGAGGCCATCGTCGAGGCATTTGGCCAGGAGATCCTGGATGAGAATGGCGGCCTGGACAGGCGCATGATGCGCAACACGGTGTTTTCCAACCCTGAATCCCGTGCCCGGCTGGAAGCCATACTTCACCCCCTCATCCGCCAGGAACTCTGGCGTCGGGTAGACGAATCCGACAACCCCATCCAGGTGCTTGTGATCCCCCTGCTGGTGGAATCCGGCCTGTCTGGCATGGTAGATCGTGTCCTGGTGGTGGATTGCCCCCGTCAAACCCAGGTAAAGCGGTTGCTAAGCCGGGATGCCGAAACACCGGAACAGGCCGAGCGTATCCTGTCCGCCCAGGCCACCCGTGAAGCCCGCCTGGCGGCAGCTGATGACATCGTCGATAACTCCGGAAGCCTGGCCATGCTGGCTCAATCGGTACAGGAAATTTACGCTAACTACCTCAGCCATACCGGGTCCGCGGAAAACTAAATTCACTCAGTAAATTGCACGATGCGTGCCCGTTGGGTAAAAATAGCCCGATGAATGATCCAGCCGTACTAACTGCAACCTCCAGGGAGCCCGTGATATACGAGCAACCCCTGAGCGAGCGGATGCGCACATTCCTCCGGCTGGAGTTTCTGTATCACCAGGCTCTGAGCCACGCGGAACACGAAGGCAGCTGGGCCTCCAGGGCCGCCGTACAGAGCCTGCTGGAGATACTGGCCATCCTCAGCCGGGGCGACCTGCGAAACGAGGTCCTCAAGGAACTGGAACGCCACGCCATTAACATGGGTCAGCTTCAGAGCCGCCAGGGAGTGGATACCGGACGCCTTCAATCGGTCCTGAAAAACCTTATGGAACTGCGCGAGCAACTCAATGCCTGTGGCGCACATTATTCCCAGCGCCTGAAAGAAAACGAATTTCTCAGTGCCATCAAGCACCGCAGCGCCATTCCCGGCGGCACTTGCGAATTTGATCTGCCCGAGTACAGCCATTGGCTACGCCAACCCTATCCGGATCGGTTACGGGGTTTTGAAAACTGGATGGAGGATCTGCGTCCGCTGTGTGACAGCATCGCTGAATTGCTCTGGCTGACCAGGCAGACCTCGGTGTTCACAGAAAACGAAGCCGTTGGTGGCCTGTATCAGAAGACCATGGAGCGAGGCAGCAATCACGAACTGGTGCGCATCGCGTTATCACCGGACACCAACCTCTTTCCGGAAGTCAGCGGTGGCAGTCACCGGGTCATCGTTCGTTTCCTGAGTCTTTCGGAAACCGGCGGACGGGCCCAGCAAAGCAGTGAAACCGTCACCTTCAGAATGAGCTGTATCTAGTGAGCGTTACCGTCCAATGCCCTCATTGCGGGACTCAAGTCTCGTGGACCGAGACATCCACATGGCGTCCCTTCTGCAGCGAACGTTGCAAGATGGTGGACCTGGGTGCCTGGTTTAGCGAAGAACGTGCAATTCCCGAGAAGAATGACCCGACCAGCGAACAGTGGGATGACGATGATTCCGTCTCCAGCTTCAGCCCAGGCGATCCCTCAACGCCTCAATAATCGGCGCGTCGGCTTCCAGCAAATCTATGCGGTGCAGTTGCTCCGGCGAGACCCATTGTAGCGCCTGCCCCTCAAGGCTCTGGGGTTCGCCCCGAAATTCGGTGACCAGCCAGACATCAAGATGCACATGCCGATCGGCATAACGGTGGGAAAGTTTTAGCAGGGGCTCGGCGTCCTGCACATCGATACCAAGCTCTTCACGTAGTTCCCGGTCCAGGCCCTGTCTTGGGCCTTCCCCGGTTTCAAGCTTGCCGCCGGGAAATTCCCAACGTCCCGCCATGTGGGTGCCCGGCAGACGCTGGGCAATCAACACGCCCCCGTCCGCATTCACCAACACACCGGCCGCCACGTGAATTTCCATCACGGGCGACCACCGGAAAACGCAGCTATTTCAGACTGCCGTGGCACTGCTTGAATTTCTTACCCGAACCACAGGGACAAGGACTGTTACGCCCCACCTTGGGCTGGGCGCGCACGAAAGGTTCCGCCGCGTCGGGCTTGGGCTGTTCTGCCCCGGAGCCACCCGCCTTGGACGGATCAGCGTGCTGGAACTCCATCTCACTGGTGCTTTCCCGGCGCTGCTGCTCGACGGCATCCACATCTTCCTGGCTCCTGAGCTGAACCCGGGACAGGGTGCTGATGACCTCACGCTTAACCTGGGCAAGCATTTCGTTGAACATCTCAAACGCTTCGCGCTTGTATTCCTGCTTGGGATTCTTCTGGGCGTAACCGCGCAGGTGTATGCCTTGACGCAGGTAGTCCATGGCTCCCAGGTGCTCGCGCCAGTTGGAATCCAGCTGCTGCAGCATGATCGCCTTTTCGAAGTGACGTATCACCGGCTCGCCAATGGCCTGCACTCTTTCCTCGTACAGTCGATCCAGCTCGCCCACGATCTTTTCACGCAAGCCGGCCTCGCTCATCCCGGCGTCCTCACGCAACCATCCGGCCACGTCCAGGGTGGCGCCGAAATCGTGTTCCAGCACTTGCTCAAGACCCTGCACTTCCCACTGCTCCTCGGGACTGCCGGGGATTATGTATTTATCGATTTCTTCGTTAATCACTTCATGGCGCAAACCGAAGATGTTCTCGGCGATGTCTTCCGCTTCCATCACCTCGGCGCGTTCACGGTAAATCACCCGACGCTGATCATTGGACACGTCATCGTATTCAAGCAGTGACTTACGAATATCAAAGTTGTGCGCTTCCACCTTGCGCTGGGCACGTTCGATTTGCCGCGACAGCATCTTGCTCTCGATGGCCTCGCCCTCACGCATGCCCACCCTGGACAACATTGCCTTGGTGCGCTCCGGATCACCGAAGATGCGCATCAGGTTGTCTTCCATGGACAGGTAGAAACGGCTGGAGCCCGGATCACCCTGGCGACCGGAACGGCCTCTGAGCTGATTATCGATACGGCGGGATTCGTGCCTCTCGGTACCGATGATATGTAGTCCACCGGATTCCAGCACCTGGTTGTGGCGAGTCTGCCAGCGTTCGCGGATCGCAGCGACTTCTTCATCGCTAATGTCCTCGCGCAACTCGGCCAGCTCCACGTCCAGGCTTCCGCCCAGCACGATGTCGGTACCACGACCCGCCATATTGGTGGCGATGGTGATGGCGCCGGGCCGACCGGCCTGGGCCACGATGCCCGCTTCCTGGGCATGTTGCTTGGCGTTAAGCACCTTGTGAGGCAGGGCAGCCTTGGTCAGCAAATCGGCAAGATACTCCGATGCCTCAATCGAGGTGGTACCGATAAGTACCGGCTGCTTGCGCTCATGACAATCTTTGGCATCTTCCAGGATCGCGTCGTACTTGTCCTTTTGGGTCAGGTACACCAGATCAGCGCCGTCCTTGCGGATCATGTCCTTGTGAGTGGGGATAACCACCACTTCCAGGCCATAAATTTGCTGGAACTCGTAGGCCTCGGTATCGGCTGTGCCGGTCATGCCGGCCAGCTTGTCGTACATGCGGAAATAATTCTGGAAGGTAATGGAAGCCACCGTCTGGTTTTCTTCCTTTACCTGTACGCCTTCTTTTGCTTCCACTGCCTGGTGCAGACCATCAGACCAGCGGCGCCCGGGCATGGTTCTGCCGGTGAACTCGTCAACGATGACGATTTCGCCATCATTGACGATGTATTCCACATCGATGTGGAACAGGTGGTGGGCACGCAGGGCCGCGGTCAGGTGATGCATCAATTTGATGTTGCCCGCGTCGTAAAGACTCTCGCCTTCCTTGAGCAAACCGGCCTTGGCCAGCAGCTTCTCAAGCTTGGCATGACCTTCTTCGGTGAGATAGGCCTGCTTGCCCTTCTCATCGATGGTGAAGTCGCCGGGTTTGACGATCTGGGCAATCGGCGGCTTGGCCGTCGGCTCCATTTCCACCAGGTCGGCGTCTTGCTCTGATGCCTGCTTCAATGCCTTGTTGATTGACATCTCGCCCAGGGACTTGCCGTCGGCGTCCAGCAACTCAACCTTGCCGGCCATGATGTCTTCATTGCGTTTGGCATTGGGACCGCCAGCCTGGAGAGTCAGCTGGGGAACAATGGCGTTCATTCGCACATACAGATCGGTGCGCTCTTCCGAGGGGCCGGAAATAATCAACGGGGTACGCGCTTCATCGATCAGGATGGAGTCGACCTCATCCACCACCGCGAAGGCTTGCTCACGCTGAACACGATCCTCGGGACGGAACGCCAGGTTGTCGCGCAGGTAATCGAAACCGAATTCATTGTTGGTGCCGTAGGTAATATCTGCGGAGTAGGCTGCGCGCTTGGCCTCGGTATCCATGCCTGCCTGGATGACTCCAACGGTCATACCCAGGAATTCGTAGACCGGTGCCATCCACCGGGCGTCACGCGCTGCCAGGTATTCATTCACGGTGACGATATGCACACCATTTGCCGGCAAGGCATTAAGGTATGCCGACAGGGTGGACATGAGGGTCTTACCCTCACCAGTGCGCATTTCCGAGATCTTGCCCTGGTGCAACACGATGCCACCAATGAGCTGCACATCGAAATGCCGCATTCCCAGGGTTCGCACCGAGGACTCCCTGACTACCGCAAATGCTTCGGGCAGCAGATCATCCAGGCTGGCGCCCTCTTCCAGGCGCTTTCGGAACTGGGCTGTCTTGCCACGCAATTCCTCATCGGACAGAGCCTGCATCTTGGGCTCAAGGGCATTGGTCTTGTTGATCAGTCGAGAAAGCTTTTTCAACAGGCGCTGATTACGGCTTCCGAAGATACTGGTGAAAATTTTTCGCACGAATTCTTTTCCTTTAGCCCGCGGCCAAAATAAGGCCTAAACGGGTCGGCAAGGCCGACGTGGTCTCAGCAAACCGGTTATTCTAATTGGAATGCCCGAAGGTGGGAAATGGTGTCTCTGAAGGCAAAGTTCAAGTATTCGCATGAAATTACTTGATTCCTATCAGGAACTGCCGCAAATCAGGCCTCTCGGGGCCCTATTTGTCGGTGCGAATGAACTCCAGCGGGTTTACCTTGCGTCCATCCCGCAGCACTTCGAAGTGCAGATTAGGCCCTGTAGCGCGGCCTGAGGAGCCCATAAGCGCGATTAACTGGCCTTTTTCGACCTCATCGCCCACAGACACCTTGTTTTCCTCGTTGTGAGCGTAGCGGGTCACGTAGCCGTTACCGTGGTTCACCTCGACCAACTGCCCGTAGCCATGCCGGTTACCGGACCAGGTCACGACTCCTGCGCCTACCGTCGAGATTTCCGTTCCCCTGCGGCCTGCAAAATCCACACCCCAGTGGGTGGCATCCTTTCCGCTAAACGGATCGGTGCGCTTGCCAAAGTGCGAGGACATCCAGCCCGACTGCACCGGTCTGCCCTTGGGCACCACCTGGGCATTCAGATTTCGGTCAATCAACAGGTTTTCCAGGACGCCCAACTGCAGTTCGCGATCAGCGATGCGACCTTCCAGCTCGTTCAGGCGCAGCTCGAGATCAGGCATATGCACGGACTGGGCATCCACGCTGGGCTCGGGACCACCCAGGGCCGGAGCGCTGTCAAAATCGAATTCGCCATCATCCAGCTTGCCCATTTCAGTGAGTCGGCGGCCCATGGCGTCCAGGCGAATAACGTGGGCATTGAGTTCGGCCATGCGCACTGCGAAGGCATCAACCACTTCCTGGTTTTCGATCCGGGCAGCTTCAACCTCGCCCTTTTGCGCGCGCAATTCGGCACGCATCGAATCAAACTGGGCCACCGGGAGATCGGTCGCCTGGCTGTATCCAAGCAGGTAACCGCCTGCCAGACCCACCAACACCAGTACGCTCAGCGCAGCACCAAGGCCCGCCAGGGAAAGGGGGTTTTTCAAACTAATGGGACGCGCCTGGCCATGGCGGCGGGTAATCAAAATAATATTCATTAAGCCATGGCTCCTGAAATCAGAATGACTGGGCGCGCCGGGCATTGTGCCACAAGACAGCCCCCAGGGTAGAAACCCGCAGGCTGCGACGTATGAATACCGAATTTTGTCATTCTGGTAACCCCGCTATCCTAGGTCTTGCCCTTAGATCGGTGGCTTTGCGACCCCACTTTTCAGCGGGTATGCCCTAAACAGGCTGTTACTATGCCTGTCCTATTATGGAAAACTCAACGATACTAGCTCGAAACTGAGACCCACTTCACCTGATTATGGCACGCGAACCTCAAAACCTGGCGGATCTACTCTCTAACCCGGGCTCTGCCCTGGGTCGGCTGGTAGCTGGCGCGGCAAAACGCAAGTCCTTGATAATGCAGGTCAAATCCTGTCTTGATCCCGAGCTTTCGGAGCACTTGATCGGAGTTAACGTCAAGGACGATACCCTGATTTTACTGTCTGACTCGGCTGCCTGGGCAACCCGGCTTCGTTACGCCGGACCGGTTCTTTGCAAGCAACTAAGCGAGCAATTCGAACTCACCCTGCAAAAAGTCCAGGTGAAAGTGCGCGCACCGGACCAGGCGAGGCCGTCGGAGTCAAAATAGCCTTCTCGGAATTCTAGTAAGCCGGCACCGGGCTGGTATAGGTCAACGGCGAGCTTGCCTTGTCCTCGAAAGTCACCAATTCCCAGGCTTCCTGCCTGGCCAGCAACGCCCTCACCAGGGCCACGTTCATGGCATGGCCGGCCTTGTATCCGGTGAACTTGCCAATCAGCGCATAGCCACACAAGTACAGGTCGCCCAGGGCGTCCAGAATTTTGTGCTTCACGAACTCGTCGTGATAACGCAGACCATCTTCGTTCAGGATTCGGTAATCATCCATCACGATGGCATTGTCCATGGTGCCACCCAGGGTAAGGTTCCGCTCACGCAGCACCTCGATGTCACTCATGAAACCGAAGGTACGGGCACGACTGATCTCGCGCAGGAATGCCGCGGATGAAAAATCAATCGTTGCCGTCTTGGGAAGCTTCTTGAATACCGGGTGATCGAAATCAATCGTGAAATTCAGCTGATATCCATCATGGGGCTCGAACTGCGCCCACTTGTCTCCGTCTTCAACCCGCACGGTCTCCTTGATACGGAGCATACGCTTGGGGGCATTCTGTTCTTCGATACCCGCAGACTGGATCAGGAATACAAAGGGTCCGGCGCTACCGTCCATGATAGGAACTTCAGCAGCACTAAGGTCGACAAAGGCGTTATCAACGCCCAGGCCAGCAAAGGCAGACATCAGATGCTCAATCGTGGCTATCTTGACGCCGTCCTTTTCAAGGGTCGTGCCCAACATGGTATCGCCCACCAGTTCAGAACTGGCAGGCAGATCCACGGGAGACTCAAGATCCACGCGACGAAACACGATACCCGTGTTCACCGGAGCCGGGCGCAGGGTCATATAGACCTTCTGCCCCGAATGCAGTCCGATGCCTGTGGCACGGATCTTGGTTTTTAAACTTCTCTGCCTCAGCATTCAAATGCCTCCTGACAATTCGACAGCCGCCAACCACGTTACCGTTCAGTGGGGGTCGTCACTACCGGTCACCGGACACACTAAATCTGCCCGGACCGGCATATCGGTCACGTAAGCTATCACAACCGCGAAATGTCATACAAGGACTTGATTCCCTTGACTTTGCTGCTTTGCTCCCAAACTAATATGTTGTCAAATTACAACACACGCCCTTAATCAGCCTGCCTACGTAGGAAAGCCGGGATGTCCAGCATGTCATCGCTACCACCAAAACTGGGCGATTGACCGCTTTCAGCCTGGCGCTGACGACGGCGAATTGCCGGCTCATCGTAGTTGGTAGGCCCGCCATTGGTACCCGTAGCGCGCACAACCTGGATGTGAGGCTGGGGCTCGGCCCGACTTGCAGGCTGTCCCAGGCCAGTAGCCACAACGGTTACCCGCAGTACATTGCCCATCTCGGGATCAATGACTGTGCCCAGCACAACGGTGGCGTCTTCCGAGGCAAAGGCCTTGATGGTCTCGCCCACTTCCTGAAGTTCGCCGATGGACAGATCTTCGCCAGCGGTGACGTTGACCAGGATGCCGTTGGCGCCGGCCAGGTTGACGTCTTCCAACAAGGGACTGGACACGGCAGCTTCGGCGGCTTCGCTTGCGCGACCCTCGCCTACAGCCTCACCGGTACCCATCATCGCCATACCCATTTCGGACATGACTGTACGCACGTCCGCAAAGTCGACGTTGATCAGGCCGGGACGGGTAATCAATTCAGCAATACCCTGCACCGCACCCTGCAGCACTTCGTTGGCCTTGGCAAAAGCTTCCAGCAAGGATGTGCTGGGGCCAAGAACCGTCAGCAGCTTCTCGTTGGGAATGGTGATCAGCGAATCAACATATTTGCCCAACTCTGCAATACCCTGGTCGGCTATGCGATTGCGCTTGCCGCCTTCCATATCGAAAGGACGAGTCACCACCGCCACGGTCAGGATGCCAAGTTCCTTGGCTACCTGGGCCACCACAGGTGCTGCACCGGTTCCGGTACCGCCGCCCATTCCAGCGGTGATGAACAGCATGTCGGAACCCTCGATGGCTTCCTGGATCCTGTCGCGATCTTCCATCGCTGCCTGGCGACCCAACTCGGGGTTGGCGCCCGCGCCCAGGCCCTTGGTGATGTTGCAGCCAATCTGGATAGATGACTTCACATCAGTGTTACGCAACGCCTGGGAATCGGTGTTAGCGCATATAAATTCCACGCCTTCGATACCTGACAGGCGCATGTGCTTGACGGCATTACCGCCGCCCCCGCCTACACCGATGACCTTGATAACTGCGTTTTGGCTATACGCATCCATTAACTCAAACATGTTGATGTTCTCCTATGACGACCCGCTAAAAAAATTAAAACTAAAAATTCCCCTGGAACCAGGCTTTCATCCGGTCCCAAATTTCCTTCACGCTGCTGCCCATTGGCGCATCCAGGGAACGTCGTCCCACTGCATCGCGCCCGTAAAGCAACAGCCCCACACCGGTTGCATGTATGGGATTGCGCACCACGTCGGCTAAACCTTCGACGTGCTGCGGCACTCCCAATCGCACCGGTGCGTGAAATACTTCCTCGGCAAGTTCAACTGCCCCTTCCATCTTCGAACTGCCACCGGTCAGCACGACGCCTGCGGCCACAAGTTCTTCGAATCCACTTCTACGCAGTTCATCCCTGATCAGGGTGAACAACTCCTCGTAACGAGGCTCTACCACTTCCGCCAGCGTCTGGCGCGCCAGGCGACGGGGCGGCCGGTCACCCACGCTGGGCACCTCGATGGTTTCATCGGGGTTGGCCAGCTGTGACAGGGCACAGGCGTACTTGATCTTGATTTCCTCGGCGTACTGGGTAGGTGTACGCAAGGACACTGCGATGTCATTTGTCACCTGGTCACCGGCAATCGGAATAACCGCGGTATGACGAATGGCCCCGCCTGAGAACACGGCGATGTCGGTCGTACCACCACCGATATCTACCAGGCACACACCCAGTTCTTTCTCGTCGTCCTCAAGCACCGAATGACTGGACGCCAACTGCTCCAACACAATGTCATCGACCTGCAACCCGCAGCGCTGTACGCACTTGATGATGTTCTGTGCGGCACTGTGAGCACCGGTAACCATGTGCACCTTGGCTTCCAGGCGAACCCCTGACATACCGATCGGTTCCTTGATGCCCTCTTGCTGATCGATAATGAATTCCTGGGGGAGGATATGCAGGATCTGCTGGTCAGCTGGAATCGCTACGGCCCGGGCAGCGTCGATAACCCGTTCCACATCCCCGGCGGTGACTTCCTTTTCCCTGATGGCAACAATGCCGTGAGAGTTCAGGCTGCGCACATGACTGCCTGCAATACCTGCATAGACGGAATGGATTTCACAACCGGCCATCAGTTCGGCCTCTTCCACTGCCCGTTGTATGGATTGCACGGTGGACTCGATATTCACCACCACGCCCTTTTTCAGACCAGTGGATCGATGGGAGCCAATCCCGATCACCTCAAGGCGATCTTCGGAGGTGATCTCTCCAACAATGGCTACCACCTTGGAGGTACCAATATCGAGTCCAACGATAAGATTTCTATCACTCTTCTTAGACATTCGGCTCAGTCCTGAAGTCAGTATGTTTTGAAACGTGTTTTGCATCGCGTCCACGACCCACGGCGAAGCCATGGCTGTAACGCATATCTATGTAAGCCATCCGGGTAAGGTCCTCGGCGAGAATCAAATCCAGCGCACTGACGAAACGTGCGATGCGCTCTTCTACCGAGCGACGGCCGAAGCGCACTTCCAGTCCGCTGGCCAGCTTGATCTGCCAGGATCCTCTTGCATCCAGGTTTACCGCGGTAATCTCCAGGCCACGTGGCGCCAGCAGTTCCCGCAGTTGCTGCAACCTGGCGGCAACCCGTAACTCACCACCCTCGGGGCCACTCAAACGAGGCAATACCTCGGAGGGCCAGTCCACGCCGCTGACGAACAACTCGCCACGTGAATTAAGCAAACCGTCTTTACCCCAACGTGCCGCCGGAACCTGCTCGGTTACCCGGACCAACACGCCGTCAGGCCACTGGCGACGAATGGCCACCTTGTCTACCCAGGGCATGGCTTCCAACGCATCCCGCATCCCGGAAAGGTTGGCTGACAAGAATCCGCCGGCGGACACGTAGGGCCGCAACACGGAATCCAGGCTGGCCGGCGATACCTGGTGGAACTCCCCTTCCAGCGTGATGTGTTCGATGGGTCGATCCACGGCAAACACCAGCACCACCGCCGCGGCCACCAGGGCGACCGGCAACAACACCGCCAGCGCCACCTGGCGCCAGTGGATTACCGGCATGCTGAAGCTACGACGAGTTTCCTTTCGCCGATTCGCGCTTCGCCGGGTTGTTGTCTTACGCTTAACCAAGCTTCTCGCCCTCGTTAAAACTGGTTTCAAGGATTCGCCAAACCAGTTCTTCGAAATCCAGTCCTGCCACCTTGGCAGCCATGGGAACCAGGCTGTGGCTGGTCATTCCGGGAACCGTGTTCACTTCCAGGAACATTGCCCTGCCCTGTGCGTCCAGCATGAAATCCACCCGACCCCAACCACTGGCCGAGATTGCCCTGAACGCCTTCATGGCTGCCTTCTGAAACTTGCGCTCCAGGTCCGCATCCAGGCCGCAGGGACAGAAATACCGGGTCTCATCCGACTGGTACTTGGCCTGGTAGTCATAGAACACATTGGTCGCTTCGATGCGTATCAGGGGTAAGGCAGCCCCCTGCAAAATTGAGGCGGTGTATTCACCACCAGTGATCCAGCTTTCTGCCAACACGCAATGGTCATAGTCCCGTGCCAGCTCCCAGGCCTGGCGCAACTGCGACATGTTTTCGGCCCTGGCCATGCCGACACTGGAGCCCTCGTTAGCCGGCTTCACAATCATCGGCCAGCCCAGGTTCTTCTCAGCGGTCTGTAAATCTGCTTCCGATTCCAGCAACTGGTAAGGAGGCGTATCCAGACCGACAGCGGCAAACAATTGCTTGGAACGCAATTTATCCATGGACAACGCAGATCCCAGCACGCCACTTCCCGTGTAAGGGATACCCATGGTTTCCAGGGCGCCTTGCATCACGCCATCCTCGCCGCCCCGACCATGCAGGGCATTCCAGACGCGCTGGTAACCCTCGGCATGCAGAACATCCAGGGAAGTCTCCGAAGGATCCACCGAATGGGCATCGATGCCACGGGCCTGCAACGCGGCAAGCACCGCGGCGCCGGTCACCAGGGACACCTCGCGCTCTGCCGAGGAACCGCCGACCAGCACAGCCACCCGCCCGAATTGTTCGGCGTGGGTAATCGTGAATCTTTCCGGATAGACCATGCTCATGCGGCCACTCCCACCATGCGCACTTCGTGAACGAGGTTTACGCCAAAGCGTTCTTCGACAGTTTGATGTACGTGCTCAATCAAGAATTCGATGTCTGCAGCACTGGCGGTGCCAGTGTTGATAATAAAGTTGGCGTGCTTTTCCGAGACCTGGGCGCCGCCGCGAACCAGGCCCTTCAATCCGGCTGCTTCAATCAGGCGCGCCGCATGATCGCCCTCGGGATTACGGAACACCGAGCCGCAACTGGGCTGCCCGATGGGCTGGGTCTGTTTACGCCGTGTAAGCATGTCGCGAATTTTTTCCAGGCTGGTTTCGCTCTCCGGAGAAAGCTCCAGCTCTGCGGCGATGAACCATTCCGGTTGCACCGGGCCTTTCACGCTGCGATAGCCCACCAGGTATTCATCAGGTGTACGCCAGGTGAGCGTGCCGCTGCGATCAATCACCTGGACTCGTGCAACCTGGGCCCAGGTCTCGCCACCGAAGGCACCTGCATTCATGGACAGCGCACCACCCATGGTCCCTGGAATTCCGGCGAAGAATTCGGCCGGGCCCACACCCCAACGAGCGCACATCCGAGCGATCTTGGCGCAGGCCACCCCGGCTTCAACCAGCACATGGCTTTCAGAAAGCCGCTCGATCTTGCCCAGGGCACCCTGGACACTGATCACCGCGCCACGAATCCCACCGTCCCGGACCAGCATGTTGCTGCCCAGGCCTACCCAGGTAATGGGTGTTTCTGAATCCAGCTCTGCCAGGAAGGCCTGTAATTCCTCAACGTCCCGGGGCACGAAGTAAATATCTGCCAATCCGCCCACACGCCAGGAGGTGTGCTTGCTCATGGGTTCATCCCGCAGCACACGATCATTCCAGTGGTCGCTGATTTGCAGGGCGTTCATTCAGCCGCCTCCGCTACCAGCAAGTCAGGCAATTCCAGTGCCAGCGCACCCACGCTTCCGGCACCCAGGGTAAGAACGATGTCGCCATCTTCAATAAGGCCTGCCAATGCGCCGGGAACCATTTCCAGATCCGATACGAACACCGGCTCCACGCGTCCGCGTCCGCGTACCGCCCTGGCCAGGGCGCGACCATCGGCACCGGCGATGACCTCTTCACCCGCCGCGTACACCTCGGTCAGCACCAGTACATCCATGCCCTGTGAAAGCACTTCTGCGAAGTCATCCAGTAAATCACGGGTGCGGGTAAAGCGATGGGGTTGAAATACCACCACTATCCGACGGTCCGGCCAACCGCTGCGCACGCCTTCCAGGGTGGCGCTGATTTCCCGGGGGTGATGACCGTAGTCATCGACGAACATGACGTTCTTGCCCGCGATGTCTCGTTCACCAATCAGTTGCAGACGACGATCAATGCCGGCGAACTCAGCCAGCGCCTTCTGGACCGACCCGTCAGAGACCTCGATCTCATGGGCCACAGCGATCGCGGCCAGCGCGTTGAGCACATTGTGTCGTCCCGGCAAACGCAAGGTAACCGTTAGAGGCCGACAATCCGGACGCAGCACTTCAAAGGTTGAACTGAATGCATCGTGACGCAAACCAACAGCCCGGATGTCCGCATCCTCCGAGAAACCATAGGTCATGGTCGGGCGCCCAATCTCCGGCATGATGGACCTGACGTTGTCATCATCGATACAGACAATGGCCAGTCCGTAGAACGGCAGGTTATGCAGGAATTCAACAAAGGCGCGCTTTAACTGCTGGAAGTCATTCTGGTACGTCGCAAGGTGGTCCACATCGATATTGGTGACGACGGAAATCATGGGCTGCAGATGCATGAACGAGGCATCGCTTTCGTCCGCCTCGGCCACCAGGTATTTGCCTTCTCCCAGTCGGGCATGGGCATCGGCACTGGCTAAGCGACCACCAATAACAAAGGTCGGATCCAGACCACCCTCAGCCATCACACTGGCCACCAGGCTGGTGGTGGTGGTCTTTCCATGGGTGCCCGCCACGGCGATACCGGAACGGAAACGCATAAGCTCTGCAAGCATCTCGGCCCTTTTCACCACTGGAAGGCGTTTCTCAAGAGCGCCTGCAACTTCCGGGTTTTCCCGGGTTACCGCACTTGATACGACCACCACGTCGGATTCGCCAAGGTGCTCGGCATCATGGCCGATGAACACCTCTGCGCCGAGTCTGCGCAAGCGACGCACCACGGCGTTTTCGCGAAGATCGGAACCCTGGACGTTATAGCCAAGATTCAACAGCACCTCGGCTATACCGCTCATGCCGGCTCCGCCGATGCCGACGAAGTGAATGCGATTAATTCGACGCATGCGATTGCTCATGAGGCACCTTCCCATTTGCCTGCAGCCACGCAAGCAGACACCAGGGCCTGCAAGGCATGGGGCTTGGCTTGAGCCCTGGCGGCCACAGCCATATCCATCAAGGTCTGCCGGGACTGCAAAAATTCAATCAACAGGGGCTCGAGTTTTCCGGCCCGCAACTCAGGTTCCGGTAACAAGCGAGCGGCGCCTGCACTCACCAGAAAATCCGCATTCACGGTCTGGTGGTCGTCAACCGCCGCCGGGAACGGAACCAGCACCGAGGCCAGGCCGGCCGCGGCAATCTCAGCCACCGACAGTGCGCCCGAGCGGCAGATCACCAGGTCAGCCCAGGCGTAAGCACTGGCCATGTCTTCGATAAACGGTTCAATCTCAACCTCCAGTCCGGCATCCCGATATGCCTGCCTGGCCACTTCGATGGTTCTCTCCCCCGCCTGGTGGCGGACATCGAACTCACCCTTGTCGGCCACCCGGCCAAGGGCCCGGGGAACTTCCTGGTTGAGACTCAAGGCGCCCTGGCTGCCACCGAAAACCAGCACCCTCAAGGGACCCTGCCTGGATGCCAGGCGTCTTTCCGGTGCGTCCAGCTCAATAATTTCCGTGCGCACCGGGTTACCCACGTGACGCGCCTTGATACCGGCCTTGAATGCACCGGGGAAGGCCTCGTAAACGTCTTTGGCAAGGTGGGACAACAAGCGGTTGGTCAGGCCAGCCACGGCGTTTTGCTCGTGGATAATCAGCGGCCGCCGCAATAACCAGGCAGCCAGTCCACCGGGGCCGGAAACGAAACCGCCCATCCCCAGAACCAGGGCAGGCTTGCAGCGCTGCATGGCCCTGAGGGACTGCCACAATGCGTGCAGCAACTGGAACGGGGCAAGCAACCAACGACGCCAGCCACCCTGTCGCAAACCACGAATCTGCACCCACTCCATGTCTATGCCGGCAGCCGGGACCAGGCGTGCTTCAAGACCCCTGCGTGTCCCGAGCCAGACAACATTCCGGGACTGCTTCTGCAATTCCCTGGCAACCGCCAGCGCCGGGATCACGTGACCACCGGTTCCGCCTGCCATGATCATCACGGTGCGACTCATTTTCCGCGCCCCCGTGTTACGCGACCGCGACTTCCGGGTGCACGAGCAGTTACCGCCGAGCGTCCCACTGAGCTGGTTTCGTGATTCACACGGAACAGCACAGCCAGGGCAACCAGGGTAATCAGGATGCTGCTACCGCCGTAGCTCATCAGCGGCAGGGTCAGGCCCTTGGTGGGCAGCGCGCCCATGTTCACACCGATGTTGATCAGCGCCTGCAGGCCCATCCAGAAGCCGATGCCGAATGCCAGGTAGGCGCCGAACTGCAGCTCTGCCCGGGCAGCGTTGATTGCAATCTTGAACGCACGCCATACCAGCAGCATGTACATGCTCAGTATGCACACCACGCCCACCAGCCCGAGCTCCTCGGCGGTCACAGCAAATACAAAATCAGTGTGTGCTTCAGGCAGGTAGAAGAGCTTCTGCACGCCGGCACCCAGGCCTACCCCGGTCCACTCGCCACGACCAATAGCAATCAGTGACTGGGTCAACTGGAAACCGCTACCAAACGGATCCGCCCAGGGATCAATAAACGACATCAGCCGACGAACCCGATATTCGGATGTCAGCGCCAGGGATGCCATGGCACCGCCGGCAATCAGGATCAAAAGAATGAAGTAACGGAATTTCACCCCGGCAATAAACAACATCGCCATTGAGGTGCTGAGCAACACCAGGGTGGCGCCAAAATCAGGTTCCAGCAGCAACAGGAAACAGGCCAGGGAGATCACCAGCATGGGCTTCAGGAAGCCGCCAAAGTCCTGCCGAACCTCATCACCACGACGGACCATGTAGGCCGACAAATACATCATCAGCAACAGCCTGGCCGGCTCCGACACTTGCAGGTTCAGGAAGCCCAGGTGCAGCCATCTCACTGCGCCGTTAATCGGGCGGGCCACACCCGGTATCAGGACCAGCACCAGCAGACCCATAGCCAGGATAAGCAGCAAGAAGCTGATGCGCTCCCAGAGCACGACGGGAATACCCAGGACCATCACCGCGATCATCAGACCAAGACCGATATTTGTGCAGTGACGAATCAGGTAATGGAACGGAGTGCCAAATTCCTGCTGGGAAATCGACATGGACGCCGAGGCCACCATGATCACACCCAGCATTAACAACCCGGTCGCAGCGAACAACAACAGCGGATCCACTTCGAGACGCCGCGGCTTTGCCATGCCCTGGGTCATTGCGATAGTTGCAGCGCTCATGACAAGCCTCCAACCAGCTCAGCGAAGACCCGGCCTCGATGGGCGTAATCGTCGAACATGTCCTGGCTTGCGCAGGCCGGGGACAGCAAGACGGTCGTTCCGGCGGTGGCAATTTCTTCTGCCTGCTTCACGGCATCCGCCATGTCCTCGGCCATAACAATCTTGCAGACGCTTTCCAGCGCATCGCGCATTGCCGGGGCATCCCGCCCGATCAACACGATGGCTATCGTCCGGTCTGCCAGTGCAGTGCCCAGGGGCTGGAAGTCTGCATTCTTTGCCAGTCCACCCGCGATCAATACCAGGGGACCATCAAGGCCGCGAACTGCCGCCACGGTGGCGCCGACATTGGTACCCTTGGAATCGTTAATCCAGCGCACACCATTACGATTGCGCACTTCCTGCATGCGATGCTCAAGACCGCGGAATGCCTTCAAAGCTTGAGCCATGGCCGCATCGGGCAGGCCGATTACCGAACCCAGGGCCAGTGCGGCCAGTGCATTGGCCTCATTGTGGCGCCCCACCAGGGTCAGTTCACTCACCGGCAACAAGACGGTGGTTCCCCGACAGAAGCAGCGCTGCCCATCGACCACCCGAATTCCCAGGTCCCGTTCCCGGGGCTTTGACAGGGTGAAAGCAGTGAATTCGCTCTCGCCCGGGAGCAAGCCCATGACCACCGCATCATCACGATTGATGACCGGGTTTTCACAGGCTTCAAGAATCTTCGCCTTGGCCGCGATGTACTCCTCGTAACTGGAGTGCTGATCCAGGTGATCTGGTGACAGGTTAAGCACCGTTGCCGCCCGTAGTGACAGCACGCCTGAACGCTCCAGCTGGAAGCTGGACAGCTCAAGAATGTAGAAATCCGGTTCGCCAGCTTCCAGTAAGTCCAGTGCAGGCACGCCCAGGTTGCCGCCTGTTCGGACCCGGTAACCCGCTTCGATCACCATGTCGTTGAGCATGCTGGTTACAGTAGATTTCCCATTGGAGCCGGTAATCCCGATCACCGGTGCAAGAGCCACCGCGGCGAACAGGTCAATATCGCTGAGCACGGGAATCTGTTTCGCCCTGGCGGCCTGCAACAGGGGCAGATCCATGGGCAAACCTGGCGACACCACCAACTGGTCAACATTGTTCAACTGGGAATCGGAAATTTCGCCCAGGGTAGTGGTAGCGGCTGGGACGTCTTTCTTCAAGCCCGCCAGGCCCGGAGGATTTTTCCGGGTGTCGACCACATGCACCTGGTGACCCAGTCCAGACAGATAACGGGCACAAGACAAACCGGTCTTCCCCAGACCCACTACGAGGGTCCGGATACCGGCTTGTGTCTGTGAACGCTTTTCTGTCATCTCATGAGCCATTCAGGCAAAAACCTTTCTAACGAATCTTCAGTGAAGACAAACCAACCAACACCAGGATTACGGTGATGATCCAGAATCGGACGATCACCTTGGGTTCCGGCCAACCCTTAAGTTCAAAGTGGTGGTGCAAGGGAGCCATGCGGAAAATACGCTTGCCGGTGAGCTTGAACGACGCGACCTGCAAGATCACCGACACGGTCTCCATCACGAACACTCCACCCATCACCAGGAAAACCAGTTCCTGGCGAACGATGACGGCGATCGCTCCCAATGCGCCGCCCAGGGCCAGGGCGCCAACATCCCCCATGAATACCTGTGCGGGATACGTGTTGAACCAAAGGAAACCCAGGCCCGCGCCGCACATGGCCGCGCAGAACACCATCAACTCGCCTGCGCCACCGATGAACGGGATATCCAGGTAGGCGGCAAAATTAACGTTACTGGTGACATAGGCGAATACACCCAGTGCGCCGGCCACCAGCACGGTAGGCATGATTGCCAGCCCATCCAGGCCGTCGGTCAGGTTCACCGAGTTACTGCTACCCACGATCACGAAATAGGTGAAGGGCACGTAGAAAATACCCATCGGGATCAGCACATCTTTCATGTACGGAATCAGCAAAGAGGTTTCCGCCGGAGTCTCGGCGCTGGTGTACAGGATAATGACCACTACCAGTGCGGAAACGCTTTGCCAGAACAACTTGGTCCTGGGCGCGATGCCCTCGGAGCCATCCACGTACAGCTTCTTGTAATCATCAACAAAGCCAATCGCGCCAAACGCCAACATGGTGCCCACTACCAGCCACACGTAATGATTAGTCAGGTTGGCCCACAACAAGGTACTGATAGCCACAGCGATGATAATCAGCGCACCGCCCATGGTCGGCGTACCCGCTTTAAGCAAGTGTGTTTCAGGACCGTAGTCACGTACCTTCTCGCCGATCTGGCGTACCCGCAGATGCTTGATCATCAGCGGGCCAACCACGAAACAAATGGCCAGCGCCGTCAACGCACCCAGGATGGCGCGCATGGTCAGGTATCCGAAAACATTGAAGCTCGGATCGTACTGGGCCAGCCATTTTGTCAAATAAAGCAGCATTCTTAGTTTCCTGTCTTGAGCGAGTTATCGGCGCTATCAGTCAACGCCTGCACGACGCGCTCCATGCGCATGGCCCGCGAACCTTTCACCAGCACGCAATGCTCCGGGCCAATCCCGGCCTGCAATGTTTCAAGCAGGGATTCCAGGTCAGTAAAATGCTCACCACCTTCACCAAAAGCCTCCACCGCACTGGCACACAGCGGGCCAAATCCGAACATCCGCTGCACGCCGAGTTTCCTGGCAAGCGCACCGGACTCACGGTGAAGGCGCTGTGAATCGGGACCCAGCTCTCCCATGTCTCCCAACACCAACCAGGGCGTTCCGGGCATATCTGCCAGGGTTTCCATGGCTGCCTTGAGAGAAAGCGGGTTCGCGTTGTAAGTGTCGTCACAGACCATGGCGCCACTGGCTACGCGATTAAACTGCAGGCGGCCGGCGACAGGCTTTACCCTTTCCAGTCCGGCCACGATGTCATCAAGCCCATAACCCACCGCAAAACAGGCGGCGGCAGCTGCCAGGGCATTTCGGGTGTTGTGAATACCGGCCAGGGGAAGCTGCACCGGGACCTCACCCAGCGGGGTGCACAAGACAAATTTCTCACTTGCCATACGGGAAGGTGATTCGCGGCGCGCATGAAAATCGGCACTGGCGTCCAATCCAAACGTCACGACTTTTTTGCCCCTGGCCAGTTCTTTCCACAGGCCAAAGAAATCATCATCACGATTAATAATCGCCGTGCCGCTGGACGACAGGCGGGTAAACATTTCACCCTTTGCCCTGGCCACGCCTTCCAGGCTGCCAAAGCCTTCCAGGTGGGCCGGACCGGCATTGGTCAGGACCGCGACATCCGGCTTCGCAATGCTCGCCAGGTAGTCAATTTCACCGGGATGATTAGCACCCATCTCAACTACCGCGACCTGGTGATCGGTGGACAGCTTAAACAGGGTAAGCGGCAGACCGATGTCATTATTCAGGTTGCCCTGGGTAGCCAGCACTTTCTTTCTCTGGCCAAGCACGCTGGCGATCATTTCTTTAACGGTGGTCTTGCCATTGCTTCCGGTGACACCGATCACAGGAATGAGAAAACGACTACGCCATTGCCTGGCCAGGTCACCCAATGCAAGCCGGGTATCATCAACCAGGACCTGGCTGAAGCGGCCCTCACATTCATGGTCCACGACACAGCCCACCGCGCCGGAATTTACCGCATCCGCGGCGTACTCATGACCATCAAATTTTTCGCCTTTCAGGGCGACATACAATTGGCCGGAACGCGCAGCACGACTATCCGTCGTTACACCGTTAAATGCCCTATCCTCGCCCACCAGGCGAGCCTGCAGGTCACGGGCGAGATCTTTCAGCGAACCGGTAATCATGCCCGCCCCTCCAGCGCCGCAGCCGCACAAGTTTGATCACTGAACGGCCGGCGCAAGCTTCCAACCTGCTGGTACTGCTCATGTCCCTTACCGGCAACAAGCACCACATCGCCTGGACCGGCGGCGCCAATGCTATGACTTATCGCCTCGGCACGATCACTCAATTCGATAACCTGCCGGTGATCCCCAACACCTTCACGAATTTCCGCGATGATGGCCTCGGGATTTTCGTTGCGAGGGTTGTCGCTGGTAATCACCAGCCTGTCGGCCAGCCTTGCGGCAACCTCACCCATCAACGGTCGCTTGCCACGATCACGATCACCGCCGGCGCCAAACACGCACCACAGTTCACCGCGGCAATGAGCGCGAGCCGAGGACAGCGCTTTTTCAAGCGCGTCGGGGGTATGTGCAAAATCTACGATCACCATGGGTGAATTGGCACCGTGCACCAGGGCCTGCATCCGCCCGGGAGGCGCCAGCACGTGGCCCAGGGCATGGACTGCGGTGTCCAGCTCAACACCCTCTTCCAGTAGCACAGCAAGCACCAACATCAGGTTCGCCGCGTTGAAATCACCAATCAGCGGACTTTCCAGGGTGGCATCACCCCAACTCGAACGCAGTCCCAGCACCAACCCCGTGTCCCGGGTCTGGATGTTGGCCGCCTGCAGCCAACGACCTTCCTGCAACTCCGGACGAACCTCGGTAGCCACGGCAACCCGATGCATGGCGGCATCGAGACTGCGGAACAAACCCAGGCCAAATTCGTCATCCACATTCACCGCCGCCATCTTCAGGCCGGGCTGGGTGAACAAGCGCTTCTTGGCTTCGCCGTAGCTGCTCATGTCACCGTGGTAATCCAGGTGATCACGACTCAGGTTGGTAAACAGGGCGTTGGCAAACTGCACTGAATCCACGCGGCCCTGGTCCAGTGCGTGGGAGGACACTTCCATGACCACGTGAGAGGCACCCCAGGCAGCCATCTGGGCCAGCTGACGATGCACGGTAATCACATCCGGGGTTGTCAGCTCTGCAGCGTGCAATTGTCCGGGAACACCCCAACCAATGGTGCCGATCATGGCGGCATTGATACCCAGGCGCTGCAGTGCGCTGGCCAGCAGCCAGGCACAAGAGGTCTTGCCATTGGTGCCGGTGACACCCGAGACACTCAAGCGACTGGACGGCCGCTGGAAGAAGCGATTCGCCAGGTCCCCCAACTGCTCGCGCAATCCGGGTACCGGGAAACATTTGAGCTCGTCACTCTCGGGGGCCGTAAGACCCGCAACCGGCTCCCAGGCCACTACCCCTGCGCCGGCCTCCCGGGCCTGCTCCAGGTAATCAAGTCCATGCCCTGTGTGCCCGGCGCAGGCCAGGAACATTCCACCGTCTTCCAGTTCCCGGGCGTCCAGCGAAATATCCGGTACCGGCAACCCGCGCCAGGCATCCGGCACATGGGTGCCCAGCAATTCGCCAAGTGTCTGCATGGCGGCGCTCATGGCTTATCCCTCATAGCCTGGAGTATTTCCCCGGGTCGACGACGAGGAACATTGTCCGGCGCAACAGCAAGCAGGCGCAGCGCGCCAGAGGTCACGTTGGAGAAAACCGGGGCGGCAACTTCGCCACCATAAAACTTGCCAGCTGATGGTTCGTCCAGCATTACGACTGTCGCCAGGCGCGGGTTGCTGGCCGGCGCCAGGCCAGCGAATACCGCCACGTAACGGTCATGGGAATACCCGCCGGCATCAGCTTTCCACGAGGTGCCAGTCTTGCCTGCTACCTGGTAACCATTCACCGCGGCGAGGGTTCCGGTGCCGCCTTCGGCAACAACGGTTTCCATCATTTCGATGAGCGAGCGGGAGGTTTCTTCAGAAATCACGGATTCGCTGGAGGACGGATCAACAAGGCGCAGCATGCTGATCGGCAGATGCTGTCCACGGTTACCCAGGGTCGCGTAGGCCTCGGCCAGTTGCAGTAAGGTCACCGACATTCCGTAGCCATAGGACATGGTGGCCTGGCTAATCGGCCGCCAACTGTTGTAGTTGGCCAGCAGGCCGGCGCTCTCTGCCGGCAGGCCGCTACCGGTCAGGGCGCCGAATCCGAACTGGGAAAAAGTATTCCACATGAAGCGCGGTTCCAGTTCCATGGCAATCTTGCTGATCCCCACGTTGCTGGACTTGGTCAGCACGGTGGCCAGGCTGATGTTGCCCAGGTTGTGCTTGTCGGTAATCAACTTACTGCCGACCTTGAACGAGCCTGGAGAGGTATCCACGGTGGAATGACTTTTAAAGGCACCGCTTTCCAGGGCCGCTGCCAGGACGAAAGGCTTGATGCTGGAACCCGGTTCAAAAATATCGGTCACTGCCCGGTTGCGATACCGGGCGGGGCGGAATTCTGAACGATCATTGGGATTGAATGACGGCTGGTTCGCCATGGCCAGTACTTCACCGGTAGTCACGTCAATCACGACGATAGAACCGGACTTGGCGCTGTTGGCCTGCACCGCGGCTTTCAACTCCCGGTAGGCCAGGTACTGGATCCGCAAATCAAGGCTTAACTCAAGCGCCTGCCCCTGCTGCAAAGGCTCGACCTGCTCCACCTCAATGGTATTGCCGCGACGATCACGCAGCACACGCTTGAATCCCGGTTCGCCAGCCAGCCAACCGTCATAGGCCAGCTCAAGACCTTCCTGGCCACGGTCATCGATATCGGTGAATCCCAGCAAATGCCCGGTCACTTCCCCTGCCGGATAGAAGCGATGGTATTCACGCTGCAGGTACACACCGGGGATATTCAGTTTCTCGACACGATGCGCCCGTTCCGGCGACATATGCCGCTGCAGGTACAGGAATTCGCGATGCATGTTCGAGGCGATCCGACGCTTCAGCCAATCCGGCTTTACTTCCATGGAACGCGCCAACTCGGGCAGCCTGTCGGTGGCATCCGCCACGATCCGGGGATTTACCCAGACGCTATCCACCGGAGTACTGATGGCAAGGGGCTCGCCATTTCGATCAGTAATCGGGCCTCGCGGGGCGACGATAGGCACGATGCGAACATGACGTGCTTCACCCTGTTCGGCGAGGAATGTGTTGCTAAGTACCTGTAAATCCAGGGAACGGGCAGCCAGCGCCATGCCTGCCAAAAGCAGAAGGCTCATTACAAAACTGACCCGCAAGCGGATCCGTTTTAAATGCTGCTCAAATACCGCGGACTTACTCATTGGCTAACGATGATTACGTCTAGGGGTTGAGGGATGTGCATGCCCAGGCGCTCCCGCGCCTCCCGGTCAATGCGCGCATGGGTAGACCAGTAACTTTCCTCTATTTGTAAACGCCACCAGTCCACGACCAATTCGTCGCGCTGGCTGTTGAGTTGCTGCAGCAGGGTGAACTGACGCCTGGACTCGTGGGTTACATACACAACACCCAGGGATGACAACAGGGTCATGACCAGCAAGCCGGGTACAAGCAGGCGAAACAGCGGCATCATGTTCATCGCAACTTCTCCCCCGCCCTCAAGGTGGCGCTGCGTGAACGGGGGTTTTCATTCAGTTCCTGCTCCGAGGCAGTGACAGCCTTGCCGGCAATTTTCATGCGGGGCTGGGCATGCTCGGGGATGTTTGGCAAACCGGCGTACACCGGATCGGGCCGGGAGTGCCCGCGAATAAAACGTTTGACCATGCGATCTTCCAGGGAATGGAAACTGATCACACACAGGCGCCCACCGGGAGCCAGAATCTCCAGCGCGGCGTCCAGTCCGGATTCCAGGGACTGCATCTCCCGGTTCAGGTGAATGCGAATGGCCTGGAAGGTACGGGTCGCGGGGTGCTTGCGTTCCCGTGAACGGGGAACCGCCGAGGAAATCACCGCCGCCAGGTCAGCGGTCCTTTCAAACGGCTTTTCCTCGCGTCGGCTCAAAATTGCCCTGCTGATACGCCTGGCGTGCTTTTCCTCGCCGTAGCGCCACAAGACCTGGTTGATCTCATCTTCTGTGGCTTCGGCCAACCACTGGGCAGCGGTCATGCCTTCTTCATTATCCATGCGCATGTCCAGGGGACCGTCTTTCTGGAAGCTGAAACCACGCTCGGCCTCATCAAGTTGAGGCGAAGAAACACCCAGGTCGAACAAAAGTCCGTCCAGCGCGCTAATTCCATGCTCCCTCGCTAATTCCCCCAACATCTCGAACGAACCCCTGATAATCGTTACACGTTGGTCTTCGCCAAATAAATTCTTAGCGACTTCAATGGCTTGCGGGTCCCGGTCCAGCACTATCAGCCGGCCATCCGGCCCCAGTGAGTCAAGGATTGACCTGGCGTGCCCACCTCGTCCGAACGTGGCATCCAGGTACACACCAGAGGCCTTTACAGCCAGAGCCTCCAGCACCTCCCCGTGGAGTACCGGCAAATGAAGTTCCAACGCCGGATTCCTATAAAGAAAGTGATTCGAGCTCGGACGGCAGATCTACACCGTCGTCATCGGCCTGAAGCCACTGGTCGCGCTTGGCGCTCCAGCTGTCTTCATCCCAAAGCTCAAACTTATTACCCTGACCAATGAGGATGGCCTGTCGGTCCAACCCCGCGAATTCCCTCAACTCACGCGGTAGCAAAATCCGTCCGTGACCATCAAGATCGAGTTCCGTCGCATAACCCACCATCAGCCTCTGCAGTTTGCGAGCCCTGGCATTCAGGCTCGGCAAACGCATCAGCTTGCGCTCGACTTCTTCCCAGTCCGGATACGGATAGATAAGCAGGCAGTAGTCACGATCCACGGTAACCACAAGCCGACCGTCACTTCGGTCGGACAGCCGGTCGCGATAGCGCGTTGGCATAGCCATCCGCCCTTTTGCGTCCAATGTGATTTTGCTTGCACCGCGAAACATATCTTTCAGGTCCTCCAAAAAGCCCGGAGTTCCATTTCTCCCCACTTTTCCCCACCTCGGCACACTATAGGTACGGCAAACCAGCACTGTCAACTGGAAAACAGCAAAAATTTCTTAATAGTGAATGACTTAGGCGCGCTTTTTAGGTGGGATTCAGGTCATTTTGATGACCTTTTGAGGCACAAAATCAGTATGTTAAGAGCGCTTCCTGAGAAAGGCCTTTAAATAGAAAAATAGTTTTAAAGGTGGGAGTCGGCCGATAAGCCGGGTTTTGTCTTGGACAACCATTCATCTGGGATACGCGTCACCGCGTACCTCAAGCGACCTACCCGGGAGCGAATGCGGGCCACACCTACGGCCGAAGCCGATCGCCCCCCTATTTGGTCTTGCTCCGGGTGGGGTTTACCTAGCCGCGAAGTGTTACCACTCGCGCGGTGCGCTCTTACCGCACCATTTCAACCTTACCGGCATCCGTGAGGATGCTTAGGCGGTTTGCTTTCTGTTGCACTTTCCGTAGGCTCGCGCCCCCCAGGGGTTACCTGGCACCCTGCCCTTCGGAGCCCGGACTTTCCTCCGCGGGTCATAGACCCGCCGCGGTTGCCTGGCCGACTCCCGCGGCGAACAATAGGTCCTGAGAGGGTAAAACTCAAGGCAAATCAGTACCTTTTTGCAGCTGAGTAGCCCGCTTGTAGACCTCGTTACGGCGCAGCCCACATAACTCCACGGCCAACTTTACTGCCTGGCTCAGGGGCAACTCGGCCAATAGCACTCCCAGCACCCGGTCCAGCTCCGGATTTTCGGCAATCTCCGCAGCCGGCATCCCCTGCACCAGCAGGACCAACTCCCCGCGCAACATATCCGGGTCCGAGCCAGCCCGGTCGCGCAATTGGGCGAGACTGCCCCGATACAGGCTTTCATACATCTTGGTCAGTTCCCTGGCCACGGCCGCATCTCGATCTGGCCCCAGAATCTCGCACATATCCTCCAGCACCTTGCCAAGGCGCTTTCCGGATTCATAGAACACCAGTGTCCTGGTTTCATCGGCCAACCCCTCAAGGCGGCTCCTGCGGGCGCCTGAACGGGCCGGCAGGAAACCCTCGAAGGTAAACCGGTCAGTGGCAAGCCCGGCAACCGACAAGGCCGCCACTGCCGCACAGGGACCGGGGATCGGGATCACCGGCATATCCAGTTCCCGCAGCCTGCGCAGCAGGGGAAACCCGGGATCGCTGAGCAAGGGAGTGCCGGCATCCGACACCAGGGCGAGAGTTTCACCGGCCTGCAAACGCTGAACCATAGACTCCAGTTTCTGGCGTTCATTGTGCTCGTGCATGGATTGCAGGGGTTTGCTCAAGCCACAGTGACGCAATAGCTGGGCGGTATGACGGGTGTCCTCGGCCAGTATCAGGTCTACCTGGCCAAGCACTTCAACCGCCCTGGGAGCCAGGTCGGCAAGGTTGCCAATCGGTGTGGCGACAACATAGAGGGTACCAGCAGCAATCTGTTGCATGGGATAATCCAGCCGGAAAGGTTAATCTTGCGGGCAGGATACTAAAAGCTGCGGCTTTAAGTGGATTTCCGTAAAAAATCGGTCATCTGACCACTATTGTGAGTGGCCACTGGCCCCAGTTGGTGCTTGACTGGCAGTCAGGCCAATACAGACCCGGGAACATAACACCATGAGAATACTTGCCGGCCTAGTTCACAGCGCTCCGCGCGGCCTCCTGATGCTGCTGTTGCTGGCGGCTTTATCGGCCTGCCAGGCGCCAGTGAAAGAGGTAGACACGCGGGGCCAGCTCTATCGCGCCGAAAGAGCGGCGGCCCAGGGACAGTACCGGGATGCCGCGCAGATCTACATGGAGCTTGCAAGCCAGGAGGCAGGAACCCAGGCCGATCACTGGCGACTGCTTGCCGCCCAGGAATGGCTGAATAACGAGGACCTGGTTGCGGCCATGTCGGCGCTGGAGTCGATTGGCGGACCAATGAACAAGGATGATTACGCCTTGTGGGCCATCCTCGGAGCACGAATCGCACTGGCCTCGGGCAAGCCTGCCGAGGCACTGCAGAAACTGGAAGAATCCCCGCCCCCCTCTGCCGAGCTTGCCGCACAGTATTACCGGACCAGGGGTACGGCACTGCTGGCGCTGGGACGCGTGGAACAGGCAATACAAGCCTTCGGCGAGGAACAGACATGGGCCAACAACGCCCAGGAACTGCAGGCAAGCCAGCAATCTTTGCTTAATCAATTGCAGGGCAAGGTACGCAAGGGCGAACTGCCAACCTCCAGTTCGGACCCCGTGGTCCAGGGCTGGCTGGACCTGGCCCGCTTGAGCAGCATGACCTCCTCAGACAGCCCTGCATTGCTGGCGGGGCTGCGTAACTGGCGCCTGGCCAACCCCCAGCACCCGGCGGTTACCGGCGTTGTAGCCGCCCTGGTAGAACGTCACCGGGGCGCCAACAGCTATCCCATACAAGTTGCCCTGCTACTGCCCCTGAGTGGCCGGGAACAGGCCTACGGTGAAGCTGTCAGGGACGGGTTCCTTGCTGCCTACCTGGACAGTCCCAACAAGACATTGCTGCCCGTGGTCAGGATTTATGACACCCAGCACCTGGGTGCTCCCGCCAGTTACCGGGAAGCCATCAGCGAGGGCGCCGACATGGTGGTTGGCCCACTGCTCAAGCAGGACGTCACCGAACTGATGGGCACGGCAAATGGAGAAGTTCCGATACTGGCCCTGAACCGGGGAAATGTCGGAGGTTATACCCCTCCCGACTTTTACCAGTTCGCCCTGGATCCTGCTGAGGAAGCCCGTGAAATAGCGCGCGGCGCATTGGCCGACGGTTACACACGCGCCATCGCCCTGGTGCCCTCCACCGGCTGGGGCCAGCGTATCCTGGAAAGTTTTACCAGCGAGTTGATCGACAACGGCGGTGAGTTGCTGGCCAGTACGGCCTACGATCCGGGTGAGCAGGATTACTCCTCTGCCATAACCCGGGCCCTGAACCTGGACCAGAGCAAGGAGCGCTTCCGCAGGCTTTCTGATTTGCTGGGCATGTACCCGGAATTTGAACCCCGCCGCCGCGAAGACGCAGAATTCGTATTCGTCGCCGCTTACCCCGAGCAGGGTCGCTTGCTTCGCCCGCAATTGAAGTTCCACTACGCGGCGAAGCTGCCGGTGTACGCCACATCCGCCATCTACCAGGCTGATGCAATGTCCAACAATGACCTGGACGGACTTCAATTCGCCGACATGCCCTGGCAGCTGAGCATGACAAACGAGACCGGTGGCCTGCGCCAGAAAGTGGCCTTGGCGTTTCCCGGCATGGAAGAAAACCAGCCGCGACTGTTAGCCATGGGCGTGGACGCTTTCCGCCTCCTTCCGTGGCTGTACAACAGGCAGACCGACCTCCACCTTGCCGGCGCTACCGGCAGCCTGGGCATGACACCCGATGGGGTTATTAACCGGCAATTGCAATGGGCCCGCTTCCGCAGAGGTGAGCCCAGAATCAGCAAACCCAAGGTTCTGCACCCCACACCCAGGGTCACGGAGCAGCCTTGAGCCGGGACCGGCGGGCACACGGGAAAGAGGCAGAGCAACTGGCCCTGGGGTTTCTCGAATCCCGGGGATTGAAACTGATCGAGGCAAACTATTATTGCCGACTGGGCGAACTGGACCTGGTGATGAAAGATAAAAACTCCCTGGTCTTCGTAGAGGTTCGCCTGCGTCGCAACCCGGATTTCGGATCGGCCGCGGAGAGCGTAACCCGAAACAAGCAGGACAAACTCTGGCGAGCCGCGCTACACTTTACCGCCTCGCGACCCGATCTGGCCTCGCTGCCAGTACGGTTTGACGTGATCGCGTTGTCCGATATGCGCATAGACGACAGCTGCTGGATACAGAACGCCTTTGGCGCCAACCACTGACGGATTCAGAAACATGCAAGCAGAAGCCCGAATCAAATTGCTCTTTGCGGACAGCATTGAGGTTAAGCAACGCGCGATGGATCAGCTGGCCCCCTCTATCGCTGCAGCGGGACAGTTAATGACCGACTGCCTGCTCAACAACGGCAAGATATTGAGCTGCGGAAATGGCGGCTCGGCAGGCGACGCCCAGCACTTTTCTGCCGAAATGCTGAACCGCTTCGAGATGGAAAGACCCGGCCTTCCCGCCATGGCGCTAACCACCGACAGTTCAACCCTGACATCCATCGCCAATGACTATTGCTACGACGATATTTTCAGCAAACAAGTCAGGGCCCTTGGCCAGCCTGGCGACTGCCTGTTGGCCATTAGCACTTCTGGTAACTCGGAAAACGTACTGCGCGCCGTCCAGGCTGCTCACGAGCGGAATGTGCAAGTCGTTGCGCTTACCGGGCGGGACGGCGGAAAGATGGCCGGCATCTACCGCGAGGGTGACGTTGAAATACGCGTACCTGCAACCTCAACCGCCCGCATCCAGGAAGTTCATCTGCTGGTAATTCATTGCCTGTGCGACCTGATCGACCGCAGGTTGCTGGGAATGGAGGAATAGCCAGGCGTAAGTGCCGAGGCCTACTTCACTATCTTTAGATGCGATCGCCGGGGTGGCTCGGCTGGCCCATCGGGCGTAGGTTCCGGATCAGATTCCGGTGGTGGCGGCTCAGCGCCGTCATCCTCTTCTCCAAACAGCATTCCCTCGCCGGATTCCCTTCCGTAAATTCCAAGCACCGCCCTGACAGGAATACTCACCGACATGGGCGTTCCGCCAAACCGGGCATGGAACGAAATACCGTCATTCTCAATCTGAATCCCTGAGGCAGCCGAATAGCTGACATTCAGAACAATGCGTCCGTCCTTAACGAACTGGACGGGTACCACGACCCCCTCGACATTTGCGTCGACCACAATGTGAGGGGTCTGGTGGTTATCCGACATCCACTCATGCATTGCCCGTAACAGGTACGGGCGCCGCGATGAAAGATCGGATCCGGTCACTGCTTACTGCCTGATCTCTCGCTCGAGCTCGGTCAGGCTCTGCTGGAACGAGGGACGGTCAAAGATGCGCTGTGCGTACTTGGCAATCGGTGCGGCCTCCTTGGGCAGCTCGATTCCATACTTCGGCAAACGCCACAGGATCGGGGCAATGGTGCAATCCACCAGCGACAATTCATCACTGAGGAAGTAAGGCTTGGCACCAAAGACTTCCGAACTCGACAGGATGCTTTCCTTGAGAATCTTGCGCGCCTTCAGAGCGGGCTTCTTCTCACCGGCAGCTTCAATCTGCTCAGCCATGGTGTACCAGTCACGTTCCAGGCGAAACAGCGCCAGGCGGAACTGGGCACGCGTCACCGGATCAACCGGCATCAGCGGAGGATGAGGGAAACGCTCATCCAGGTACTCGATGATTACTCGCGAGTCGTACAACACAAGATCCCGATCCACCAGGGTGGGAACGCTGTTGTAGGGATTCAGGTCAAGCAAATCCTCGGGGAGATCGGGCCCTTTAACATCGACGATATCAATGTTGATGCTTTTCTCTGCCAGTACCATGCGAACCCTGTGGCTATGGGTGCACAACTGATTGGAAAACAAAGTCATCACGGAACGCCTATTGGCAATATTCGACATATCAAGCTCCACTGGCTCTTGGTCCAGTCATGAAATCGGGGGAAAGCGCCTTAGCAATCCTAGTGCACGTCCTTCCAGTATTCCTTCTTCAGCGCATAGGCGAGGAGGAAAAATACCAACAAGAAGAACATAACCCAGATACCCAGTTGAACCCTCTTGAGCTTCACCGGCTCACCGATGTATTCAAGGAAGTTCACGATATCCAGGACAAAAGCATCGTATTCTTCGGCCGAGAGCTTGCCAGCACTGGCCAGCTCAAAGTGATCAAAGACTTCGTGCTCGTTACCGGCAGCATCTTTCTCGATACGATGCACAACCCGCTGGGTACCCTGCAGTTCCCACAACACGTGGGGCATGCTGGCACCCGGCAATACCAGGTTATTCATACCAGTGCTCTTGCTACTGTCCTCATAGAAAGACAGCAGGAAGTTGTACAGCCAATCGGTTCCACGCGAACGGGCGATCAGTGACAAATCCGGCGGCGTCTGACCGAACCAGCGCTTGGCATCATCTGCCGGCATAGCTACCTTGATCGTGTCAAACGGACGCTCTGCAGCAAACATCAGATTATCCAGCACCTGGCTTTCGGTCAGGCCCAGGTCTTCAGCCAGGCGATTGAACCGAACGTACTTGGCTGAATGACAACCAGAGCAATAATTCATGAAGTTCCGGGCACCGCGCTGCAAAGAGGGGGTGTTGGACACGTCCACGTCGGCAGTCTTCATTGAAGTACCGCCGGAGGATGCCATGCCGACCATGGGAACACTCAGCAACAAAACAATAAACAACCGCTTAAGCATGGTAAGTCACCCTCTCAGGAACCGGCTTGGTCTTGTCTGCCACGGACAACCAGGGCAGAAGCAGGAAGAACGCAAAGTAGAAGAACGTGGCCACGCGAGCCAGGTTTGTGTACAGCTCCGTTGCAGGCTGCATACCAAGGTAACCCAGGGCAACAAAGGACACGGTGAACAGTGCCAGCGGAAGCTTGTACATCCAGCCGCGGTAACGGATAGAACGCACCGGAGAGCGATCCAGCCAGGGCAGCAGGAACAGCATGATGATCGCGCCACCCATCATCAATACACCGCCCAGCTTGTCAGGTACGGCGCGCAAGATGGCGTAGAACGGCGTGAAGTACCACACCGGAGCAATATGCTCGGGGGTCTTCATCGCGTTGGCCGGCTCAAAGTTGGCGTGTTCCAGGAAGTAACCGCCCATCTCTGGAGCAAAGAACACAACCCCGGCGAACGCCATCAGGAAGATCGCCAGTCCGACGGTATCCTTAACGGTGTAATAGGGGTGGAATGCAATGCCGTCCAGGGGCTTTCCATCGGGACCCTTCACATTCTTGATCTCGACACCGTCAGGGTTATTTGAACCCACTTCGTGCAAGGCCAGGATGTGGGCCACCACCAGGAATATAAGCACCAGCGGCAGGGCAATCACGTGCAGGGCAAAGAACCGGTTGAGCGTAATATCGGAGATGTAGAAATCACCCCGGATAAATTCGACAAGGCTGTCGCCAATCACCGGAATCGCACCGAACAGGGACACGATCACCTGGGCTCCCCAATAGGACATCTGTCCCCAGGGCAGCAGGTAACCCATGAACGCCTCACCCATCAACACCAGGTAGATGAGCATGCCGAAAATCCACAGCAGTTCCCTGGGCGGCTTGTACGAACCGTAAAGCAGGGCCCTGAACATGTGCAGGTAAACCACCACGAAGAACGCCGACGCACCGGTTGAGTGCATGTAGCGAATCAGCCAGCCCCACTGCACATCACGCATGATGTACTCAACAGACGCGAACGCATCTGCAGCAGAGGGCTTGTAGTTCATGGTCAGGAAAATACCGGTGACCAACTGGATTACCAGTACCACCAGTGACAGCACGCCAAACAAGTACCAAAAATTAAAGTTCTTGGGAGCATAGTACTCAGCGGCATGCTCGTTGATCATCTTGGTCAGGGGGAAACGTGCATCCACCCAGGCCAGCAAGCGCGCACCAGCGCCCTGATTTTCAGATGAGTTCATTACGCAACCCCCGCGTCGTCGCCAATCAGGATGAGGCTGTCATTGAGGAAACGGTATGGCGGAACTTTCAGGTTCAAGGGAGCAGGAACGCCCTTGTATACCCGGCCTGCCAGATCGAACTTTGAGCCGTGGCAGGGGCAGTAGAAGCCACCTTTCCACTCGGGCCCAAGATCAGCCGGGGCCACCTCGAAACGCTCGCCCGGTGAACAACCCAGGTGAGTACAGTTACCGATCACAACAAAGATCTCAGGCTTCAATGACCGGTACTGATTGGTCGCCCAACCAGGCTGCTGGGGTTGCGCGGACTCGGGGTCTCTCAGCGAAACCTCCACCTCCGGCAGACTCTGCATCATGGACTCGGAACGATATAGCACCCACACCGCCTGGCCACGCCAACTGGCTCGGATCATTTCACCCGGCTGCAACTTGCTGATATCCACTTCAACCGGAGCTCCCAGGGCCTGTGCGCGTGCACTGGGCTTCCAGGAAGAAAGAAATGGAACTGCCGCGAAACCTGCGCCCACAGCGCCAGTCACGGTAGTAGCAACGGTCAAAAAGTGACGCCTGCTTTTGTCAACGCCCTCACTCATCAAGGAGTCTCCTGAATCTGGTACTTAACCCGATTGGGATAAATGAAACATTCGGATTATGCTTGCGTTGTCACGGGCTCACGCCTTGCGACACCGCACAGCAAACGAGACATTATACATGGCGCTTCGATTTTGCGGTAAGTTCTGACCAGAAATTAGGCCTAAAAGGCAGGCAAATGCTTACACCAGCAACGAAAAAGACCATTCTCCGTGAGGAGAAACAATGAAAAGCATGAGACCGGGTGCCTTCCTGGCCCAATCTGCCGCCGTCGGACTGGCGGTCGCATTTGTCGTTCTGTACTTCTTCCCGGACCAGGTGCTCAACCTAGGCCCGTCCGCTGGCGGCGCACCCAGCTCTTACGCCCAGGCGGTCCAGGCTGCTGCCCCGGCCGTGGTGAATATTTATTCTTTCAGAAAACTGGAATCCAACGGCGCGGACGAAACGGGAACAGAACCCACCCTGACCAGTAGCCTGGGATCAGGGGTGATCGTAGACAAGGCTGGTTACATTTTAACCAATCACCATGTAATTGATGGCGCCGAAAGAATAAGCGTGCAGCTGTCCGACGGACGAGCACTGACTCCAGAAGTCATCGGCACCGACCGCCCCACAGACCTGGCGCTGCTCAAGATTCCCCTGGAAAACCTGCCGGTTATCACCCTGGGTCGCTCCGACACCCTGCAGATCGGCGACGTGGTGCTTGCCATCGGCAACCCTTACGGACTGGGCCAGACTGTCACCCAGGGAATCGTAAGCGCAACGGGTCGCTGGCAACTTGGCCTGACCCTGATCGGGGATTTCATCCAGACGGACGCGGCCATTAATGTGGGTAACTCCGGGGGAGCGTTGATTAATTCCCAGGGCGAACTGATCGGAATCAACATTGCCACCCTTGAGCCAGAACTGGCCCTGGAACGGCGGTTACCCGAAGGCATCGGGTTCGCCATACCCGTGAACCTGGCCCGGGGCGTCATGGAGGAACTCAAGACTCGTGGCCGAGTGGTTCGAGGCTGGCTTGGAGTAGAAGCTATAGACCTCACCCCGGTCCGTGCTCGTGAGCTCGGGCTCTCTCAAACCGGTGGTATAGAGGTACGCCGCGTCTACCCGAACAGCCCGGCAATGACCGTCGGCCTGCAAGCAGAGGACGTGATTAACGAGATCAACGGACAGGTGATCCTGGTTCGACAAAGCGCGGTAAATATCGTTGCCGGGCTTCAGCCGGGCAACGCAGTGGAACTGGCAGGGATACGGGCCGGCAAACCATTTCGTGCCAGCGCCACCTTGATTGAGCGAGAAGAATAAGGCGGTTATTCGCGAATTCGCTTGATCTTCGCTCCAAGCGCAGCAAACTTTTCCTCAATCCGCTCGTATCCCCGATCGATGTGGTAGATCCGATCGACAATAGTCTCGCCCTCTGCCACCAGGCCTGCCAGCACCAGGCTTGCCGAGGCACGCAGGTCGGTGGCCATCACCGGGGCACCGGTCAAACGGGGTACACCCGTGACGATTGCCGTATTACCCTCAATTCGGATATCCGCACCCATGCGCTGCAACTCCTGGGCATGCATGAAGCGGTTCTCAAAAACGGTCTCGGTAATTGCGCCGACACCCTGGGCCACCGAATTCAGCGCCGTGAACTGGGCTTGCATATCCGTGGGAAAACCCGGATGGGGCGCGGTCCGCAGGTCCACCGATTCGGGTCGGCGTCCACGCATGTCCACCTCTACCGTATCGTCTTCCACAGTCACCGTAGCACCGGCATGCCTGAGCTTGATCAACACCGCGTCCAGGTGTTCAGGACGAACCTTGCGGACTTTCACTCGCCCGCCGGTAATCGCCCCGGCCAGCAGGTAGGTACCCGCCTCAATCCGGTCCGGCAACACCGTGTAATCAGTCCCCTGGAGATTTTCCACACCGTCAATCACGATGGTGTCGGTTCCGGCACCTGAAATCTTTGCACCCATGCTGATCAGGAAATTCGCCAGGTCCACGACCTCGGGCTCCCTGGCAGCGTTCTCGATAGTGGTCCGACCATCCGCCAGGGTGGCGGCCATCAGCAGGTTCTCGGTACCCGTCACGGTAACCGTATCCAGCACCAGCCTGGCACCGTGCAGGCGCCGTGCCCGGGCCCGGATATAGCCATTGTCGATCTGGATATCGGCGCCCATTTCACGCAAACCAGCCACGTGAAGGTCCACCGGACGGGCGCCAATAGCGCATCCGCCGGGCAGGGATACATCCGCCCTGCCGAATCGGGTCAGCAACGGACCCAGCACCAGGATCGAGGCGCGCATGGTTTTCACCAGCTCATAGGGTGCTTCCAGGTTGTTAATGCCCGAGGCGTCAACCTCCACGCCCTGCTGGTCATCAAGGGTGACCTCCACGCCCATGCGGCTGAGCAGCTCGATGGTGGTGGTCACGTCCCGCAAATGTGGAATATTTCTGAGCATCACCGGCTTTTCGGCCAGCAGACAGCCGGCCAGAATTGGCAGCGCGGCATTCTTGGCACCGGAGATCACGACTTCGCCATCGAGTCTCTGGCCGCCACTTATTTTCAGCTTGTTCACGTTTTAATTATCCGGTTCAGGATCCTTGGGTCGCCCACTCTTCTGGAGTCAGCGCCTGGATCGACATGGCATGAATTTCACGGCCCATAAGGGCTCCAAGGGTCCCGTAGATCATTTGGTGCCTGCGTATCCGGCTTTGGCCGGCAAATTCCTCGCTGATCACCAGGGCCTCAAAATGCGTGCTGTCTTCGCTAAGCACCTTCACCTGGGCGCAGCTCAGGCCACCATTAATCAAGGCTTCGATATCGTCACACTGCATTTTGCTCTCCGTCGTACTCGGGCATCAACGCCCCGGGACTGCCAATCGGGAGCGGGATTGTATCTAAAATTCGGCACCTCCGTGGATCCTTGTTATTAAAAGGCTCTCACTGATTCCCCGCTCTAGCGTGTATGATTCTCAGGAATAGACAAAAACAAGCCTTATTTGAAGCGCCTATAAAGACTGATGAAAAGACAACGCAGAACCAATCTCAACTTTCTTCCAGCCGGAAACCACTGCCCTGAGCCAGGCAGATTTCAGGGGGGTGCGCAGAAGTGCTGATCTTTGCTACTGCCACACTGGCCGGGTTTCTGCTGCTGGTGTGGGGCGCAGATCGTTTCGTGCTTGGTGCAGGCGCCGCGGCCCGCAACCTGGGCGTCTCCCCATTGATGATTGGCCTGACCATCGTTAGTTTCGCCACTTCCCTTCCGGAGGTGCTGGTATCGGTAACCGCATCGTTGCAAGCCTCACCCGGCCTGGCTATTGGTAACGCGATTGGTTCTAACATCGCGAATATCGGATTGGTCCTTGGGGTCACCGCCATGGTGTGTCCGATACACCTGGAATCAGCCACCCTGCGCCGGGAAATTCCCGCCCTGCTGGCAGTCACCCTGCTGGCAGCCATGCTGTGCATGGATGGATTCCTGGGGCGCGTGGACGGCTATGTATTGATCGGCAGCCTTGGCTTGCTGATGCTCTGGATCGTCAAACTTGGATTTCTCTCCGCGGCCACTGACCCGATCCGCCAGGAGTTTGAAGAAGAAATTCCCACCGATGTATCCATGAAGGCCGCCATTGGCTGGCTCATCATTGGCTTGGTGATACTACTGCTGGGTGCCAACACGCTGGTCTGGGGCGCCGAGGAAATCGCCCGGGCAGTCGGCATCAGCGATGTAATCATCGGCCTGACTATCGTCGCCGTCGGAACCAGCCTCCCGGAGTTGGCGGTTACCGTGGTCAGCGCGATGAAGAACGAGCATGGCCTGGCTATTGGTAACGTGATCGGTTCCAACATGTTCAATACCCTGGCAGTGCTGGGGCCCGCTGCAATCATCTACCCAATCGCGCTGCAGCCCAAGGTCATGACCCTCCATCTTCCTACGATGATTGGAGCGACCCTGTTGATGTTTACCCTGACCTATGACTTCAGCGGACGCGGCAAGATTAACCGGGCTGAAGGACTTGGCCTGGTGGCCGCGTTCGCCGCCTATCACTACTACACATTCAACTTCACGCTGTAATCCGGGCAACCGGGAAAGCGAATTAATCAGGACCCCGTGATTCCGGGTGTAACCAATGCCTATAAAAGACCAAGATCGAATCAAGTCACTTGCCCGCAACGTGCTGGAAACCGAAGCCCGTGCGGTGACCGTTTTAATGGACCGGATTGACGACCAGTTTGTCCGGGCCTGCGAGATCTGCCTGGAATGCCAGGGCAGGATCGTGGTGATCGGCATGGGAAAGTCAGGACACATCGGAAGCAAGATCGCCGCAACCCTGGCCAGTACCGGCAGCCCCGCGTTTTTCGTACACCCGGGGGAAGCCAGCCACGGCGACCTGGGAATGATTACCGTCCCGGATGTGGTGTTGGCCATTTCCAACTCAGGTGAAACCGCCGAATTGATAACCATCCTGCCGGTGATCAAGCGCCTGGGCGTGAAACTGATCAGTATGACGGGCAAGCCCGGCTCGACCCTGTCCCAGGCCGCAGATGTAAACCTGGATGTCAGTGTGGCCGAAGAAGCCTGCCCCCTGAATCTCGCCCCTACCGCCAGCACCACCGCGACCCTGGCCCTGGGCGATGCCCTGGCGGTTGCACTCCTGGAAGCACGCGGATTCACCGAAGAGGACTTCGCCCGCTCCCATCCCAGCGGAACCCTGGGGCGGCGCCTGTTGCTGCGGGTGGAAGACCTGATGCATGGAGGCGACCAGATTCCGCGCATCGAAGCCGACAAGCCCCTGAGCGAGGGCCTGCTTGAAATGAGCAGGAAAGGCCTGGGCATGACCACGGTTTTCGGCGACAACAATCACTTTGAAGGCGTGTTCACCGATGGTGACCTTCGCCGTGCCATTGATGACTCCCTTGATTTACGCACCACCGCGATGCGGGATGTAATGACCCCTCGCGGCTACACCATCGCGCCAGAATCACTGGCTGCCGAGGCGGTGCGGATGATGCAAACCCACAAGATCACCTCCCTGCTGGTCATTGGAGAGACGGATGAACTGGTTGGCGTACTGCACATTCATGACCTGCTGCGCGCCGGGGTGATGTAAAAGCCGTCCTGGCGCACAGCCGGGACACGCAGGCCAGCCAGGGGCTAAACTACCCGGACTTGTCCCGCATTCGGGACCACGCCCGCCCAGACCAAGGAAACACAGCATGCCGCAAATCTCTGTCCCCTCTTCTGTCGCCCTGGTGGTTTTCGACGTGGACGGGGTATTCACTGACGGGCGCATTCTCATCGGCCCCCAGGGAGAGGAATACAAAACCTTCCATACCCGGGACGGTCATGGTGTAAAACAACTGCTGGCCAGCGGCCGCCAGGTAGCCATTATTTCCGGAAGAAATGCACCCGCGGTGGATCACCGTATGGCTGAGCTGGGCGTCGAGCATGTATTCCAGGGATGCAAGGACAAGCTGCCGGTACTCACGGCACTGCTGAAAAAACTCGATATTTCACTGGAAAACGTCGCCTACATGGGTGACGACCTGCCGGACCTGGAAGTTATGCAGAACGTTGGACTGCCTGTAACGGTGTCTGACGGGGCGCCGGAAATTTGCGCCACCGCAAGCATCGTCACCCGGGCAGCCGGGGGTCACGGCGCGGTACGCGAGTTCTGCGACATGCTCCTGAACGAGAAAGACCAGTAAGCATGCGCAACCTGTTTTACGTCATTGTTCTGAGTTTTGCGGTAGCCGCGAGTTGGTGGCTGGCCCGCAGCCTGTCCAAAGAAGAAGAGGGCATTTCGGGCCGCGACCTCAAGGAACCGAAGCGGGGCTTTTATCTGCGCGACGCCGTACTCCATGGCACCCGGGAGGATGGCTCGCCGGATTACATCTTGAAAGCCGAACGTATCGACCAGAATCTTTCACAACACAGCTTCGACGCCACGGTCATCGACCTGACCTTGAACGACGAGGGCGGCCCGCCCTGGCTGGTCAAGGCAGATTCGGGAACCATTCCCGCCGACCAAAGCTATATCCAGCTCAACGGCGGAGTCAGGGCGGTTCGCGACCAGCCAGACCCGACGTTCAGCCTGGAATCTCAAAGCATGCGCTTACTTACCGAAGAAAAAGTGGCCGAAACCAGCGACCTGGTCATTATTCGCTTTGGCGAGCAAGAACTGACAGCGGTTGGAATGCGTGCGTATTTCAATGAAGACAGGGTCGAACTACAATCAAAGGTACATGGCAATTTCACTCCGTAATCTGACAATAACAGCCGCCTTGCTGCTGGCAGCCTTGAGTTCGGCGCCTGCATGGGCTGTGCTGGGCGACTCCCGGCTGCCCATCGAACTGGATGCCGATTCCTCCGATATCGATCGCCGCAACGACCGGCTGATTTTTCGTGGTGTGAGTATTTCCCAGGGCGACCTGGGAATCGAGGCCGAGGAAGCGGTTGCCTCCACCCTGGATTTTGCCAACAGCGAGTGGGAGTTCACCGGCAAGGTCAAGATCCGCATGAGCAACTCCAGCATCATGGCCGACAAGGCGATCATGACATTCTCCGGCTATCGCCTGCTGTCAGCGGTCATCCACGGCCAACCCGCTAAATTCCGCCAGGTCGAGACTGACCAGAGCATCACCGAGGGACAGGGCCGCTTACTGGAGTACGAGGCCGACAACGGCATCCTTCGCCTGTCTGATAAAGCGTCACTGAGCCAGTCGGGCAAGCAAATCCAGGGCAACATTCTCACCTACAGCATCAACGAGGAACGGGTGATCGCCAGTTCCAGCGATGCAACAGGGGAGCGGGTACGCATAGTGATCACCCCCGATGGTCTTGAACAACTCTCTGAGAAAACCCCGCCTCCGGCTGACACCCCAGACGTCCCCGAGGAAGAAAAGGACCCGGAGACACCTGAGCAGCCATGAGTACCCTGAAAGTTACAGATATCGCAAAACGTTTCGGCGCACGACAAGTAGTGAAAAGCGTGTCGCTGGAGCTGAAAAGTGGCGAGGTGGTCGGACTGCTGGGCCCGAACGGGGCCGGAAAGACCACGGCTTTTTACATGATTGTTGGCCTCATTCCTTGCGACCGCGGAACAATAAAACTGGACGATGCCGACCTGACCAATCTGCCGATGCATCGACGCGCTCGCCTGGGCCTGGGCTACCTGCCCCAGGAAGCATCGGTTTTCCGCAGCATGACGGTAGCCAACAACATCATGGCTATTCTTGAAACCCGACCGGGCCTGGACCAGGCCGAACGGGAACGCAGGCTGGAAGAGTTGATGGAAGAGTTACATATCGGCCATTTGCGGAACAGCCAGGGCATCGCCCTGTCCGGCGGCGAGAGACGACGGGTGGAAATTGCCCGGGCACTGGCCGCTGACCCCCAGTTTGTCCTGCTGGACGAGCCATTTGCTGGCGTGGACCCGATTTCAGTCATAGATATTCAGCGCATCATTCACCATCTGACCGAACGTAAGATTGGCGTTCTCATTACCGACCATAACGTCAGGGAAACATTGGGTATTTGCGAACATGCCTACATTCTCAGCGATGGCAACGTGATCGCCGAAGGCAAACCCGAGGAAATTGTCGCAAATCGCAGCGTACGAGAAGTCTACCTGGGCGAGGATTTCCAGCTCTAGACGCGAGCCTGGGAGGCTGGAAGTTGCACTAGCTAGTAAACAGGGGTACACCAACTAGTGATGACCCGCAAAACGCAAAAGACACACTGGAGTAGTTCTTGCTGAAGCCCAGCCTGCAACTAAAGCTTGGCCAGCAACTGACCATGACCCCCCAACTGCAGCAGGCAATACGCCTGTTGCAACTGCCTGTCATGGATTTACAGACTCATCTCCAGGAAGCACTGGAAACCAACGTCATGTTGGACGTTGAGGAGCCTGCCGGCGAGACCACGGTCGATGAAAACCCCACCAATGAACAAGTAGAGGAAACACCGACGGCGGAGCAAGACTTCAATGAAGTCGAAGCCAACTGGAACGACCGTAGCGTGACCGCCTCGACGGACTCAGGCTACAACCCGGGTGAGCCTCGACCCAACCGGGAGCTCGAAGACCTGACCGCCGATAACTTGAGAGACCATCTTCTTTGGCAGCTGGAAATGGAACCGCTGGGTCCGAACAAGGACCTGATGGGCCAGGCCATCATCGACGCCATTAATGACGATGGTTACCTGGTAGACAGCCTGGAGGACATCCGCGAAACGCTGCTCCCCGACCTGGACGCCAGCGTGGATGAACTGGAAGCCGTGTTGATGCTGATTCAGAAGTTTGATCCCAGCGGCATCGCGGCCCGTGACTTGAGCGAATCGATCTGTCTGCAGTTAGACCAACTTGAGGAAACCACCCCCGGTCTTGCGCTAGCTCAGCTCATCGCCGGCGAGAACCTGGACCTTGTTGCAGAGCAGCAATTTACTGCTCTGAGACGCAAGCTGCACTGCGACGACGAGGAGCTGGATCATGCAATTGCGCTGGTTCGAGCCTGCCACCCCCGCCCGGGATCAACCATTGGAGGTGGCAGTGCCGAGTACGTTATTCCTGATGTGTATGTAAGGAAAATTGACAACCGGTGGGCAGTAGAGGTCAACTCTTCAGTAGCCCCACGACTATGCGTCAATTCGACCTACGCTGGCGCCATAGGACGCGGTACTGATCACACAGTGCTGAGGACGCAATTGCAAGAAGCACGCTGGCTGGTACGCAGTCTCGAAATCAGGGATGAAACCCTGATTAAAGTGGCGAGCTGTATTGTGCAAAAACAGCACGAGTTTCTGGATCATGGCGATGTCGCCATGCGCCCCCTTGTACTTCGTGAGGTAGCCGATGAAGTGGGAATGCATGAATCAACTATTTCCCGCGTAAGCGCTAACAAGTACATGCATACCCCCAGGGGTATTTTCGAATTTAGATTTTTCTTTTCCAGTCATGTCTCAGGGGATGACGGCAGCGAGCATTCCGCGGTGGAGGTTCGCGCGCGAATCAAGCAATTGATTGGACAGGAAACCCCCAAGAAGCCATTGAGCGACAACAAGATCGCAAAGGCTCTCTCCGAGGACGGCATCCAGGTTGCACGGCGAACAGTCGCCAAGTACCGGGAAGCCATGTCCATCCCGCCATCAAGCGAACGCAAGCGGCTGGCAAGCTGCTCGCAATAACCGCTAAGGAGAAAGTAATGCAAGTAAACGTATCTGGGCACCACATTGATGTCACACCGCCGCTGCGCCAATATGTCTCGGAAAAGCTGGAACGTATTCAACGACACAGTGATCACCTGGTAAAAGCCAACTGCATACTTACTGTGGAGAAACTACAACACAAGGCAGAGGCGATGATCAGTATGCGGGGCATCCAGATTTACGCCGATGCGATTGAACCCGACATGTATGCAGCAATTGATGGCCTGGCTGACAAGCTGGATCGCCAGGTGCGCAAACACAAGGAAAAGAACACCGATCACCACGCACGGGATGTGGATAAATCGGTTTACGAGTAACATTGGCGCAAGGCGCCACAACCTAAGGAAATCATTTTGAACAGGGGGGCCATGCCCCCCTGTTTTTATAAAGCCACTTATGGACACCATCGAATTCAAGCTAGCTACATTAATTACCCCGGGTCGAGCCCAGGCCAAAATCAACGCGCGTAGCAAAAAACACGCCCTCGAGATTTTGAGCGAAATGCTGGCCGAAACCCTGCCACCGGATCCCGAAGCCCCAGACCGGCTTAGTCTTACCAACTCGGTCATGGAAGCACTGGTGCAGCGAGAAAAACTTGGTAGCACAGCACTGGGAGAGGGCATTGCCCTGCCCCACGCCTCACTGCCTAAATTGGAAGAAGTCACAGCAGCGGTCGTGACCCTGGTGAATCCTGTGGATTTCGATGCACCTGACGGGCAACCGGTGGA
This sequence comes from uncultured Chromatiales bacterium, assembly GCA_937128475.1. Classification (GTDB taxonomy): domain Bacteria; phylum Pseudomonadota; class Gammaproteobacteria; order Steroidobacterales; family BM003; genus CAKZML01. Next base: position 45,161 of record CAKZML010000082.1, read on the forward strand.
TGTGATGATGGCATTAATCGCCCCGTCACCAGCCTCCCCGGCACACCGGGAAATCCTGGAGCGCGCCAGCATGGTGCTTTCCAACCACACTGGAAAATGCCCGTTGCGGGAGGCCCAAAGCAGCACTGAATTGCATGCGGCGCTGGAGTGCGTCGACCGGGCCATCCTGGCGACCTACGAGTCAGAAGCCGAGGAGAACTGATGCCAAACTCCGAGATCAGGTTGGTTGTAGTAACCGGCATTTCAGGTTCAGGCAAGAGTATTGCCCTGGATATGCTGGAAGACCTGGATTTCTACTGCATAGACAATCTGCCATCGGGGTTGGTAAAGCCATTCCTTGAACAGGCGGAAAGCGGAACCCTGAAAACCTATACCAAGACCGCAATCGCGCTGGATGCGAGAAATCTGCCGGACGAGTTGATCAAGGTTCCGGAAATGATCAGCAGCCTCAAGGCAGCCGGAACCCAGGTGGACGTTATTTTCCTGGACGCCGCCGACGAGGTTGTCATGAAACGCTACGCCGAAAGTCGGCGCCGGCACCCGCTGAGCCGCAAGGGATTAAGCCTGGTTGAGGCAATAAAGTCCGAGCGACAAGTGCTGCAACCCCTGTACGATCTCGCCGACCTGGTTATCGACAGTACACGCACCAACGTCCACCAGTTACGGCGCATCATCAGTGAGAGAGTTGCCGAAAAAATGGCCGGCAGCATGGCCTTGAATTTCACTTCTTTCGGGTTCAAGCACGGCCTCCCCCACGATGCGGACTATGTGTTCGACATCCGATTCCTGCCCAACCCCTATTGGGAAAGCGAACTGAGGGACTTCAACGGCCTGGACCAGCCCATCATCGATTTCCTGAACAACTCCAATGAAGTGCAGGAGTTTTTCAATTCACTGACGACATTCCTGGAACCCTGCCTCGCGCGCCAGAAAGAACAAAACCGCAGTTTCATCACGGTCGCCCTGGGCTGTACCGGGGGACGTCATCGCTCGGTTTTCCTGTGCGAAAAACTTGCCGAACACTTCCGCGGCCGCTACCCCCAGGTCAGCGTTCGGCACACAGAACTTCTCGACTAGACGGGGAATCCTGCTCGATGGCGTAGACTGCCCATTGCAGCAAGGCTACACTGCGACGCGACGGTTCAATCCTCATCCAGAGATAGAACAACGAGTGGAAGCATGGCGGCAGTTGAGCAAATCGTAACTCCCTCAACACGTCTGGAAGCGCTACGCAGCGCCCTGGACGCGGGATCGATGCGCCCGGCAAAACGCATGATCAACGCCCTCCACCCGGCCGAAGTTGCCTCGTTGATCGAATCCCTCAGACCCGCTGAGCGCCAGATTCTATGGGAACTGGTTCCCGCGGATAATGAAGGCGACATCCTGCTGGGCCTCAACGACGAGGTGCGCGCCAGCATCATCGCCACCATGGACGATGAGGAAATCGTCGCCGCCGCCGACGGCATGGAACTGGATGACCTGGCCGACTTCCTGACTGACTTGCCGGAAGCCATTATCCAGCAGGTCATGCATTCCATGGACCAGCAGCACAAGGACCGCCTGCAAACGGTTCTTGCCTATCCGGAAGACTGCGCCGGCGGCCTGATGAACCCGGACACGGTAACCGTGCGCCCGGACGTGAGCATCGAGGTCGTGCTGCGTTACCTGCGATTAAGTGGCGGGGTTCCGGAGAAAACCGATGCCCTGTTCGTGGTCAATCGAAATGACCTCTACCTGGGCGCACTGCCCCTGACCATTTTGCTCACCGCAGACCCCTCCCTGGCGGTCTCGGAAGTCATGGAATCTGATCCGGTACACTTGCTTGCCGACACACCGGCGGCACAGGTCGCAATGCAGTTCTCGGACCGGGATTTGCTCTCCGCCGCGGTGGTGGATGAAAACGGCCTGCTCCTGGGCCGCATCACCATTGATGACGTGGTCGACGTTATTCGCGAGCAGGGTGAACATTCCCTGATGAGCATGGCCGGTCTGGATGAAGACGAGGATATGTTCGCCCCGGTGCTTAGCAGCACCCGACGCCGGGCCGTTTGGCTGGGCGTGAACCTGGCCACGGCGTTCCTGGCCTCCTGGGTGGTTGGATTGTTCCAGGCGACCCTGGACCAGGTGGTGGTGCTGGCCATCCTGATGCCTATCGTGGCCAGCATGGGTGGTATTGCGGGCAGCCAGACCCTGACCCTGATGATTCGAGGTATCGCCCTGGGCCAGGTTGAGAAATCCAACTCCCATTGGTTGCTGAACAAGGAAATCATGGTTGGTCTGCTAAACGGACTGGCCTGGGCAAGCATCGTCGCCGTGGCCGTGTTCTTGTGGTTCGGCGATTGGCGCATCGGCTTTGTCATCGCCGCCGCCCTGGTTATCAACCTGGTGGTGGCAGCCGTTTCAGGTGTTGGCATTCCGCTGCTGCTGCGCAGACTCGGCATTGACCCGGCATTGGCCGGCAGTGTCGTCCTGACCACTCTCACCGATGTGATCGGTTTCGCTGCCTTCCTCGGCCTGGGAACCTTGCTCCTTACCTGAGAGCCTCTGGGTGGGCCGGATGGGTAAATACGGTCCCAAATCCGGGCGAGCGGTATTAATCCCTTCGACTGGCCGGTTGCCTGCCTCCATATCCTGGCACCCAAACACCGTTCGACGCATCCGCTTGCGTACTTTCATCGAATTCAATGGCGGCCAACAACAAAACTGGTTTAATGTTACCCCCAACAGCGCTCATGTAAGTGACGCCTGACTAAATGAGAACACGACAAAATTGAGGAGCACTAGATGAGAATTTTCGGAATCACTGCCGCTGTACTGACAGTTTGCCTGACCCTGGCTTTCCAAAATTCCTGGTCCGCTGATCCTCTCCCGGAAGGCAGTGCCGCACCCTCCTTCCGCCTGCAGGATCAAAATAGCAAATGGCACTCACCCGAGGACTACAAGGGTAAATGGCTGGTGCTGTATTTCTATCCCAAGGACGACACTCCCGGATGCACTACCGAGGCCTGCAATTTCCGCGATGACATCATGGCCTTCCGCAAGATGGGCGTGACCATACTCGGTGTCAGCACAGATGATGTCGAATCCCACCAGGAATTTGCCGAAAAACACAGCCTGCCCTTCCCCTTGTTGGCGGATACCAGTGGCGATGTGAGTGCAGCCTATGCAGGCTTTAAGTTGCTGGGGATACTGAAACTGGCCAATCGCAAGACTTACCTGATTGGGCCGGATGGGACGATTGCCAAGCGCTACGACAGTGTTGACCCCGACAAGCACTCTGCCCAGATCATGAACGACCTGAAAGCGCTGATGTAAGACGTCCCTTACAGGAGGCCTAAAGCAACTTCCGCATACCTTCCTCCAGACCGCTGACGGTCAGGGGGAACATTCGTTCGTCCATTAATTCACGCAGCATCTGGATAGACGGCGTGTAATCCCAGCGCTGCACTGGCTCTGGATTGAGCCAGATGCTTTTTGGATAGGTATTCAGCAGGCGCTTCATCCAGACTGATCCGGGCTCCTCATTGAGATGTTCAACGCTACCGCCAGGGTAACTGATCTCGTAGGGACTCATGGTGGCATCACCGACGAATATTAGCTTGTAGTCGGCGCTGTAGCGATGGATCACATCCATGGTGGGCATTCGCTCGTTGTAACGACGACGGTTGTCCTTCCAGAGCCCCTCGTACACGCAGTTATGAAAGTAAAAATACTCCAGCTGCTTGAATTCACTGCGCGCCGCGGAGAACAGTTCCTCGCAAACCCGAACGTGATCTTCCATTGAGCCGCCCACGTCCAGGCACAGCAGAACCTTCACTGAGTTATGCCGCTCCGGGACCATCTTGATATCCAACATGCCGGCATTTCGAGCCGTTGAACGAATCGTGTCATCCAGGTCGAGCTCATAGTCAGCACCCTGTCGGGCAAACTTTCGCAGTCTCCGCAGGGCCACTTTCATGTTCCGCGTACCCAACTCAAGGGAGTCGTCCAGATTGCGAAATTCCCGCTTGTCCCAGACTTTGACGGCCCGCCTGTGGCGGCTACCGTCTTGCCCGATTCGAACGCCTTCCGGGTTATAGCCATAGGCACCGAATGGCGACGTGCCGCCCGTACCTATCCACTTGTTGCCACCTTCATGACGTTCTTTCTGTTCTTTCAGGCGCTGGCGCAGGGTTTCCATGAGCTTCTCCCAGCCACCCAACGCCTCGATCCTGGCTTTATCCTCTTCGCTCAGACCCAGCTCCACCTGGCGTCGCAACCACTCCTCGGGGATCTCTTCCAGGTGTTCTCCAAACAGGGTTTCGGCACCCTGGAAGTGGGCCCCGAAAACCTGGTCAAAACGATCGAACTTGGTCTCGTCTTTCACCAACGCACTGCGAGATAAATAATAAAAATCTTCCACACTGTAGCCCGCCAGACCCGCATCCAGCGCATCCAGCAAAGTCAGGAATTCCGGCAGGGTTACCTTCAGTCCCGCCTCACGCAGCATGAAAAAGAATTTAACGAGCATCCCGTCGATTCAAGAAGATGAGTTGTTCGAACAAGTGAACGTCCTGTTCGTTTTTTAACAATGCCCCGTAGAACGGCGGCAGCGCCTTGCGGGAATTACCACCGCGCAAGGCCTCGACCGGCACGTCTTCCGCCAGCAACAACTTTATCCAGTCCAGCAATTCAGAGGTGGACGGTTTTTTCTTCAACCCGGGAGTTTCACGCAACTCGTAGAAGGCATTCAGCGCTTCAGACAACAACTGCTTTTTCAGGCCGGGATGATGCACCTCGACGATGCTCGACATGGTCTCTGCATCGGGAAACTGAATGTAATGGAAGAAGCATCGGCGCAAGAATGCATCCGGAAGCTCCTTCTCATTATTGCTGGTGATGATAATGATTGGTCGGTGGGTGGCTTTTACCAACTCCCGGGTTTCGTAGACAAAGAATTCCATCCTGTCCAGTTCACGCAGCAGGTCATTGGGAAACTCGATGTCAGCCTTGTCGATCTCATCGATCAACAGCACCGGCCGAACCTCCGAATCGAATGCCTCCCACAGCGCTCCTTTCACAATGTAGTTGGCAATATCGTGAACCCGCTCGTTACCCAGCTGTGAGTCACGCAGCCGTGCCACGGCATCATATTCATACAGTCCCTGCTGAGCCTTGGTGGTGGACTTGATGTGCCACTGGTGCAGGGGCAGTCCCAGGCTAAGGGCCACTTCTTCGGCCAGCTGGGTCTTACCGGTACCGGGTTCGCCCTTGATCAATATTGGCCGACCCAGGGTGACCCCCGCATTGACCGCAGCCATCAGGTCCTTGGTCGCGATGTATCGCTCGGTGCCCTCAAATCGTCCTTTTTCCATGTCCTTCTCCGGTCTCTTACGCCTGCCATAAGCTTCGCGGCGAAAGATGGTTTACTGATTCTGTGATGGTTGTAACTCAAGCAGGTGGCGAGTACTTCCAGCCTGGAAAGCAGCGGCCTGGCCATTCACCCAGAGCTCATGCCCACGGCTATAGAAATCCGACAGGGGATGACCGCTTTGCCCGCCTGGCATCTGGAAGTAGCCGTCCAGCTCCGGGTTGGGAGAGACGGCAAATCGCTCCGAAGCCCCGAAGCTACGGGCCTGGACCCTGGGCATATTCGAATCCCCGGCCAGGGGCTGCACCGGCATATTCAGCCAACTGCCAACCAACGGAATGGCGCCACTCAAAGGGTGACGAATCGCTGCGGTATTTCGCTCGCCCCAGGTTCGCGCGGCAAAGTCATCCCCGTAGTTGCTTCGATATTCCTCGATCAACTCGTCGACGGCATGCAATAAAAACTCGTCCCAACTCTGGTAGGTGGGCGCCAGCAAGTGCTCGGGCCGCTCATTGACCAGTCGCCACAGGGATGCCTCAAACTGCCAGGGAACCGGCTGATCCATCTCCGGGTAAGCCTCGCGCATTTCATAGATGAGGCTGTCGAAAACCTGTTTCTGGACTATCAAGCGATAACCGCGAACAAAGCGATATCCAACTGAATCGATACTTGCCCGGGGAATCCAGTCCCGCACCAGGTCACGAAACGCCCCGCGATCCGGATGTCCCACCAGTGCGTCATCATCAAGCACCCCCAGCAACAATTTCTGCCAGGGCGCCAGGAAAACGGCCCGATCATCCAACTGTACGCCGAGCATGTCATTGAGCACCGGCTTGTCCAGGGCCATCAGGTCATCACGAATCTGCTTGCCACGGGCGCCCAGTGCATATCCGCCGTCACCAACGATTGCCAGGGCCTCATCACTCACCACCCGGCTGTTAGCGGTCCAGATAATTCCTGATTCCGGATTCACGACCCGGGGGTATTCCTCGGGATCCAGCCAACCCTGCCAGCCGCTTTCGGCCCGCGAACCCTGGATAGGATCCCAGTCCGCCTTGTCACCACGCCGGGGAATTTTCCCCATGATGGTCCATCCAATATTCCCCTGGTCATCCGCTACAACGAAGTTCTGGGCCGGTGTACCGGCACGATTTACAATCGCCATGGCCTGCTCCACCGAACCGGCTTGCTCGATGTTCAACAACTCAAGGTTCGCGGCTTCCTCATGATGGGCGGTCCATTCCAGGGCATAGTCTCGTCCGTAATACTCAACTACCGGCCCCCATCGTGTCAGACGCAGATCCAGGATTTGATCTTCGCCGCCCTTGACCACGATGGTCTCCTGCACCTGCCTGAATGCCTCCCAACCTTCGGGCACCCGGTAGCGATCCGAATCCTGGGGATCAATTTCCAGTTCCACCAGGTCAACCCAATCACCATAGCTATTGGTAAAACCCCAGGCGATGCGACCATTGCTCCCGGCAACCACCGCCGGCACGCCCGGCAAGGTGACCCCCGTGACATCAGTGTCATCATTGACCCGCAGTCGAGCGCGATACCAGGTGTTGGGAACCCGAATTCCCAGGTGCATATCGTTTGCCAGCATTGCCTGGCCCGTGCCGCTGCGCCAACCGGCCACTGCCCAGTTGTTGCTCCCCACCACTTCATCGCCCTGGCTTTCAAGCACAGACAGATCGAGCCGCATCGGTGTATCCAGAGCGGATACGACGACCTTGCGAAGATCCAGGTGGGCGGGGTCGGGGATCGACGGCGCCTCAGCGGCCTCCCCTTGTATGGGAGCATCCCAGGGACCACCCGCAGGAAGAAGGAATGCAGCGACCTCGGGGGAATACATCCGGCGAAGAGCCACCCTGAAAGCCTCGCTTTCACCTGAGCCATCATTCAAATCCAGGAACATGGCGTACTGCACGAGCATGGAATCTTCGACCAGCCAGGGCTGGGGTTCGACGCCCAGCAACCAGTACTCAAAAGGCCTGCCATCCATCTCTGCCAGGCCCTGGTTGACGCCTTCAGCGTAGGCCTCCAGAAGGCGACGATCCTCGGCTGGGAGATTCTTCAGTATTCTCGATGAAAGGTCTCGGAAACGGTGTATCCGCTTGCCCTTGTCCGCATCCAGGGCCAGCGCCCCGAACAGGCCGGAGAGCTCGCCCGCCGACATGCGGCGCGACAAATCCATTTGGAAGAAGCGATCCTGGGCATGGGCAAAACCCAGGGCCCGGGCAACATCAACACGGTTCGAGCCGTGGATGGTCACCACGCCGGAATCATCCCGCTGCACGTCTACCGCAGCGGATAACCCGGAGATCTCGTGCTGCCCTTCGAGTAAGGGCAGACTCGACCGAAGGATCAGAAACACGCCCGCCAGCCCAGCCACGACCAGGACCAGCAGCCCCAAACCAATTCGCTTGAGATATTTCATTGTCACCCTTTCACCGCGGATATGTGTCTCGACCCGACCAGCATACCAGCGACCGTCGGCGAACTCAGGCCGCGGCATGCGACAACAAAAACCGGGCTAACTGACCTTGAGAATCTTCATGGCGTTGGTGCCACCGGTCACGCCCTTCATATCACCCTTTGTGAAAATCACCAGGTCACCGGGGACCACTGCAGAACGACCTATCAGTTCCTTGAAAGCATCCCGGTAAAGCGCCTGTGAGTTTTCCTGGGCCACGTCAAACTGCACCGGATACACGCCCCGGTACATCTGTACGCGGCGACGAGTTTCATCACGTCTGGTAAAGGCGTAAATCGGGATGTCAGTGCGAATACGCGACATCCACCGGGCAGTTGCCCCGGATTCGGTCAAGGCAATAATCGCCTTCACATTCAGATGATTGGCGGTATACATGGTTGCCATGGCAATGGCTTCATCGATCACCAGGAAGTCATCTTCCCGGGCAACCCGCTTCAAGCCGCGATTGGCCTGGTGGCGCTCAGCCTCCTCGCAAACCTTGGCCATGGCGGTGACCACCGCAACCGGACGTTTACCCACCGCCGTTTCCGCGGAGAGCATGACGGCGTCAGTGCCATCCAGGACCGCATTGGCCACGTCGGAAACCTCTGCTCGCGTGGGCAGGGGATGAGTAATCATGGATTCCATCATCTGGGTGGCGGTGATGGACAGTTTGTTGCGCTTGCGAGTCATCGCCAGGATACGCTTCTGAATTCCCGGGACGCTTGAAAAGCCCATCTCCACGCCCAGGTCACCACGGGCAATCATGATCACATCGCTGGCTTCAACGATATTTTCAAGATCCTCCACCGCTTCGGCCCGTTCAATCTTGGCCACGATGAGTCCCGAGCCCCCTGCCTCATGAAGAAGGCGACGGGCATTTTCGATATCGGCTGCACTACGAGGGAAAGATACCGCAAGAAAATCCAGCTGCATTGCAGCAGCTGCTTCAATATCTTCCAGGTCTTTCTCTGTCAGCGCGGGAGCGGACAAGCCACCGCCCTGACGATTCATTCCCTTGTTATCGGACAGCTTGCCGCCAACCACAACGCGGCAATTAACCCTCTTGCCTGTGACCTCGGTGACCAGCAATTCAATTTGACCGTCATCAAGCAAGAGCACATCTCCCTCGGAGACGTCCTCGGCAAGCGGAGGATAAGTGATCCCTACCTGGTTGATATCGCCGTCGAATTCCCCAAGGTCCGGATCCAGGGAAAACTGCGCTCCTTCAACCAATTCAATCGGTCCATTGGCGAATTTTTCGACCCGGATCTTTGGCCCCTGCAGGTCACCCAGGATGGCCACATCAAGGCCAAGCTCGGCACTAACGCGACGAACTTCAGTCACCCGCTTTTGCCGATCCTCGGCCGAGCCATGAGAGAAATTCACTCTCACAACATTCACGCCCGCTGTAAACATACGGGCCAAGACCTGTGGGGCATCCGTTGCCGGCCCTAGGGTCGCAATAATTTTCGTGCTGCGCATAGCGTTAATACCCTTTATTTGCGCTCTTCCTGAGCGCTTTTATATTTTTTGAATGCGGACGTATATCAATCCACATGAACTATTTTGCCCGGTTCTGCAGCATGGTTACTGCCGGAAGGGTTTTCCCCTCCAGAAACTCAAGAAACGCACCGCCACCGGTTGAAACATACGAAATGCCATCTGTCAGATCGTACTTCTCCAGTGCCGCCAGGGTGTCCCCGCCACCGGCAATCGAAAATGCCTTGCTATGGACAACTGCCTCGGCAAGCACCCTGGTACCTTCACCAAACTGGTCAAACTCAAATACACCAAGCGGGCCGTTCCAGACAATCGTGCCAGCATCAGCCATTAAGGCGGCGAGTTTTTCAGCAGTATCCGGACCTACGTCCATGATCATTTCGTCTTTTCCAACCTGGTTCACCGGGCGAATATCTGCCTCGGCGGACTCGGAAAATTCTGTCGCTACAACCACATCGGTAGGAATCGGAATAGCCGCTCCGTCCTTCTCGCCCCTTTGCATCAACCCTTTTGCCACATGGACCAGGTCGGCTTCATACAGGGATTTACCAACCTTGTTACCTGCGGCAGCAATAAAGGTGTTGGCGATACCGCCACCCACCACCAGGTAGTCGACAATACCGGACAGGGTCTCGAGAACTGCAAGCTTGGTGGAAACCTTGGATCCGCCAACAATCGCCACTACCGGCCGTGCCGGGGTCTTCAGCGCACGCTGCAATGCTTCCAACTCACCGACAAGCAGCGGGCCTGCGCAGGCTACGCTTGCGTACAGTCCCACGCCGTGTGTGCTGGCCTGGGCCCGGTGAGCGGTGCCAAAGGCATCCATCACATAGATGTCACACAGGGCTGCCATTTTACGGGCCAGGGTCTCGTCATCTGCTTTCTCGCCCTTGAGAAAACGCACGTTCTCGCACAGCACAAGTTCGCCGGGCGTAACCTCAACACCTTCAATCCAGTCCTTGGCCAGTCGCACGGGCTTGCCCAACAATTCGGACAGTCGCTTGGCAACCGGGGCAAGAGAAAACTTCTCGTCATACTCGCCTTCAACAGGGCGACCCAGGTGACTCATCACCATTACCGAAGCACCCGCGTCCAAGGCCATTTTCATAGTCGGCAAAGAAGCCCTGATGCGAGCATCACTGGTCACTTCCCCATCCTTGATGGGAACATTAAGGTCTTCCCTGATTAAAACCTTTTTACCCGTGAGGTCGAGTTCGGTCATTCGGATGACGTTCACAATCTTACTCCTTAAGCCGGAACACAAATGAATGGCGGGGCATGAAGCCCCGCACACTCACAACAGCAAGGCTGTTGTACTTTACTTGGCGTTCATCAACGCCAGTGTGGTATCCAGCAAGCGGCTTGAGAAACCCCACTCGTTGTCATACCAGGAGCACACCTTCACCATGCGGCCATCAATAACCTTGGTCAGGCCAGCATCGTAGGTAGAGGAAGCCGGGTCATGATTAAAATCTATCGAGACCAGGGGAGCTTCACAATAGTTCAGCACACCCTTCAGCGGACCCTCAGAGGCAGCACGGATGATGCTGTGCACCTCGTCTACCGTGGTGTCACGGCCGGCCAGGAAAGTCAGGTCAACCATGGACACATTGATGGTCGGAACACGTACAGCGTAACCGTCCAGACGACCAGCCAGCTCAGGCAGTACCAGGCCCACAGCAGCGGCAGCGCCGGTCTTTGTGGGAATCATTGACATGGTGGCCGACCGGGCACGACGCAGGTCGCTGTGATACACGTCGGTCAGCACCTGGTCATTGGTGTAGGCGTGGATGGTGGTCATCAGGCCACTCACCAGACCCATCGCCTGGTGCAGAGGCTGTACCAGGGGAGCCAGGCAGTTAGTGGTGCACGAAGCATTGGAGATGATCTGATCGCTGGCCTTCAGGGTCTGGTGATTCACACCGTAGACGATGGTGGCGTCGATGTCCTTACCGGCAGGTGCGGAAATAATTACTTTCTTGGCGCCGCCGGCCAGGTGGGCCGAGGCTTTTTCGCGGCTGGCGAAGAAACCGGTGCATTCCAGAACAACGTCTACGCCCAACTCGCCCCAGGGCAGCTTGGCCGGATCACGCTCGGCAAGCACACGAATGCGATCGCCGTTAACCACCATGTAGCCATCCTCAACTGACACTTCGCCGGGGAACTTGCCGTGAGCCGTATCAAAACGGGTCAGGTGCGCATTAGCGTTTGCGTCACACAGATCGTTAACTGCAACAATCTGAATCTCGTCGGTGCGCCCTTGCTCATACAACGCGCGCAGCACGTTACGTCCAATGCGTCCGTATCCATTAATACCAATCTTAACCGCCATATCTAAATTCCCTTGTGGTTGAACATCCGACAGGTCAATGCCAGAAATTCAGTTCTTACAACAACTCTCCGGCAACCTTGCAGACGTTATCTACAGTGAAGCCATAGTGCTCAAATAATTTTTCTGCCGGCGCGGATTCGCCGAAAGTATCAATACCGATTACCCGGCCATTGCTACCGACGTATTTCCACCAGCAACCGGTAGTACCGGCTTCAATGGATACACGATTCACAACTTCCGGCGGCAGGACCGTTTCACGGTAGGCCTTGCTCTGGGCATCAAAGATCCGGGTGCAGGGCATGGAAACCACACGCACCTTGTGACCCTCATCCTTCAGCCGCTCTGCGGCCTCAATGGCAAGACCTACTTCCGAACCGGTCGCGATCAGGATCAGGTCCGGCTTGCCGCGGCAATCCCGCAACACGTAACCGCCCTTGGCCACCGAATTCATCTGCCGGGCGCCACGCTCCAGGAACGGCGTGGTCTGGCGAGTAAACACCAATGAACTGGGGGTCTCCCGATTCTCGATCGCCACCTTCCAGGCAATCGCCGATTCGGTCACGTCACAGGGACGCCAGACGTCCATATTCGGCATCACCCGCAAGCTGGCCAGGTGCTCAATCGGCTGGTGGGTAGGTCCATCTTCACCCAGACCAATTGAGTCATGGGTCCAGACGAAAATAGCCGGAATCTTCATCAGGGCAGCCATACGCAGGCCGTTCCTGGCGTAATCCGAGAAAGTCAGGAATGTGGCGCCATAGGGACGGAAACCGCCGTGCAGTGCCAGGCCATTCATGATCGCCGCCATGCCGAATTCACGAACACCGTAATTGATGTAGTTACCCTTGGCATCGCCAGGAGTCACGGCCTTGGAACCGGAATGGAAAGTGTTGTTGGACCCGGTGAGGTCCGCGGAACCACCAATCAGTTCGGGCAGCAAGGGAGCGAAGTTCTCCAGCGCAACCTGTGAGGCTTTGCGAGTAGCCATGCTCTTGCCTTCTTCGGCAATCCTGGCCACCAGCTTCTCGCTCTGCTCGGCCCAGTCGGCTGGCAGTTCGCCGGCCATCCGGCGCTCGAACTCAGCTGCCAGCTCAGGGTACTCGGCCCGATAGCGCTCGAACATCTCGTTCCACTCGGCCTCGGCCCTGGCGCCGCGCTCACGCGCATCCCAACCCTCACGAACTGACTCGGGAATTACGAAGGGCGCATGCCGCCACTTGAGCTGCTTGCGGACTGCCTTGATTTCCTCAGCACCCAGCGGGGCTCCATGAGTATCCGCAGTGCCGGCCTTGTTCGGCGAACCAAAACCGATAACGGTATCGCATCCGATCAGGCTGGGCTTTTCCTTGTCCCGGGAAACCTCGATAGCGCGATGAATCGCCTCGGGCTTGTGACCGTCCACACCCGGGATCACGTGCCAGCCATAAGCGCGGAAACGTGCAGAGGTGTCATCACGGAACCAGCCTTCGATATCGCCGTCGATGGAAATGTGGTTGCTGTCGTAAATCACGACCAGCTTATTCAGACCCAGGGTGCCCGCCAGGGAGCAGGCCTCGTGGGAGATGCCTTCCATCAGGCAACCATCACCCACGAACACGTAGGTGTGGTGATCAACGATGGGAAATCCCGGGCGGTTGAAATGTTCAGCCAGAATCTTCTCGGCTAGCGCCATACCCACGGCATTGGTAATGCCCTGGCCCAGGGGGCCGGTGGTGGTTTCCACACCGATATCCAGGTCCACTTCAGGATGACCGGCGGTCTTGGCCCCGAACTGGCGGAATTTCTTCAATTGCTTCATCGGCAAGTCGTAGCCACTGAGATGTAGCAACGAGTACAGCAACATGGAAGCATGACCGTTAGAGAGTACAAATCGATCACGATTGGCCCAGCGCGGGTTGGCAGGATTGTGGCGGAGGAAATCGTTCCAGAGAACTTCCGCAATGTCCGCCATGCCCATGGGGGCACCCGGATGTCCTGAGTTTGCGGCCTGTACTGCATCCATGCTCAATGCCCGTATGGCATTGGCGAGATCTTTTCTATTGGACATGAAATTATTCCGGATTTTGGCGTGATTCGGCAGGAAGTCGGCTATTTTCGCTTATGGCGTGCTATCGGGCAAGGCGGGAAACCCCCTAATCGGTCAAAGAATCCGGATTAGCGCCATTTTATTGAGCATCCCTGACTGATTTGCTGCTCTGCCGGACCGGATCCGGTTTCCGCCACCAGGCGCATCGCTTCGAAAAGCTCCCGTCGGGCATCCACCGGCGCGGGGAAACGCCCGCTTGCATCCAGCCTTCCCCGGTACTGCAACCCCATCCCGGCATTGAAACCGAAGAAATCAGGGGTGCACACCGCCCCGTAGGCCCGGGCCACCGACTGGTCTTCGTCGACCAGGTAGGGGAAAGAAAATCCCCGCTGGCTGGCCAATTCAGCCATGTGGGCCGGCCCATCGGAAGGGTAGGAGTCCACGTCATTGGACATGATGGCAACGCTGCCCACACCCAAATCCCGTAATTCCGCCGCATCCCGGACAATCCTGTCCAGCACCGCCTGGACATAGGGGCAATGATTGGACAGGAACATAACCAGCACTCCCCTGGGTCCGGCGCATTCAGCCAGGGACCAGTGACGGCCGACCGGGTCCGGCAGGCGGAAATCCGGGGCCATCCAGCCAAAATCACAAACCGGGGTATGCATAAGTGACATAAGGGTGCTCCAAACCAAGCCCGGCAAGGCCTGACAAGCTGTCAGTCTCCGAGGCAGTTCTGTACAATGTACCGTTTTTCCTAATAGGACGTTTGGGCAATGGCAGAAAACTACTTGTTCACCTCTGAGTCAGTCTCCGAGGGACATCCCGATAAACTTGCAGACCAGATTTCTGATGCCGTCCTGGACGCCATCCTGGAACAAGACCCCAAGGCCCGGGTGGCCGTTGAAACCATGGTAAAGACCGGCATGGCCCTGGTGGCCGGCGAGGTCACCACCTCGGCCTGGGTCGATATCGAGGAACTGGCCCGCAAGACCATCCTGAACGTGGGCTACGATAGTTCAGACGTGGGTTACGACGGCTCAACCTGTGCCGTGCTCAACGCGATCGGCAAACAGTCTTCGGATATTGCCCAGGGCGTGGATCGCGAGACCCCGGAAAACCAGGGTGCAGGAGACCAGGGCCTGATGTTCGGCTATGCGTCGAACGAAACCGATGTGCTGATGCCCGCCCCGATTACCTTCTCCCACCGCCTGGTTGAACGGCAGGCATACGTGCGCAAGGCAGGAATCCTGACCTGGCTGCGTCCTGACGCCAAGAGCCAGGTCACTTTCCGTTATGAGAACCACAAGCCGGTGGGCGTGGAAGCGGTAGTGCTGTCCACCCAGCATAATCCCGACATTCGCCTGGAAGACCTGCGCGAAGCGGTGATGGAAGAAATCATCAAGCCGGTACTGCCGGCCGAGTGGCTGGATGCCAACACCCGGTATCACATCAACCCTACCGGCCGATTTGTCATCGGCGGACCTGCTGGCGACTGCGGCCTGACCGGACGCAAGATCATTGTCGACACCTATGGCGGCATGGCCCGTCACGGTGGCGGCGCGTTCTCCGGCAAGGACCCATCCAAGGTAGATCGCTCCGCAGCCTACGCATGCCGTTACGTGGCCAAGAACATCGTGGCTGCCGGATTGGCTGATCGTTGCGAGATCCAGGTTTCTTACGCCATTGGCGTGGCCGAGCCCACCTCCATCAGCGTGGACACCTTCGGCACCGGCAAACTGGACGAGGATCGCCTGGTAGAACTGGTGCGCGAGCACTTTGACCTGCGCCCGTATGGCATCCTGACGATGCTGGACCTGATCCGCCCGATCTATACCAAAACTGCCGCCTACGGTCATTTCGGCAGGGACGACGAAGACTTCACCTGGGAACGCACGGACAAGGCTGAAATGCTGAAATCCGAATCCGGTTTGTAAAACAGGTCGAACTCATCACCGAGATCTTTTGGAGAAAACGAATCATGTCAACCGAAAAAGCGGCTACCACCCCGTCGCAGGATTACTACGTGGCAGACATTTCCCTGGCAGCTTTCGGGCGCAAGGAAATAGCGATTGCCGAGACCGAGATGCCTGGCCTGATGGCTATCCGCAAGGAATACGGTAGCGAGAAGCCCCTGAAGGGCGCACGCATCGCCGGCTCCCTGCACATGACCATCCAGACCGCCGTCCTTATTGAGGCCCTGGTAGACCTGGGTGCCGAAGTACGCTGGGCGTCCTGCAACATCTACTCCACCCAGGACCATGCCGCCGCCGCGATTGCGGAAACCGGCGTTCCGGTCTTTGCCTTCAAGGGCGAATCCCTGGATGAGTACTGGGCATTCACCCACAAGATCATGGAATGGCATGACGGCGGCACTCCCAACATGATCCTGGATGATGGCGGCGACGCCACCATGCTGGCGATCCTGGGCACCAAGGCCGAGAAAGATATCTCGGTACTGGATAAACCCACCAGCCACGAAGAGACCGCGCTGTTCGCTGCTATCCGCAGTCGCCTGAAAACGGACCCCACCTTCTACTCTAGGATCCGCAAGAACATCCAGGGCGTGACCGAAGAAACCACCACCGGCGTCCACCGTCTTTACGAGATGATGAAGAAAGACGAATTGCCTTTCCCTGCCATTAACGTGAATGACTCGGTCACCAAGTCCAAGTTCGACAACCTGTATGGTTGCCGCGAATCACTGGTTGACGGCATCAAGCGCGCCACCGACGTAATGATCGCCGGCAAGATTGCCATCGTCGCCGGCTTCGGCGACGTGGGTAAAGGCAGCGCCCAGTCCCTGCGCGGCCTGGGTGCAACGGTGTGGATCACAGAAATCGATCCCATTTGCGCCCTTCAGGCTGCCATGGAAGGTTACCGCGTGGTCACCATGGACGAAGCCGTGGACAAGGCTGACATCTTTGTTACCGCCACCGGCAACTACCATGTCATCAACCACGATCACATGAAGCGCATGAAGCACCAGGCCATCGTCTGCAACATTGGTCACTTCGACAACGAAATCGACGTTGCCAGCCTGGAGCAGTACGAGTGCGAGAACATCAAGGACCAGGTGGATCACATCATCTTCCCCGATGGCAAGCGCATCATCCTGCTGGCCCAGGGCCGACTGGTAAACCTGGGCTGCGGCACCGGCCACCCCAGCTTCGTAATGTCCAATTCCTTCACCAACCAGGTGTTGGCACAGATCGAACTGTGGAAGCACGGCGAGAAGTACGGCAATGAAGTGTACGTCCTGCCCAAGCACCTGGATGAGAAAGTGGCCCGCCTGCACCTGGGGCGTATTGGCGCAAACCTGACCACCCTGACCACCGAACAAGCCGATTACATCGGCGTGGCGACCACCGGCCCCTACAAGCCGGATCACTATCGCTACTAGCGTCAGTATTCGGGACCTGTTCCCGGGAAAATAAAGAAGCGGCCTCCTGGCCGCTTTTTTTTGCCTTGAAGCCCCTACCCTGCCTCAGTTCCGAGCCCCGGGGAATATTTAGAATGGGAACAATGCGTAGGCGCCATGCGCATTTGCCGCTATAGGAAGACCCCCCCGTCTTGGCTAGCATTCTCCTATGAGCGACCAACGAAAGAGCGACCTGACTTCGCCCACGGATCTTCGCAGCCATGGAGCCGGCACTGGACCGGTTCGCAGGCAGCACCCGATTTACGTGGATCTTTTGCCTCCGTGCAATAACGCCTGCCCGGCCGGGGAGAATATCCAGGCCTGGATGGCACTGGTGCAAGCCGAAAAGTTCGAGGCCGCATGGCAGGAACTGGTCAAGGACAACCCCATGCCCGCGATTCACGGGCGAGTCTGCTATCACCCCTGCGAGGACGGCTGCAATCGCAACCAGGTCGACGCCACGGTTAGCATTCACGCGGTTGAGCGTTTCCTCGGCGACATGGCCAGGGAAAAAGGCTGGACACCGAAATTCAGCGCCCGGGCAACAGGCAAGCGGGTACTGGTCATTGGCGCTGGCCCCAGCGGCCTGTCTGCCGCCTATCACCTGGCGCGAAAAGGACACCAGGTTGAAATTCACGAGGCCGGTCCCTTGGCCGGCGGCATGATGCATTTTGGAATCCCCGCTTATCGCCTGCCCAGGGCGGTGTTGAACGAGGAAATCCAGCGCATCGAGTCCATGGGCGTGAAAATCGTCCTCGATCACAAGGTCGACGATGTACTGACCGAGAAAGAAGCCGGTAATTTCGATGCGGTGTTCATCGCCGTGGGCGCCCACATAGGCAAGAAGATCAACATCCCCGCCCGGGATGCCAGCCAGATTCTCGATGCCGTGTCCTTCCTGAAAGAAGTGGAAAGCGGCCGCACCCCCAAGCTGGGCCGACGGGTCGCCATCTATGGAGGCGGAAACACCGCCATGGATGCCGCACGCACCGCCAAGCGACTGGGTGTGGATGAAGCGCTGGTGATTTACCGTCGCGATCGCGAAAACATGCCGGCCCACGATTTCGAGGCCGACCAGGCTCTGGAAGAAGGCGTCAAGATTAACTGGCTGAGAACCATCAAGGAAATTGATCAGAGCAACTTCACCGTGGAAATCATGGAAGTGCGTGACGGCAGGCCGGTAGCCACGGGCAAGTTCGAAACCCTGGAGGCCGACTCACTGATCCTGGCACTGGGCCAGGACACCGATACCGGCTTCCTGCGCAAGGTGCCGGAAATCGAATTCATGAAGGACGGCACCGTGGTGGTCGGCGACAGCATGATGACCGGGCGGGAAGGCATCTTCGCTGGCGGAGATATGGTTCCCAGCGAGCGCACCGTGACGATCGCAGTGGGTCACGGCAAGAAAGCCGCAAAGTTTATTGACGGCTACCTGCGCGCCCAGGCGGTTCACTCTCCTGCCAAGCACCCGCTGGTGGGCTTCGAGGGTCTGCACGTTTGGTACAAGACCGATGCACCCAAGAGCGTACAACCCCAGCTGCCAAGTGAAACAGCCAGCATGGGCTTTGACGAAATCGTAGCCGGCCTGGACGAAAATGAAGCGGTGTACGAGGCCCAGCGCTGCTTGTCCTGCGGCAACTGCTTTGAGTGTGACGGTTGCTACGCCTCATGCCCCGAAGATGCCGTAATCAAGCTCGGTCCGGGACGTCGTTACCGCTTTGACTACAAGCTGTGCACGGGTTGCGCGGTCTGCTTTGAACAATGTCCCTGTCACGCCATCGACATGGTTGCGGAGAACCAGGCCGACGAAGACAAGGGGGCAGCGCTGTGATGAACAATAAACCAGTAGAAACCACCATCGACGGCAATGAAGCCACAGCCTATGTCGCCTACCGGGTGAACGAAGTCTGCGCCATCTACCCGATCACCCCCTCCTCACCCATGGCGGAACTGGCTGATGAGTGGGTCATGAAGGGCGCGCTCAACATCTGGGGCAGGTACCCGGACGTTGTAGAAATGCAAAGTGAAGGCGGCGCCGCAGGCGCGGTGCACGGAGCCTTGCAGGCCGGCGCACTGACCACCACCTTCACCGCCTCCCAGGGCCTGATGCTGATGCTGCCGAACATGTACAAGATCGCCGGCGAGTTGACCAGCACGGTGTTCCATGTGGCGGCACGCTCACTGGCTGCCCAGGCATTATCCATTTTCGGCGACCACAGTGACGTGATGGCCGCTCGCACCACCGGCTTTGCACTGCTGGCCTCGGCTTCGGTACAGGAAGCCCACGACATGGCCCTGATAACCCAGGCCTCGACGCTGAAGGCCAGGGTGCCATTCCTGCATTTCTTCGATGGCTTCAGAACCTCTCACGAAGTGAACAAGATTGTCCTGCTGAGCGATGAGCAAATCAGGGCGATGATCGATGACGACCTTGTTTACGCCCACCGCAAGCGTGCCCTGAACCCGGACAACCCGTTTATCCGCGGCACTGCCCAGAATCCGGATGTGTACTTCCAGGCCCGGGAAACGGTAAATCCCTATTACGCAGCCGCTCCCCAGATCGTCCAGGACGCCATGGACAAGCTGGCAGGAATGAC
>CAKZML010000083.1 GCA_937128475.1 uncultured Chromatiales bacterium
ACGGTGAGCAGGAAGACAGTCATTATTTTTGTAATTTTCTTATGCATATCCCTAATTCCTTTGGTTAAGACTCGATCTCAATATAGGCCATCGTAGGGAATTTAACCAAAATCCGGCCGAGCGAATCTCGACCACCCGCCAAAGAATGATTGCAACCCATTGTTTTTGATTGTTTTTGTGCGAATCCGGTGAATGGAGAGCAACGTTCACCGGAGCGGATCGCCGGATAATTCAGGTACCTGTCACTAAATAAACAGGGACTGGTGCCTAAACAAATAGGGTAACTGTCACCGTAATTGGTGCCTGTCCCCAATTTTTAGTACTGCCAGCCGTCCTGCTCGGCGGCAATGACGATTTTGGCGCAGGCCCGGGAGTCCGAGGCGGCGTCATGATGTTGCAGTTCGATGCCCAGGTAGTTGCACACATCCGGCAGGCGGGTCGGGCGTATGTCCCACTGGCGACGCGCCAGTTGCACGGTGCACACAAACGGCAGCCTGGGGCCAGGCAGATCGTAGTGCTCGCAACATCCTCCCAGCACACCCCTGTCGAAGCTCGCATTGTGAGCGACCAGGAAATCTCCCCGGTGGATGAACTCCTCGATAATATTCCACTGCTGCACGAAGGTCGGTTCATTCCGGACATGGTTCCAGGTCAGGCCATGGATGTGGGTGAAGCGAAATTCACTGCTGGGTGGGCGGATAAGCAGGGTTTTCTCTTCCACTATTTGCTGATCCTGCACATGCACCATACCGATGGCACAGGCGCTGGCCCTACTGAAGGCGGCAGTCTCAAAATCGATGGCGACGAAATTACTCATGCAAATCCCTTGGTCCCTCTAAGGCCGACAGCAGCCCACGAGTGTCACACCCATCATTGTTTCCTGGCTACTGGAAATCCACCCCGGATTACACCTATCGCGCATTTAATTAGGGACAGGCACCAATATTCCACCATCAGAAGAACGGGGCTTTGAAATAGGGTAACTGTCACCACAATCCTGCCCCTTATATTTCCGATCGGAGGTAGTTAAGGCACCTGTCCCCCTAACTTCAATAAATTAGTGCCTGTCCCCAATTTTCTATACGCCGACCGACCGGTGCACCGGATATTTTCTAGAGTCAGTCGACAACCCTATAGATTTACCCCATGATTATCCATGACAAACGGGAGTCATAAGGACGATGACACTTTTCGCCGAACTCAAACGCCGTAACGTCTTTCGCGTGGGATTCGCCTACGTGGTGGTCTCCTGGCTGGCGCTGCAGGTCTGCGATGTCGTCTTGAATAACATCGAGGCGCCTGACTGGGTCTTTCAGGCAATAATGCTGCTGCTGGCAATCGGCTTCCCCATGGCACTGGTGTTCGCCTGGGCATTTGAGATGACCCCGGAGGGCCTGAAGCGCGAACATGAGGTCGATCGATCACAAACCATCACCCATGAAACCGGGCAGAAACTTAATCGCGTAACCATTGCTGTACTGATCATCGCGGTGGGCTATTTCGCGGTGGATAAATTCATGCTTTCCGCGGACAGGGAAAGCGCCGCCATTGAATCAGCCGTCGAAGAGGCGGCCTCCAGTGCATTGGATGAACGGCTCGCCAAACAGGCCACCGCAGCAGAGCTCAAGCCTTCCATTGCCGTACTGCCGTTCGTCGATATGTCTCCGGATAAAGACCAGGACTATTTCGCAGACGGGCTATCCGAAGAACTGCTGAACCTGCTCTCCAAGATTCCAAACCTGCAAGTGGCGGCGAGAACCTCGTCGTTTTCCTTCAAGGGCGAGAACCTGGAAATCACCGAGATCGCACAGCGCCTGAAGGTTGCCCATGTGCTGGAAGGCAGTGTGCGCACCTCGGGACGTCGGGTGCGGGTCACTGCCCAGTTGATCCATGCAGAGGATGGCTTTCATCTCTGGTCAGAAACCTATGACCGAACCCTGGATGACATCTTCGCCATCCAGGACGAGATTGCCAGCGAGGTTGTCGCGCAACTAAAACTCGCCCTGCTCGGGGCAGCGCCCAAGGTAAAAGAAACCAACCCCCTGGCCTATTCGCTCTATCTACAGGGTCATCATCTCACCCTGCAAGAGTCCGCTGACGGCTTCAAACGGGCTGCCGAACTGTTGCAGCAAGCCGTCTCAATCGACCCTGGCTATGTAGCGGCATGGGCTGAGCTATCTGCGGTCTACTCCGGTCAGGCATCTGCCGGATTGGTGCCCATCGACAAGGGCTATACCATGGCGCGCCAGGCGGCTAACAAGGCCCTGGCGATAGATCCGGCTTATGTGCGCGCCTACTCCCTGCTGGCTCGAATTTCCCTGGGCTACGATAACGACCTGGCTGCCGCGGCAAGATACCTGGAACAGGGTTTTGAACTTGAGCCGACCAATCACTCGATCATCACCCAGGCTGCCAGGGTGGCCCAGGCTCTTGGCAAAATAGATACCGCCATCGAGATGGGGAAATTCCTGGTCGCCCGGGACCCGGTCGGCAGCCGGGGCCTTAATGTTCTGGGCATTTCCTACATGTACTCCGGACAATGGGACAACGCCATCTCTGCCTTTCGCAACGTTTTGACCCTAAGCCCAACCTACTTCGGCGCCCACTATAGAATCGGTACGGCCTTGCTCGCCAAGGGAGAGCCAGCGGCCGCACTTATCGAGATGCAGCAAGAACCCGACGAGGAATACCAGGTGAAAGGCACCGCAGTGGCCATGCATGACCTGGGTCGCCAGGAGGAATTCGAAACCTTGTTCGCCGAACTGCGCGATCGTTGGGGTGAGCAATGGCCCTCAGAGGTCGCCCATGTATACGCCTGGATCGGTGAAGCCGACGCCGCGTTTGAATGGTTGGACAAAGCGGTGGAGCAAAACGAAGACGGATTAAGCGAGCAATTCGATAACGAGTATTTTGTATCGCTGCATGACGATCCACGCTGGGTTGAATTCCGGGAACGCACCGGCAGCTCCCAGGCCCAATTGGATAAAATAAAGTTCAAGGTGAAGCTGCCCGACTAATACCAATTAGGGTGACAGTTACCTTAATT
>CAKZML010000084.1 GCA_937128475.1 uncultured Chromatiales bacterium
TTGGACGAACAAGTAAAGTTGGAAAGAAATAGCGACCGAGGCGCCAGTTTCCAAGAAAACGTGAGAACCTTTCGTGCAGGCGGTAATCCCCTACCCCAAAGTTGCAGGAGTGCCCTGCGGGTAAGTAGGTGTATTGTTTGAATGATGAGTTCTACGCTACCGCTCATATAAGGCGGTCTATATTGCTGGTCATGAAGGACAGGGGATCCCGTCCGGCGGACATTTTCCAATATGAAAAAACCTGCAGGAAAAGCATCAATACGTTCCGTGCGGTGGCACGCAATCTCTGATTGGATCAGATTCACAGTCCAGGCATGCATTGCGTTGACAGGAGGAAGCCGGATTGTGTTGTTCAATTATGCCCGAGCAAAAACTGCGGCCCTCCCCCGCTATTTTTCCCCTACCAAGGCACCCTGGTTTTTCGAAACAATGATGTGGGCGCTGCGACCGTTTGACCGGCTTGCCGGAATACCCTGACCATCTCTACCGAATTACTCTGACCAATTCGCTGTTGCAAAAGACCGAGTTGGACTTAGTTGATGCGCATTCAAAAGGAGTTTCACGGTGAACTCTTTGTCGATTGTCGTCATCTTCACGACATCTTCAATCAAGACCCAGGGCACGTTTCTCCTTCTCCAGCACAGCCGCCACCTGCGGCTGCGCCCTCACCCGCGCGACGAGACCCGCCAGGTTCGGCCAGCGCGACTCATCTACCTCGTAGCCCGCATAAGCTGCATTGATGAATGGACTCGCGATACTCAGGTCAGCCATCATGAAATCGCCGAAGATGAAGCCCTCTGTGGGTATCCGGCCTTCCAGATAGTCCAACATGGGAGGCAGGTCCTTTTCGATAATGCGGGCAATAAGCTCTTCGTCCGGCTCCTGCTTGAATGCCAGAGGGCGCATAAAACGCTGGAAGAATATACTGGCTGCCAATTCGGACACACGACCACCCGCCAGGTCTTCGTACCACAGCGCCATCGCCCAATCACTCGGCTTCGTCGGGTAAAGTCGAGGTTCAGGATAGGCGTCATCCAGATACTGGCAGATCACCTTGGAGTCGCACAGCGTCAGGTCTCCATCCACCAGGGAAGGAATCTTGCCCAGCGGATTGATCTTGAGGTATTCAGCATCCTCGGAGAAAGGCATCTGCCTAACTATTTCATAGGGGACATCCTTGATGTCCAGTGCAATAAA
>CAKZML010000085.1 GCA_937128475.1 uncultured Chromatiales bacterium
ATATTGTCCAGGGACATCTGGTGTAAGGCCTGGTGCACCATGTGGGCGTCCAGGTGGCAGGCGCTGCCGGTGGTGATTTGTACCGCGGGAATCCCACACTCGCGCAAGCGCTGTGCATCGTTCTCGGTTTCCAGGTCACCCTCGATCACTGCGATGCCCAGTTTGTCGCCCAACGCCCGGACCGTTGCCTCAAGCAGGCTGGTCTTGCCCGCCCCGGGTGAGGACATCAGGTTAATCACCAGCACGCCGTGGCGGTGAAAGTGTTCGCGGTTATGATCAGCCTGGTGATCGTTCTCCGACAGCAGGTTCTGCAGAACCTCCACCGACTCGTGCCCCGAGGCGCTGTGAGAAAACTTGCCGCCAGCCTCCACCAGGTGTTTATTTCCCGGGGTAATGTTGCAGCCACATGTATCACACATTGCTCACTCCTCAGCGTTGACGGGTGGACTCATTATCGTTAGCGTTCCGGGTCTCCAACTCCACTGTCTGGAGTACCATTTCATCCCCTGATGCCAGGCTCGTGCGCCAGTTGCCGCATTCAGGGCAAAGCAACTTGTTGGCTGCCACCTCAGAGGTAGCCGTGCAGTCAGGGCAAAACACGGTTACCGGCGCGGCCAGGATTTCCAATGCAGCACCCTCGCAGCAGGTTCCCGCGCTGGCCAGGGGAAAAGCCCTTCGCAACAACTCTGACTCCACCCCCGACAAGGGTCCAATTGTCAGCATCAGCCTGATGACCCTCGCCTGGCGTTCCCGGGCAATCCGTTCAGCCTGCTCTACAAGTGCCTGGCAAACCGACAGTTCATGCATCGTAGGCCAGCATTTCGTCGAACAATTTCCAGGCTTCTTCGGCGTCGCTCGCCGATACCTTCTTGATCGCGTATCCCACGTGTACCAGCAAATGATCGCCCGGCTCTATGGTCTCGTCCTGGAGCATGAACAGGCTGACGTCCCGGTGCACACCCATGGCCTCGCAACTTGCCACAAAGCCGTTGACCGACTGGACTTTCATTGGCACTGCCAAGCACATGACTACCACCTGTTAGTTCATCGAATTTACTCAATCTAACTATAATCATTCCCAGCAGATTAGGTCTAAGTAGATACCCTGATACCTGTCCGCTTGCAGCGCAGTGTATTGTTTCCGCAGAGAAGTCTCTTTTTATCGCATGCTCGTACCTGCAAGGGGGCGGCAGAGACTGAAAAATAATAAGAACCAATTTAAACAACCGCCGCAGAACTGACGAGGATCGTCGGGTGGAAGACGTTGTTGACATCGACTTATGGCAGAGCGCCCCACGGAAGGGGTCACGAGCCTGTGGGCAACCACACGGCCCTGCGACACAACACCCCAACAGTCCCGGAAAAATTCATGGCTGGCAGACCGGTTACACGGTCTCCCGGCCCTGTGGTTTCGCTGAAATACACGTTGTAGACCGGTAAGTGAATGGGCGGGTGATCGCCCGGCATTTCAGGCTACAACATTCGGACACGGAAGGATTGAACAGCATAAGCCTGGAGGAGTGACGTCGTTATGGGTATACAAAAAACTTTTTACGAAACCATGCGTGAACATGGTGTTACTCGGCGCAGCTTTCTCAAGTTCTGCAGCCTGACTGCTGCCGGGCTAGGCCTGGGGCCCGAATTCGCTGGCACCATTGCCCACGCACTGGAGACCAAGCCTCGCACGCCCGTCATATGGCTGCATGGCCTGGAATGCACCTGCTGTTCCGAATCCTTCATACGCTCGGGTCATCCGCTGGCAGCGGACGTTGTGCTGTCCATGATTTCACTGGACTATGACGACACCCTGATGGCCGCAGCCGGTCACCAGGCCGAGGAAATTCTCGAGCAGACCATCGAGAAATATGACGGTAACTTTATCCTGGCCTGCGAAGGTAATCCTCCTCTGAACGAGGACGGCATGTACTGCTTCCAGGGCGGCAAGCCCTATGTGGAAAAACTGCGCCGCATGGCCAGTCACTGCAAGGCAATCATTGCGTGGGGCTCCTGCGCTTCCTGGGGTTGCGTGCAAGCAGCCCACCCGAATCCCACCCGGGCCATGCCCATCCACAAGGTGATCACCGACAAGCCCATCATCAAGGTGCCCGGCTGCCCGCCCATTGCCGAGGTCATGACAGGCGTGATTACCTACATGCTCACATTTGATCGCTTCCCGGAACTGGACCGCCAGGGCCGGCCAAAGATGTTTTACAGCCAACGTAATCACGACAAGTGCTATCGACGCGCCCATTTTGACGCCGGTCAATTCGTTGAGCGCTTCGACGATGAAGGCGCCCGCAAGGGTTACTGCCTGTACAAGATGGGTTGCAAGGGACCGACCACCTACAACGCCTGCTCCACTATCGAGTGGAACGAAGGGCTGTCCTGGCCGGTGAAGTCCGGTCACGGCTGCCTGGGATGTTCCGAAGACAATTTCTGGGACCGTGGTTCTTTCTACAGCCCGGAAACCAACCTGACCGTTGGAGGAAAGATTGAATCCACTGCCGATAAGGTCGGCGGAATACTGGCCGGCGCAGCCGCCATTGGCGTGGCGGCCCATGCCGCGGCATCGGTGATCAGCAAGGTAAAGAATAGTGATAAGGGAGGGGCCAGCCATGACTGAGTCTGTAACCGCTAACGGTTTTGCACTGGATACAAGCGGCCAGCGCGTGGTGGTGGACCCGATCTGCCGAATAGAAGGACATCTGCGAATTGAGGTAAACCTGGACAAGGACAACGTGATCCGCAATGCCGTCTCCACGGGTACCATGTGGCGTGGCCTGGAAATCATTCTCAAGGGCCGGGATCCTCGCGATGCATGGGCCTTCACAGAAAGGATATGTGGCGTCTGCACGGGGGTACACGCACTGACCTCGGTGCGAGCGGTAGAAGATGCGTTGGGTATCAAGATCCCCACCAATGCCAACCACATCCGCAACCTGATGATGCTGGCCCAATACACCCAGGATCACCTGGTACATTTCTATCACCTGCATGCCCTGGACTGGGTTGATGTGGTCAGCGCACTCAGCGCCGATCCCAAGGCCACCTCTGCCCTGCAACAATCCATTTCCACCTGGCACAAGTCCTCACCCGGGTATTTCCGTGATGTGCAGGCACGTATCAAACGGTTTGTGGAATCCGGTCAACTGGGACCGTTCTCAAATGCCTACTGGGGCAGCCCGGCGTACAAGTTACCGCCCGAGGCGAATCTCATGGCGGTTACCCACTATCTGGAAGCCCTGGATTTCCAGCGTGAAATCGTCAAGATTCACACCGTGTTCGGCGGTCGCAATCCGCACCCGAACTGGGTTGTGGGTGGCATGCCCTGCTCGTTCAGCCTGAACGAAACCGGCGGCATCAACATGGAATGGCTGAACCTGGTGTCGTCCATCATTGACCGCTCAATTGAGTTCATTGACAAGGTATACATCCCGGACCTGACCGCTATCGCGTCGTTCTATCCGGAATGGACTACCTACGGTGGCGGCCTGTCGAGCACGAACCTGCTCTCCTACGGCGATTTCCCGAGAGTGGCCAATGACTGGTCCCAGGAGAA
>CAKZML010000086.1 GCA_937128475.1 uncultured Chromatiales bacterium
CACATGGCGGGCACCACCATCAAGGTCAGCAAGGTGGACGCGCTGAGTCCCGAGATAATTGACCAGGCCATGGGCGGCCACAAGGTGCTCTGGGTCAGGGTCATGGGCAGCAAACCCGCCACCGTTGTCAGGGTGGTCAGCAAGATGGGCCGGGTGCGCCTGCCCACCGCATCGGCGATCGCCTGCTCCAGTGGCATGCCCACTTCCAGGTTCCGATCCAGCACATCGATCAACACGATAGCGTTGTTGACCACGATGCCTACCAGGGCCACAACACCCAGCAGGGCGGTGAAGCCAAAGGGATTGTCGGTCAGCAGCAGGCCGGGAATGACGCCGGTGGCGGCCAGGGGAACGGTGACCAGGACCATACTCAGGCGGCGGAAGGAATTGAACTGCAACAACAGGAACACCAGCAACAACACGATGCCCACGGGCATGGCCGAAAACAGGGCGTCATTGGCATCACCCGAGCTTTCCAGTTTGCCGCCAAACTCCAGCTGGATTCCCGGTGGCAACGTCAGGTCCTTGAGACGTCTCTGTAAATCCGAGGTGACATTGCCAAAGGCATAGCCGTCCTGGAGTTCCGACATCACGGTGGTCATGCGTCTAAGGTCAAAGTGCTGGATGGCCGAAGGCTGCCATTCCAGTGAATGGGTGACCAGTTGCGCCAGGGGTACGGCATTGCCATTTGGCGCGAAGACATAAGCCGTATCCAGGTGGTCGGTCGCGTAGCGCTCACCCTCTGGGGAACGAATCACGATAGGCACCGGGTCCTGCCCTGCTCGGTACTGGCCGATCACCACCCCCAGGGTCCGTCCCCGCAAGGCATCGGCAATGTAGGAGCGGTCGAGTCCATGTCGGGAGGCCGCCGCATCGTCAATCTCATACACCAGGGTGGGTGTGCCCGTACCCAGACTCTCGTGGACATCCGCCGTACCCTGAACCGTCCTGGTCAACTTCATGACCTGCTCGGTGGCCAGGCGCAGGGTTGCAAAATCATCCCCGTACAGGCGCATCTCGATAGCCGCGGTAACAGGCGGACCCTGGCCCAGTCGACTGGGCACCACTTCCACATCGGGAAGTTGTTCCCGGGCGTAGTCTCGCACGGCGGTAAAGATGGCGGGCAGGTCATCGGCGCTGTCGGCCAATACCGCCAGGCGACCCACATGGGGGCTGCGCGGATTCTCGTTCAAGTTGTAGTAAAACGTCGGCCCGGAGAAGCCTGTCCAGGTATAAACATTTTTCACCTCGGGCAGGCCCTGCAGCATGGCGGTCATCGCAGTGGCTGCCGCCGAGGTCGTACTGATGTGAGTACCCTCGGCGAAATGCAGGTCCACCACCATTTCACTGCGCGCGGTATTGGGGAAGAAGTCGTTGTCCACGTAGCGGGCCGCGAACACGGACAAGGCTACCAGCGCCACGGCGCATAGCAGCACCCCGCCCTTGTGCCTGACCGCGTATTGTCCAATCGTGTGCCCTGCCCGGGCAGCCAATGGCTGGTGCATCGCCTTACCCGGTCGCAACAGCCACTGGCCCAGCACCGGGGTAACAAAAATGGCGTACACATAACTCACCGTCAGGGTGAGCATTACCATGCCCGGGATCATGCGCGTGAAGTCCGCAGTATTGCCCTTGGAAATCAGCATGGGTACAAACGCAGCCAGGGTGGTTCCGGTGGCCGCCCCCAGGGGGGCTGCCAGTTCTTTTACCGATAACAGGGCGGACTGGGCGCGACTCACACCCCGATCCATATGCCATTGAATGTTTTCCACCATCACGATGGCGTTATCCACCAGCATGCCCAGGCC
>CAKZML010000087.1 GCA_937128475.1 uncultured Chromatiales bacterium
CTGGTCAGGCATGTGAACGATGCCCGGAATCAGTATGCGCCCATGACGGGCATGCCGGAACTCAGGCAGCAGTTGGCGAACAAGCTTGTTCAGCAGCATGGAGTGCGGTTGTGCCCGGATAAGCAACTGACGATTACTCACGGGGCCACCGAGGCGCTGTTTGTCGCCATCCAGGCGGTGGTGAGTGAAGGTGACGAGGTCATCGTATTCGACCCGGCCTACGACAGTTACGAGCCTGCGGTCACCCTGGCCGGCGGGCGAACGATTCATCTTCCCTTGCAGGAACCGAACTTCAGCGTGGACTGGGATCACGTGGAGCAAGCCCTGACTTCGCGCACCCGGTTAATTATTCTTAACTCGCCGCACAATCCCACCGGGGCCATGCTCAGTCATGCCGACCTGGACAGGCTGGCGGAAATTATCCGTTCCCACAGGGTGTGGATACTGGCTGATGAAGTCTATGAGCACATCACCTTTGATGGCGAGGCACACAGTAGCCTGATGGCTCACCCGGAATTATTTGCTCGCAGCTTCGTGGTGTCATCGTTTGGCAAGACCCTGCATGCCACGGGCTGGAAGATTGGCTTCTGCGCAGCGCCTGAAGCGTTAATGGCTGAGTTCAGGAAAATTCATCAATTCGTTTGTTATTGCATCGCCACCCCCCTGCAACTGGCCATCGCAGATTTCCTCGAGCACCATCCGGATCACTGGCAGCAGTTGTCAGCGTTCTACCAGGCCAAGAGGGATTTGTTTTGCGGCCAGCTCCAGGGCTCGCGGTTCCGCTTCATGCCAACCCGGGGAAGTTACTTCCAGCTCCTGGAATACAGTCAAATCACCAATATGGATGACCTGGCCTATGCCCAGGCACTGACCCGGGATATTGGCGTGGCATCCATCCCGGTTTCGGTGTTTTGTGAGCAGCCGCTGCATGGCCGCTACTTACGCTTTTGTTTTGCCAAGAATGACAACACCTTGATCGAGGCCGCAGACCGTCTATGTCAACTTTGAATATCAGCCTGGTGCAGGCGGATCTTGCCTGGCACCAGCCAGAAGCCAATCGGGACCATCTCCAGTCGCTTATGGAGTCCGTGCCACAAATCACGGACCTGGTGGTGTTGCCGGAAATGTTTTCCACGGGATTTACCATGGATGCGGTGGAGTTTGCAGAGACCATGGATGGGCCGAGCATCAGCTGGATGCGGCATAGAGCTCGGGATATGGATTCGGCGGTATGCGGCAGCCTGATTATTGGTGAGCATGGGCAGTACTTGAATCGCTTTATTCTGGCGGAGCCCGACGGAACGTTGCACCACTACGACAAGCGGCATCTGTTTAGCATGGCCGGCGAACATCGTTTCTTTATGCCGGGCGATGAGCGGGTCATCGTGGAATACAGGGGCTGGCGGATTTGTCCGATGATCTGCTATGACCTGCGCTTCCCGGTGTGGAGCCGTAACGACCTGGATTTTGACCTGTTGCTGTACGTGGCTAACTGGCCTCACCGCCGGCGCTTGCACTGGCAGGTCCTGGGTCGGGCGAGGGCGATTGAAAATCAGTGCTATGTAGCATCGGTGAACCGGGTTGGTACGGATGCCAAGGGGTTTGAATACGCGGGCGACAGCAGCCTGGTGGATTATTCCGGCGAAGTGCTGTGGTGTCGTGAAAATGTTGAGGAAGTGTTCAGCGCCAGCCTGGAGCGTGAGCCGATGATGAGCTACCGGGAACGGTTCCCGTTCCTGGCTGATCGCGATTCATTCAGCATTGAAGGCTCCGGCTAAGCGGAAACTTCGCCCGGCGGTTGTCAGGCCTTTTTCGCCGTATCTTCGGTAACTACCGTGTCATTGAGGCCGGTGCCAGGAAATTTGTCCTGGAGTTTCTGGTAACGCTCGTGCCAGGTACTGGCTTCGGCAGTCAGTTCCTTGATTGACTCTTCACGTTTTCTTACTGCCAGTGACAGGGCGCCGATCGCCTTTTCCTTGTCGTGCAGAGCATGCTTCAGTTCTGCGATTTCCGGAGAATCAGCTCCAGGTGCGGCAAGAATCTTCAGTCGAGAAATTTCTGCCTGGGATTCGCGCAGCAATCGGCGGGTCTTACGCAATTCGTCGCTGTCTGACTGTAATGTTTCGATTAACTTGTCCCGGGTATCCAACTGGATCTGGATTTCGGCCAGGGCTTTTTCCTTTTCCCTGACTTCGTCCCGCAAGGCTCTCGACTTGCTCGCATCCCGGTCCATGTTCGAGATCAGTTCCTCTTGTGCCGCCAGCGTCTCTTGCTGTGTGGCAGATAGCTTTTTGTTCTCGGCGAGTTCTGCCTCAAAGGCGGCCGCTTTCTCCATGCTGGATTCTGCGCGCACATGCATTTCTTCCAGCTGGCTTTCCACCCTGGCCAGGTCCGTCTTGAGTGCGGTGGCTGATTTACTTTCTGTTTCCAGTCGCGATTCGATGGAAATTAATTGATTGGCCTGCTGTGCCAGCTGTTTTTCCGATTCCGCTGCTTTTGCCTGCAGCCGGTCAATCGTGGCGGCGGCAGCTTCAAACTCTGCCTTGCGCTTTGCCAGCTTTTCCTGGGTGGCCTGCAAGGCCTCATCCCGGTCCGAAATTTGCCCGGTGATTTCATCCAGCTTGCTTTGCAAATCATTCGCAGCGGCATCGCGTTCGTGTAATGCGGCTTCTTTCTTGAATAGCTCAGCCTTCAGCTTGTCCATTTCTTCCTGACTTTGCTGGAGGCGAGTCTTGTATTCGTCTAACGAGGCGATCTTTGATGGCAGTCGTTGTTTCAGTTCATCAAGCTCTTGCTCGGCGATAGCCATCAATTCCACTTTTGCATTAATCACGGCTTCCAGGTTTTTGATGGTGTGCTCGTGATCGGCCAGGTGTTTCTGGGCTTCGCCGTAGCGGTCCT